>NZ_JBHDYC010000027.1:0-39880 GCF_041894845.1 Natrinema sp. H-ect4
ACGCCACCGTCTCCGACGGGAATTGCTCCGGTGGAACGGCGGACGGACGAATCGATGGACGAGGTCAGCGCGACTCGCCGACCGCTTCGGCCAGCGCGTCCGTCACCGCCTCGAGCACCGCCTCGGGCGACTGCGTCGCGTCGACGCGGACGAACCGATCGGGGTCGCGCTCGAGCAGCCGCTCGTAGTTGTCCCGAACCGACGCGAGGTACTCGGCGCGTTCGAACTTGTTCGTCGTCCCCGCACGAGCGGCGGCGGTTTCGGGGTCGATATCGAGGTAGATCGTCAGATCGGGATCGATCGAGAACGGCCGATGGACGTCGACGACGTACTCGAGTGGGTCCTCGAGGTCGTAGCCCTCGGCTGCTGCGAGCGTCGCGCCCTGATAGGCAAAGCGCGAGTCGGAGTAGCGATCGGAGACCACGAGGTCGCCGCGCTCGAGGGCGGGTTCGATCACCCGAGAGAGGTGATCGGCGTGATCGGCAGTGTAGAGGAAGAGTTCTGCCAGCGGGTCGGCGTCGTCGTCCTCGATGGAGCGATAGACGGCCTCGCCGTACCAGGAATCGTCCGTGGGTTCGCGCGTGAACGTGGCCTCGGGGTAGCGCTCGCGCAAGGCCTCCCAGACCGTCGTCTTGCCGCTGCCGTCCAGTCCCTCGAGCGTGACGAGCATGGTCGACCCTCCTCGTGACGGGTACTACAATCTGTCGAGAGCGTCGAACGGGCCACGCGGTGTCGCCGCCCATCTATTTATCGCTGCGAAGTCACGTTTCGGCCATGAAGATCCTCGTCGCCGGCGGCACCGGCTTCATCGGTACGAACCTGTGTGCGGAACTGGTCGAGCGCGGCCACGAGGTGACGGCGCTCTCCCGGTCACCGGTTGACGATGACCGGCTCCCCGACGGCGTCGAATCAGCGCTGGGCGACGTCGGCGCCTACGACTCGATCGTCGACACCGTCGCGAGCCACGACGCCGTCGTCAACCTCGTCTCGCTCTCGCCGCTGTTCGACCCGCCCCGCGGGACGAGCCACCGGGAAGTCCACCTCCGGGGCACGGAGAACCTCGTTCGCGCCGCCGAAGCCGGCGGCGTCGACCGATTCCTACAGATGAGTGGGCTCGGGGCCGATCCGAACGGCGCGACCGCGTTCATTCGCGCCAAGGGCGAGGCAGAGGCGGTGGTCCGCGACTCCGCGCTCGAGTGGACGATCGTTCGGCCGTCGGTCGTTTTCGGCGACGGCGACGAGTTCGTCGGTTTCACGAAGACGCTGACGACACCGTACCTGACGGCGTTGCCGGGTGGCGGAAAGACGCGGTTTCAACCCATCTGGGTCGGTGATCTCGTCCCCATGCTGGCCGACGCGCTCGAAGACGACGCCCATATCGGCGAGACCTACGAGCTCGCCGGCCCGCAGATCGTCACGCTCGCGGACGTGACGGAGCTCGCTTACGGCGCCGAAGGAAAAGACGTCAGAATCGGAACGATCCCGATGGGACTGGCCAAGCTCGGGCTCTGGGCGATCGGTCCGCTGCCGTTCGTTCCGTTCGGCCTCGATCAGGCTCGATCGCTCGAGTTCGACAACACCGTCGACGATAACGACGTGACCGCCTTTGGCCGGGATCCGGCATCGATGACGACACTCGGCGCGTATCTCGGCCGCAACGGGACGGACCGTCAGGAACGATCGGCGAAAACGATCTGACTTCCAGATCGGAGTCGTCGTCGTCCATAGCAACTGATTACGTCGCGATCGGGGTCGAGACAACACCTAACTTAAAAAACAGTACGAGACGCAGTACGCGGCGTTTTCGAGTTCGGAGAATCGGCGCAAATACCACTCCAGTCATCCGATATGGAGGAATAGTAAAGAAGACGTGAAATTCAGTTCAGCACAAGACTTATATCCTCCATTGCACTGGTACCAATTCAACGGAGCCCCCAAACAAACAATGAAGCTGGCGATGATCGGATTCGGACAGGCCGGTGGCAAAATCGTCGATCGATTCCTCGATTACGACGATCGGACGGGTAGCGGAATCGTCCGCGCGGCGATTGCCGTCAACTCCGCGAAGGCGGACCTCATCGGTCTCGATAATATACCACAGGAGAATCGCGTACTCATCGGCCAGGCCCGCGTCAAGGGCCACGGCGTGGGTGCTGACAACGAACTCGGCGCGGAAGTCGCCGAGGAGGACATCGACGAGGTACAGAACGCCATCGACTCGATCCCGACCCACGAGGTCGACGCCTTTCTGATCGTCGCCGGTATGGGCGGCGGCACCGGTTCCGGTGGCGCGCCCGTCCTCGCCAAACACCTCAAACGAATCTATACGATCCCGGTCTACGGCCTCGGCGTCCTGCCGGGGACGGACGAAGGCGGGATCTACACGCTCAACGCGGCCAGATCGTTTCAGACGTTCGTCCGCGAGGTCGACAACCTGCTCGTCTTCGACAACGACTCGTGGCGACAGACCGGCGAGTCCATGGAAGGCGGCTACGACCAGATCAACGAGGAAATCGTCCGCCGCTTTGGCATCCTCTTCGGCGCCGGCGAGGTCGGAGAGGGACAGGAAGTCGCCGAGAGCGTCGTCGACTCCTCCGAGATCATCAACACGCTCTCCGGCGGTGGTGTCTCCACCGTCGGCTTCGCCTCGGAGGATGTCGAGGTGAACTCGAGTGGCGGCCTGCTTTCTCGGTTCACCGGCGACGACGGCGGCGACGACAATCTCGACGCCGCGAACACGACGAACCGAATCACGAGCCTTGTCCGCAAGGCCGCACTCGGCCGCCTCACGCTCCCGTGTGAGATCGAAGGCACCGAGCGCGCCCTGCTCGTGCTTTCCGGACCCTCGGAGTATCTGAACCGGAAAGGCATCGAGCGCGGGCGGAAGTGGCTCGAGGAGGAAACGGGAAGCATGGAAGTTCGCGGCGGCGACTTCCCGCGCGGGGAGCCCGAAGTGGCTGCGGCGATCTTGCTTTCCGGCGTGACGAACGTCCCGCGGATCAAACGGCTGCAACAAGTCGCGATCGAGGCCCAGGACAACATCGACGACATCCAGCAAGACAGCAGCGAGAACCTCGAGGAACTCGTCGAGGACGACGAGGACGAACTCGAGCCGCTGTTCTAGGCCGTCGTTCGTTCGAAAATCGCGAGCGAACGGACTCGTGTCGGGGGGCACGAGCCCGGGAGCACAGTCGCGCTCGCAGTGCGGACTGTTCGCGGCGTGTATTTTTCGACGGCGAACGGGTGCACTCCGACGTGTTTTTGAGCGTGCCCGAACTACCGCAACCAGATTCAGATGCGCGTTCTGGTCCCGTTCGCCGCCGAGATGCCGAAGACTCGCCTCGAGTCCGTACTCACGCCGGCCGAGCGCGGGGCGCTTTCCCGCGCCATGCTTGCAGACGTCCTCTGTGCGATCGTCGGCGCGGGACACGAACCGAGGATCGTCTCGACTGCGCCACTCGATCTCGAGGCGTTCGATCTCCCGGGCGAGGTCGCCGCGTCGGTATCGGGTACGGTCGACGATCGATCGCTGACGGACGCGGTCAACGCGCGACTCCCGGGAAGTGAGCGCCGCGACCGTGCGGACGACGTTCCCGACGCCGTCGCCGTCGTCATGGCCGACCTCGCGCTGGCGACCCCCGACGCGCTCGAGACGCTCCTCTCTACCGAGGCCACTATCGCGATCGCGCCGGGGCGCGGCGGCGGGACGAACGCGCTCGTCGTTCGACATCCCGAATTCCTTGTGGATTACCACGGAGCCTCCTATCTCGACCATCGCGAGATCGCTCGCGACGTCGGTGCCAGCCTCGAGACGGTCGACTCGTTCCGACTGGCGACCGACATCGACGAACCGACGGATCTCGTCGAGGTACTCGTCCACGGGCTCGAGACGAATCGCGCACCCGCCCGTCTCCGGGCGTTCGGGTTCGAACTCGACGAGCGTGACGGACGCGTCGACATCGTTCGCGACGAGAGTGTCACAACGAAGTAACGCGGTGGTTGCCCGCCAGCCCGCCGCACAGGAAGGCAGTCCTTATGTGCCAAGGGACGACATCCAGAGGTAATGTTTCCCGGGGCGAGCGAGTACGGCGTCGATATCGCGGTCGACGACGGGGCCGTCGAAGAGCTCCTGCAGGTCAGCCCGAACGATGTCGAGGCACCGCCGGCGCTGACGTTTTCGCGAAACGTGTTCATCCCGCTCACCACGGCCTGTCGCTACACCTGTACCTACTGTACCTACTTCGATCCGCCGGGGCAGGCCGAACTGCTCTCGCTCGAGGAGATCCGCGATATCTGCCGGCGCGGGGCCGACGCGGGCTGTACGGAAGCGCTGTTCACGTTCGGCGACGATCCCGACGACCGCTACACGGAGATTCACGCGCAACTCGAGGAGTGGGGCCACGACTCGATTCATACCTATCTGCGCGAGGCCTGTGAAGTGGCGCTTGAGGAGGGACTCCTCCCGCACGCCAATCCGGGCGATCAGACCCGCGAGCAGCTGGCGACCGTCGCGGACGTCAACGCCAGCATGGGCGTGATGCTCGAGACGACCGCGGAAGTTGGGGCCCACGCCGGGCCGCGGCGCAAGGTGCCCGGCCAGCGGCTGCGGACCCTGAAAAACGCCGGCGAACTGGACGTGGCCTTTACGACCGGAATTCTGGTGGGAATCGGCGAGAACTGGCGGGATCGCGCGGAGAGCCTGCTCGCGATCCGCGAACTGCACGATCGGTACGACCACATTCAGGAGGTGATCGTCCAGCCGGTGGTGGAGAACGAACGCTGGTCAGGGGGCTCGCCCGACCTCGCGACCATGCGGCAGGTCACGGCGATGGCCCGCGTCGCCCTGCCCGAGGAGATCTCTGTCCAGGTGCCGCCGAACCTCGCCCCCGCCAAGGACCTGATCGACTGCGGCGTCGACGACCTCGGCGGCGTCTCGCCGGTCACCGACGATTACATCAATCCCGAATACAAATGGCCCGCGCTCAGGGAACTCGAGGAGATCGCGGCCCACGCGGGCGTTCCACTGGGAGAGCGGCTGCCAGTCTACGAGCGGTTCCTGCCGTCCGACCTCCGGACCGACGGCTTCGACGGCCGGCTGGCCGACGGCGCGGACGGCGATCGGAAGTGGATCTCGCCGACGATTCGGGACGCGCTCGAGGCTGAGGACTCGGCCGGCGAGCGCTATCGGACAGTGCTTCGGGACGAGACGGCGACCACTCCCCGCTGAGCGCGGTCAATGGCACGCTATCGGACGACTGTCGATCGGACTGCTCTCGAGGGTCGATATCGCGGGGTGGGGTCGGAGTATCCCGCGCGTCGCTGCGGAGTTCTAATCGTAGAGTTGCACGATTGCCAGAAGGATCACTGGTGAAATGATGATGAACACAATTATGAAGAGCGGACCGAACGCCACTGCGATCGGGAGAACGGATACCAGCAGTAGGACGATCAGTAGTGCGATAATGACGTTGAGGCGGAGTATCACTCCATCGTCCGCCATTATTTTGAAGTTAATTTTAAGGATATAAAATGTTTGGAGTGGCAACCGAGTCAGTTACTCGCGCTCGAGGCGACCCGGTGCGACGGCACAACCACAGGATGGATGGCGGAACTTGGCGAAAAGCCGATGACCCGATCCGTCTCGAGGTTACGACAAGAAGTAGTCCTCGTGGACCGCAAGTCCCTCGTCCTCGAGCACCGGTCCCTCCACGATCGTCGACCCGTCGGCCCGATCAATAACTTCCTCACAGGGGATTTCGATCACGCCGTCGTCCCGAACGTCCGCGAGCGAGTCGACGGGGACGCTGTAGACGACCCGGCCCAGCCCCGCGTAGACGATCGCGCTCGCACACATCGGACACGGCTCGGTGCTCGTGTACATGGTACAGGACTCGAGTTCGTCTGGCTCGAGTTCGCTCGCGGCCCACCGAGCCAGTTTTAACTCGGGATGAGCCGCGATGTCGTCGTCAGTGAGCGTGGTGTTCTCGGCCGTCCGAACGACCGCGTCGTCGACGACGAGCAGGGAGCCGAAGGGGGTGTTGCCGTTCGCGGCCGCCGATTCCGCGAGGTCGATCGCCTGCTGCACAGAGGACTCGTCAGTAGTCATGGCGGGCGTTCGGCCGCCGGTCCCGAAACGCTTCCCCTCCGGAAACGGGGTCGACCGTTACGTACAGGAGAAGCCGCCGTCGACGACCAGCGCCTGGCCGGTGATCCAGTCGGCTTCGTCGCTCGCCAAGAACAACATCGCGTTCGCGATATCTTCGGGCTCCCCGAGACGCTTCAGCGGATAGTGGCGAGACATCTCCGCTTTGGTCGCCTCCCACTCCTCCTCAGTTCGGTTCTGCCGGGGCATCGCGGTGTCCGTCACGCCCGGACAGACCGCGTTCGCCCGAACGCCGGCCGGCCCGACCTCCGCCGCGACCGTCCGCGTGAAGTTGACGACTGCACCCTTCGACAGCGAGTAGGCTCCCAACTGCGGCGCGCCGATGACGCCGGCCAGCGACGCCGTGTTGACGATGGCTCCCGACCCCTGCTCCCTGAAGTGGGGAATCACGGCGTGACAGCCGTTCCAGACGCCCTTGACGTTGACGTCAATCACTCGGTCACGCTCGCCCTCGTCGATCTCCTCGACCGTCGCGCGCTCGTGGCTCACGCCCGCGTTGTTCACCATGATATCGAGACCGAACTCCGAGACCGCCTCGTCGACGGCCGCGTGGACCGCGTCGGCGTCGCGGACATCCAACTCGAGCGCGGTGCCCGCTTGCCCCGCGTCCTCGACGCGGTCGATCGTCTCCTCGGCGCCCTCGAGGTCGATATCGGCCGCGACGATCGTCGCACCCTCCTCGGCGAACAATTGCGCTGCTTCCCGGCCGAGGCCGGACCCTGCACCCGTGATAAATGCTGTCTTGCCTTTGAGTCGCATGCCCATACATTGTCGAGCGGTGGCATAAATCATGATATATGATCCGGTGACCCGCGTTCGACCGTCCAGGGGAGGGAACGGTCGCCGCTCGGTGAACGCGTTCGCACAGCATTATGTCCGTCCGGCGACGGCGATCACGTATGCACGTCGATCTCACCCAGCCGATCGAGACGGGGATGCAGACCTATCCCGGCGACCCCGAGGTCGCCGTCCGCCCCCACGCGACCGACGAGGAGGACGAGGCTCGCGTCTCGGCCCTCGAGTGCGGCAGCCACACCGGGACCCACGTCGACGCGCCCGCCCACACCGAACCCGACGGAAAGACGCTCGACGGCTACCCCCTCGAGCGGTTCGTCTTCGACGCCGTCCGGGTCGATTGTCGCGACCTCGAGGCTCGCGAGCCGATTCCCGCATCGCGAGTGCCCGACAGTGACGCCGATCTCGTCGCGTTCTGGACCGGCTGGGACGCCCACTGGGGGACTGACCAGTATCTCGAGCACCCCTATCTCTCGCCGGCCGCGGCCGAAACGTGTGCCGACCGGGGCCTCGACGTCGCCGTGGACGCGCTCAATCCGGATCCGACGCCGACAGAAAACGCGAGTGCGGACGAGCCGGAGGGGGTTCAGGCCCACCACGCGCTGCTGGGCGACGAGTCGCTGATCCTCGAGAACCTGACCGGACTCGGAGCGGTCGGGGACCGGTTCGAGCTCCGGGCGTATCCGCTGGCGCTCGCAAGCGACGGCGCGCCGGTTCGAGCCGTTGGCGTCGTGAGCGAATAGCGCGCCTCCGTGTCGTTCGAAGACTCGAGTGGTTCAGGAATGAGTCGAGTGGAACTGTGAACAGGAGGCAGGCCCTGCTATCGTGGCAACGCGGAATCGCCACGCCCTCCCCAGCCGATTGCTGCTCACGGGCGCTGCGGGACGGTTTCACCGTCCCGACAGTCGCGGCGCAACGCGCCGCGCACTGCCCGTTCGCATGGTTCGCGGAACCGCCGGTTCCGCGCTAACGCTCGGTCACTCCGCTCCCTCGCTCATCCACTGGAAGACGCGAGCGTCTTCCAAGCCGTCACTCACAAAGTTCGCGAAGACCTCGCACGGAGTCGTCGCTCGTCCTCGTTATCACTCGGACGATCAACGGCGCGCGCCACCGCATATCGGTTTATCAAATAGGGAGGGGAGACGGGTTTCCCGATCTGTCGCTGTGCTGGTCGTCAGAAAACGGCACGCGACCGCGTGTCGTGACTCGGTTCGCGGTGGTCCGATTTCGACCGAATCGGGGACCACGTTCTTGCCAGTCGACTCCATATACCGTCGCATGGACGAAATTGCCCTCGGTGTGCCGGAACCGATCCTCGAGCGACTGCCGGAAGACGACGAGAGCGCGGCCGCGGACATGCAGAAGGCCGTTGCGGGCTGGGAAGAGCAACTCAATCGGGTCATCGCGGAGGCCGACGACGAACGCGAGGCTGCCGGGAAAGTGCTCGAGGCGATCGACCGCTTCGAGGAGCGCTACGAGACCTACGACGCGTTCGTCCCTGAACTGCGGGCGTGGGGCCAGTCGCCGATCTACGCGATCGCGTGGCGGACGCTGTACGCCGACGTGATCGCCCAACTGCACGAGCACGACGAACTCGGTGAGCACCTCGATCGGGAGCGAAACGCTCGACTCGTCGAAGACGGGATCCGCCTGAAAGATCTGTAGCGATCGCCAGAACGCGGCTCGAGACGGACGGAGAGTGTCCAGCGGATGTCTCAGCCCAAGCGTTCAAATCTACAGACTGACTAGGGACGGTATGGAGTTCGCTATCTCCCGGTCGGGGACAACGCTCGTGACGCTACACGGCGGATCCGATACGACCGCCTGCGACGATGCGACGACCGAACTCGCGGACACCCTCGAGTCCCTCGCGGCCGCGGGGACGATCACCGACTGGGAAATCGACGCCGCTGACGTGTACGAACATCCGAACGCCCCGTTCGACCCGTACACGATCACCCTCGAGTTTTCGGTGACGGTTACCGTCGAGGCCGACGACGCCGACGCGGCGAGCGAGCGCGGCGCAAGCGTCATCGACAGCGCGCTCGCGAACGCCGACATCGAGTCGGTCACGTATACGTCGTCGCCGGCGGCCTCGACCGCCTGATCTGGCCCACCGCCCGCACTTATGGCGTCCGAACACGAGTATAGGGTATGGACATCGATCTCCGATTTTTCGCCACCTTTCGGGAAGCCGTCGGCGCGAAAGAGCGAACGCGAACCGTCGACGACGACGCGACCGTCGGCGACGTGCTCACCGACCTCGAGACCGAGTACGACGGCCTCGAGGGGCAGTTACTCGAGGACGGAGCGATCCGGCCGCAGTTGAGCGTGCTGAAAAACGGCCGCAACGTGGTGCACATGGCGGGAGTGGACACGTCGCTGGAAGCGGGCGACGTGATGTCGGTGTTTCCGCCGGTCGCCGGCGGATAACAGCGTGGAGACCCTCACGGGAGGCTGAGAGCACCCCTACACTTTTTTATCAGTGTAGTAAGAGTATCGCGTATGCTCGATGTCGTCGCCGAACTGCTACTCGAGTTAGGGTTCGACCGATTCGTCGGCAGCGGCGACAACCGGACGACGGCCCAGCAGTGCTGTCTCTTCGTCGGCGTCGTGGTCGTCCTGCTCGCGGTCGCCCTCGCGGTCACCGGCGGCCCGTGGTACGGACTCGCCGCGGCTCTCGTCGGCGTCGCACTGATCGTCTACGGACGGTGAGCCGCCGGTCATTCGTGCGAAGCGCTGGCGAGAATCACGGCGTCTGCGGGCGATTTCGAGAACGCTTTACGCCTCGTTCGCCTCGAGACGACCGTGACGGAAATCGACGGTAGCGCCCCGGACTCGAGTCCCGTCCCCGGCCCCGGCGAGTCCGCCGGCCGGCCGTCTGACGAGCAAACCGAGGAGACGCGGATCACCGCAGACGACGAGAGCGAGGCCGTGACGTTCGATCGGGAGGGGATCCGCGCCGGCTTTCTCACCTGTCTCCCGGTCGCGATCGGCGTCGGCGGCTACGGGATCGCGTTCGGGATGCTCGCCCGCCGGGCCGGGCTGAGCGTCGCGGAGGCGACGCTGATGAGCGCGACCGTGCTCGCCGGTGCCGCCCAGATCGTCGCCGTCGAACTCTGGGCGGAGCCGATCCCGGTCGCGACGATCGTCCTCGCGACGCTCGCAGTCAACCTGCGCTACTCGCTGATGGGCGCGGCGCTGGGACCGTGGCTCGAGCGACTCTCGGCGCTCCGGGGCTACGGGAGCCTCCTGCTCATGGCCGACGAGAACTGGGCGCTGACGATGCGCGAACTCAAATCCGGCAGCGGTCGCGGCGCGTTCCTGCTGGGGACCGGCATCGCGATGTGGGTCTTCTGGGTCGGGGCGACGATCGTCGGCGCGGCCGCCGGCGGCGCGATCGGCGATCCGACGCGGTACGGCATCGACTTCGTCCTCGCGGCGGTCTTCGTCGCACTCGCGGCCGAACTCTGGGAGGGGCGCTCGACGCTCGTGCCGTGGCTCGTCGCGCTCGCGACCGCCATCCTCGCCGCGGAGTTCGTTCCGGGGCAATGGTACATCCTGCTCGGCGGCTTCGCGGCCGCTGCGGTGGAGGTGGTCCGCTATGATCGGTGAGGGAGCGTTCGCGCTCGACCCCCTCATCGTCGGGACGATCCTCGCGATGGCACTCGTGACCGCCGTTACGAAAGTCGGTGGCTTCTGGCTCCTGCGGCGGATCGACGTGAGCGAGCGACTCGAGGCCGGGCTCTCGGTCCTGCCGGGGGCGATCGTGATCGCGATCCTCGGGCCGGAACTGGCGGCCGGCGGGCCGGCGGAGTGGGGCGCGGCCGGCGTCGTCTTGCTGGTTATGTGGCGAACGGAGAGCATCCTGCTATCGCTGTGTGGCGGTGTCGGAGCCGTCGTGTTGTTTCGCGCACTCATCTAACGGGTCCGCTCTCCCGGTACCGCCGAACGCGATTTTATCCGTTCGGCGGTCGAATCACGGGTATGGTAACGCGTATCGAGCGCTCCTTTCGCGGCATCTCCGAACGGCTCGTGATCCGGTATCTGACGAATCTCGGCGGCGAGCAGGTCGCCGAGGACACCGTCGCGGGCGACGACTGGACGGCGACGTTCTCGTCGGAGACAGTCGGCATCGGCCCCTCGTTACAACTGACCGAGGTGACGATCGTCTTCGAGGGCGACGACGACACACTCGAGCCGCTCGTCGAGCGGTTTGCACAGAAGGCGATGCGCGCGGGTGGGTGAATGGCGGGCGAACCGATCGAGGGACAGGTACTCCTCCTCACCGCCGCCAAGGCGAGCGTTCCGGGGACCCGACTGCCCGACCTGATCGAACGCGCGCAGGTCGCGTTGGGACCGAGGCTCGAGCGCTACCGCCGGGAGTACGAACGGCTGTACGCGGGCGACGGCCTCGAGATTTTTCTCGTCGACTGGGGCCACTGGGAGGAGATCGGCGACGAGATCGACGCGACCGATCGCGAACTGTCCGCCATCCGCCGGGCACACGAGGAGCAGTTGCTGCGGATCGGCCGACGAACGGATCGTGAGGATGAGTTCGAGACGGCCCTCGAGATTCGGGAACCGGTCGTCATCGGGACGAACGAGAACGGAACCGGTGGCGACACCGGCGGTGAACGCGGCTCACCGAGTCGATAACCCCGTACCGGACAGGTATCGCCACCGGCAGTGCGCCGTCGATGCCCCTCGAAGTCGATGGCAACTATAAAGATCACGTTGTACCTTTAGCAACCCACCCAGACGATGGCTATCGACCAGGAGACCGAGATGACGGACGTGCAGATCGACGACTTCCTCCGTCGCCGCGAGACCGGGGTGTTGTCGCTCGCACGGACGGACGAACCCTATGCGATCCCTATCTCGTATGGCTACGACGACGGCGAGCGGGAATTTTACATGCGAATGGTGTCGACGCCCGACAGCGAGAAGCGTCAGTTCCTCGAGTCCGCGCCGGAAGCGCGACTCGTCGTCTACGACGAAGCGGATTCGACCTACCGGAGCGTCATCGCCACGGGGAGCCTCGAGAGCATCGAACCGTCGGAACTGACGCCGGACGAAATCGCCCAGCACGGGAACGCGAAGCGGCCGCTGTTCGAAATCTGGGCGGAAGGGAAAGACGCACTAAATATCGAACTCTACCGGCTCACGCCGACGTCGCTCGACGGGCGACGGACGGAAGTCGATCGCGAGAAGTGAGAACGGAGTCGAGTCAACGCCATCGATAGCGCAGGGTGTGCGTTCAGTTCGTCTGCTGTTCTGGGACGAAATCCGCGGCCGTGACCGCCGCCGCACAGACCGGACAGCCGTGTGTGAGCGTGGCCTCGCGCATCGATTCGTTGACTTCGATCTCCTGCCCGCACTCCGGGCACGTGAACTCGTATCTACTCATATCGGGGTGTAAGTCGGTGAAACGTCGATTGTCTACCGTCTAGCAGTGGATCCAGTATATATAGGGTTGCGGTTCGATGCCATCGACCCGTAGGACCCGATACGTTCATAGGCCTCGAGTCGACGGTAGCCGCCACAGTCCACTCATCCTCGATCGTCGACTCCCCGGATCGCGGTCGGTCACTCATGATCCAAAATTGCGTCCAGGAGTTTCGTCTGGGCTGCCGCGAGGTGTTCGGTGAACGTCGTCCCGGTAATCTCGAGTTCCGCGGCGACCTCGCCGGCGTTGGCCCGTTTGGGGTGTTCGAAGTAGCCCATCCGGTGGGCCGTCTCCAGCACTTCGGTCTGGCGGTCGGTCAGCGTGCTCCGGTCGACGAAGACGAGGTTTCGTTCGTCGTGGTCTTGCTGGGACTGCAGTAGCCGCTGGACGTCGAGAGTCGCGTAGCGCTCGCGTAACTCGCCGATAATGGCCTGCAGTCCGTGCATATCCGGCGCGTGAAAGGTCAGATACAGCGACGCACCCTGCGTTCGGATGTCGACTACCGGACAGTCGTGTCGCTCGATACACTCGCGGGGGCAGCCACGGCCGAGTGCGCGTTCGAAGCGGTAGACCGTGCTCGAGCCGTACGAAAAGATCGGCGAGAGGTCCGCGTCGACATCGAACTCGTCGGGATAGGACTCCGCCTCGAGCATGAACTCCTCGATCACGCGCTCGGGCGCATCGGGGTTGGTGCTCCGCGAGACGGAGTGGACCCGACCGCCCGTCTCGGCGGAGGCCTGCGCGACGACGCAGTCGGGCGGGTCGTCGATCTTTACCTCTGCGCGTATCCCCGAAGCCATCAGTCACTGCTGGGGGTGCCGGCCTCCTAAACCCACCGCCCACGGCCTGCGAGGTACGCCAAAAATGGTGCTCAAGGTAAGAGACGATTTCGGATGTGAGGTCGGCCTGTGTGCCATCCGAAAAGACGCTCGATAGCGGTTCGAACCGGTGGTTTTCGCCACTGCATATAAAGCACCCTGTATTTAGTGGGACTCATTTGGAGGTGACGGGGCCAGTACTATGGTGTATAACAGATGTCCACGACGAACTCCACTACCCGAAACCGAGGGGGGCAAAACGACGACGCCGTCGACCCGCAGACCGTCATTGCCGCGCTGGATGACGACGACTGTCGAGCTATCCTCGAGGCGACGGACGAGGACTCTCTCACGGCGACGGAACTCTCCGAGCAGTGTGACATTCCGATGTCGACGACCTACCGCAAGGTCGAAATGCTGACCGAGGCCGATCTGGTCGACGAACGGGTCCGGATCAACACCTCCGGCAAGCACGCGACCGAGTACTGCAAGAGTTTCGACAACGTGCTCGTCTCCGTCGCCGGCGGGGGGATCGAGATCGAAATGACGAAACCAGCGGCCGACCCCGAACCGGGGTCCGGCTACGCGTCGACGCCCGTGACTGCCGACGACTGAGCCGAACGCGTTCGCCGGTGTGCTCTCGTTCGTGGCGAATGTATCTCGTGTCAGACTCGTTTTTTCGTCTCCGGCCTGTCAATCGGTGTATCTCGAACCGATCGTACGAACAGACCGATCGAAATGTATACCGACGAGAGCCGGCGCGACCGCGTCGAGACGCGGGTGCGGAGCGCGATCGATCGCCGACGATACGGAGACGGCCGTGAAAAACGGGTCCGCGATACGGGTCCGTGATCAGTCGTCGCTCGAGACCGCTGCACCGGTGTCGCCGCTGACGCCGGTGCCCGGCCCGAGATCGATCCCGAGTTCGTCGAGTTTCTCGTCGGGGACGACGCCGTCGACCCAGCCGCGGTAGTCGTAGTACTCCTCTTTCATCTCGTCGAGTTCGCAGTACTCGCCCTCGCTCGCGCCCTGTCCGCGGATGCCGTCCTCGAGGAAGCGCGCGGGCAGCGAGTCGTCCGCCGCGTCGAAGCCGTTGAGGTTGTTGTAGTATCGTTCGAGGGTGTAGACGCGTTCGCCGGCCTCGAGCAATTCGTCTTCGGTGACGTCGCGGCCGGTCATCCCGTTGTACTGCAGGACGTACTCCTCGATTCCCTCGGCGAAGGCGTTGAACTTGCAGATGTCGAAGGAGTCGCTGATGGCGTGGAGGTCCTGGAACTGCGCGGTGAGTTCGCCCTTGCCCTCGTACTCGTAGGGGTCGACCTTCTCTGGGACGCCCAGAATTTCGGCAGCGGGGGTGTACCCTCGCAGGTGGCAGGCCCCGCGGTTCGAGGTGGCGTAGCCGATGCCCATCCCCTTCAGACAGCGCGGGTCGTAGGCCGCGATGGTCTGACCCTTGACGGCGAGCGAGTTCTCCTCGGCGTCTTTTGCCTCTGCAACCCGGCGCGGCCCCTCGGCCAGCAGATCCGCGAGGTCGTCCTCGCGGTGGGCGATTCGCTCGATCATGTCGATCATCGTCTCGTAGTCGCCCCACTCGAGGTCGCCTTCCTCGAGTTTGCCCTCCTCGGACATCTCCATGGCCATCGCCATCATGTTGCCCGCGTCGATGGTGTCGACGCCCATGTCGTTACAGCGGTCGATCATGAGCGCGACGGCGTCGCGGTCGGTGTGGCCGGAGTTCGGCCCGAGCGCGTACGCCGATTCGTACTCGTAGGACTCGGTGCGGACGTTCATCTCCTCGCCCTTGTGCATCGTCGTCACCTCGACTTCCTTCTTGCAGGCGACCGGACAGGAGTGGCAGGTCGGCTCGTCGACGAGGATGTTCTCGCGGACGTTCTCGCCGGAGACGCGCTCGGCGTCGATGTCGACATCTTCCGCGTCGCGCATGGCTTTGGTCGAGGTGTAGCGCCCGTTTTTTGTCGGGAGGCCGTCCATCTCCTCACCGATGTTCATCAGGACGTTCGTCCCATACATCGAAAGTCCACCCTCGTTTGGTGCGGTGACTTCCGACTCCTGAATCGCCTGCATCGCCTGCTGGTGGCCCTCTTTGAAGGTCTCCGGATCGGCCGGCTTGGGCATCTTCGTCGTGGACTTGACGACGACGGCCTTGAGGTTCTTCGACCCCATCACGCAGCCCGTGCCGCCCCGACCCGAGGCCCGGTCGTCCTCGTTCATAATACAGGCGTACTTGACGCCGTTCTCGCCGCCGGGACCGATCCCCATGATGCTCAGGTTCTTGCCGTAGGAGCCCTCGACTTCCTCTTCGATGGTGTCTCGCGTCTCGTGGAAGCCGTTCCCCCAGAGGTGGGAGGCGTCCCGCAGTTCGACCTCGCCGTCCTCGATGACGGCGTACACCGGCTCGTCGGCCTCGCCCTCGAACAGCAAGCCGTCGAAACCGGCCCACTTGAGCCGGGCACCCGACCAGCCGCCGTGGTGGCTGTCGGTGACGGTGCCGGTCAGCGGCGACTTCGTACAGACGGCGATCCGGCCGCTCATCGTGACCTGCGTGCCCGATAGCGGCCCGTTCATGAACGCGAGCAGGTTCTCGGGCTCCATCGGCTCGACGTCCGGCCCCTGGTCGAAGACGTACTTTACCCCGAGTCCCCGCGCACCGATATACTTCTCCGCGTCCTCGTCGTCGATCGACTCGTACGCGACGTCTCCGTCCGAGAGATCGATGCGGGCGACCCTGTCTTGAAATCCACCGAGTTCTGTCATGGTAAGTGCTCTCCCTTATCTACGGCGCCCAGAGTGTTAGTAATTCTCACCCGCACGTAACTGGTTTCGGTTTCTCCAGCGGAAGGAGGAAGGTCGAATAATCGCAGGAGGGAAGCGCGATTAATTCGATCATGTCACCCACGCAATCTGCCAAATATTGCGGACCTGTAACCGTCGACATTCACGTCTGGTGTCTCATAGCGGGCCGACCGAGTAGCGACTCACTGCGAGCGCGTGGCCGTCCAACCGCCGGTCGGCGTCGACAATCACAACAGGAGTGCGACCACCGCGAGAATGATGAAGATCAACACGAAGATCCGCGCGATCTCCATCGAGATCCCGGCGACGCCGCGGGCACCGACTGCGGCGGCGACGATCGCGAGGACGAAGAAGATGATCGCCCAGTACAGGAACCCACCACCGGTCTGAAGCGGCGTTGCGAGCGCGAGCATACCACCGACTCCCACGACCGACCATATAAGCGTCGGCGACCGTCCACGGTCGTTCTCGAGGCTAAGCCGGAACTACAGATCTCGAGGCGCGACTGTCACGGAATCGGTACTATGCATCGCCGAAGAACGCTCGGCAGAGTTTCGCCTCGGCCGTCCGCAGGTGCTCGTGGAAGGTCGGCCGCGAGACACCCATCGTCTGGGCGAGTTCCTCGCCCGTCGTCGGCCGGGGCCACTCGAAGTAGCCGCCGAGGTAGGCCCGCTGTAACGCGCCGAACTGGCGATCGGTCAGCGCTGCCTCGAGTCCGGCGGCGAACTCCTCGCGGGTTTCGCCGTCGCGGTCGCGCTGCTGGAACGAGACGACGTCGGTTCCCGCGTAGCGATCCTCGACGGCTTCGACGATCGACCGGACGTTCGCAGACCGGGGGATCTCGAGGGTGACGCGCGCTCGTCCGTTCTCGCTTACGATCGCTTGGGTGCGGGTACCACGCTCGGAAAGCCAGCCGACGAGGTCGTCCGAACCGGTCAGTTCGATCAGACACTCCTCGTCTCGTTCGACGATGACTCGGCAATCGACATCCGGCAACTCAGCGCCGGCTGCGGTGAGTTCGTCCGCGCTCGCGCCGGTGACGGTAAACAGCGAGGCCGTCTCGTCGTCGGTCCGGTGGACCGACCGGCGGTACTCGAGCCGACAGTCAGCCTCGGCCGAGAGGGCGACGGGCGCGAGGGACCGATCCGTCAGGTCGAGTTCGACGGCGACGACGGCGTCGGTCGCGAGCACGCGGCTGGTTTCGCGGGCGTTGACTCCGCTGGCGACCGCGCGGGCGAGCGCAGAGAGGATCACCGTTTCGCGGTCGTCGATGGCTCGATCCCGATTCGTTCGAATCGTCAGGACGCCGTACTCGATCCCGTTGTACGTCAGCGGGAACGCGGCGTGAGTCGCCCCCTCGATGGTGCCGACCGTCGGCTCACCCGTTGCGAGCGTTGCTACGGCAGGGTGATCGTCGTCCATCTCGATGGCGTCGCGATCGGGATCGGTCTCGGCGCTCGAGCGAACGTTGATCGCGCCGGTCGCGGGGTTGCGTTCGCCGATCCAGGCCCCCTCGTAGGCGTCTTCGGCCGCGATCCGGGCACAGACCTCGGACTCGAGCGTCGAGCGATCGGTCGACCCGGCGACGACGTCGGTGACGTCCTGAATCAGTCCCTCGACGCGATCGAGGATGTACTCGAGTTCCGCAGTCCGCTCCTCGAGCGCGAGTTCCGCTTCCTTGCGTGCAGTGACGTCGTTCTGGAAGCCGACGTAGTTGGTCACGCGGCCGCTCTCGTCTCGGACGGGGGCGATCGTCACCTCGTTCCAGAACTCGGTGCCATCCTTGCAGTAGTTCTTCAGTTCGACGGTGACCGGCCGCTTCTCGTCGATCGCAGCCGCCATCTCGGCGATTGTGTCCTCGTCCGACTCCGGACCCTGCAGGAATCGACAGTTCCGACCAACGACCTCGTCGAACTCGTAGCCGGTAATCTCTTGGTAGGCCTCGTTGACATAGACCAGCGGATTGTCCTCGCGGTCGGGATCGGAGATGGTGACGCCGACCGGCGCCGCCGCGAGCGCGCGGTCTTTCACCAGCCGATCGCTCGCGTCCGCCAGCGAACCCTCCGCCAGCGAGCCGTCCGTCTCGTCGGCGTCCGTCTGGGGGCCGACCACACTGCGATCGAACGTGATCGTCGCGCCGTCGGCACCCCGATGGATTCGCACACCGCCAGCGTCGCCCTCGATATCAATCCGTCTGGCGGTACCGACCGTCGTCTCGTCGATCGCCGCCGCGAGCCGATCCCAGCGGGTGCCGAGTGCGGTCGTCGCGTCCCGGTCGGCGTCGCCGATCCCAAAGGCGTCGCGGGCGGCGGCGTTCGCGTACGTCACCGTGCCGTCGTCGACCGCCACGACCGGATCGACCACGCGCTCGAGTGCACGTGCCGCTCCGGGGGTATCGTCGACGGTTCGACCGTGCTCCGCGTCGACATCATCCATAGTTACCTCTACGTGGTGACGACTAAGAATCGTTGTGATCGAACGAGAGGACAGCGGGCTGTCGGGCCGGTCTGTTGAACTTCCGCTTTCGAACGAGGTACCGATGGCCGTCTCGATCGTACGCTGCAGTGACTACAGGTCGGGGAACTCCCGCTGATAGCGGGGTGACTTGCTGGTTCGATCTGTCATCACTCGACCGCCCCAGCGGTTGTCACAACTGGATCCGCTCGCGTTTCGTGGCGTGAGAGCGGACACCGCGTCGGCTGCTGGCGTTCGGTATCGGCTTCCTCTCGTTGCATCACCGCGTTCGGATACCGTTCGAGAACTCGAACCGTTCGGTGTCGATTGCAGTCGAAAAACGGTCCACGGGTGGGTCTCGAGTATGATCTACAGCCGGCAGTTGACGCGGTTCCGAATCACGTCGTGCTCGACGAACCGGTGATTCGGATCGATAAACGCTGCTCTCGGCCGTCCGTCTCTGAACGCGATTCGCCGAGGGCTAGAATGTTATATTCTACCACGGTGTAGGATAACACATGTCAGTATACCGTTCGCCGTTCGAGCAACTCCGGGAGAAGTTCGACGAAGCAGAGCTCCGCTGTCCGGCGTGTGGCTACGTCGATACCGACGGTGGCTGGCGCGTGACCACTTCGGGCGGACGGGTCCGCTATCAGTTCGTCTGTCCGGCTTGCAACGCAGTCGAGACGCGGGAACTACGACTTGAGCAGTGACGTGCCGCGATCGCGCGACGACCCGCACGCGCGTGGCAGCGCGAGCGGCGTCGACGACTCGAGAGCGCGGTAATATTTCGGGCCACCAATCGACGGTTTCGACGCAAAATGGAAGGTAATCAACTGCTAGAAAGCCGGCAGAGTACCGGAATCGCAGGGGACCCGGACAGAAAGTCGGGACGGGACGTGCAGTCGGTCACAACGGCCGTTTTCTTCGATCTAATCTCGTAACAGTCTGCCAGTTTTAGCCCGGAAACCGTCGTCTCTCGGTTCGTATGGTTTCACGACCGCGAACGATCGGTGTCGCGTTCGTCGCGCTGTTGGTGATGCTCTCGGGGGGTCCCGCCCTCGTCGGCGCAACGACAACAGCCGCGACCGACGACGCCGAAGACATGAGCGAACCGAGCGCGACACTGCAGAACGTACAGGTCGGCACGCTGGAACTCGAGAACGTGACGGTCCAGAACGCGACAATCGAGGAACTGACCGTCCAGCAGCTAGACGTGCAGAGCGGCGAAGACGAACTCGAGCAACAACTGAACGAGACCGGCGAGAACCAGTCTACCGAAAATCAATCTGTGGGGAACCAGTCCGTAGGGAACCAGTCCGGCGAGGTGATACTCTCGGACGTTGCCTTCGAATCGCTGGCGCTCGAGAACGTCAGCCTCGACGAACTCGGCGGTGGGGACGAGAGCATGGCCGCCACCGAGACCGGAAACGAGTCCGCAACGGGCAACGAGACCGGAAACGAATCGTCGACGGAACTCCAGCAAGTGATCGACGAGGACGCCAGCACCGTGATGGTACAGAACATGACGATCGAGTCCATGAACGCCGACCAGCTGACGATCGATGACCTGACCGTCAGCGAAGGCGGCGATGGCGGTGGAATCCTCTCCGGCATCTCCGACGCCATCGGGGACCTGTTCGGTGGTGACGGCGGTGACGGTGACGGCGAGAATCAGACCGCAACCGACGGGAACGAGAGCGTCCAGGAGATCGAGTCGCTGACCATCGAGCAGTTCGACGTCGGCGAGATCACGTTCGAATCCATGACCGTCGGCTCCCTCGAGAGTCAGCAGGCGGACAACGCGACGAGCGAAAACGCGACTGCGAACGAGACGACCGAAAACGAAACCGCGAACGAAACGGGTGACAATGTGACCGCGAACGAAACGACGGCGGGCGGCAACGAAACGGCGGCAGGTGAAACCGTCTCGTCGGTTTCCGCGGGAGCGATGACGGTCGAGAACAGCTCCGTCGATACCCTCACCCTCGGCGAAATACAGGGCCTCGAGGGAGCGCTCGGACAACCGGCCGATGGTGCGGCGAACGAAACGGCAACCGAAACGAACGCGACCGACAACGAGACGAACGCGACTACGAACGAGACCGACAACGAGACGAACGCAACGGGGTGACGATCGAGGCCGACGCACCGAACGAAACGCCGTGAGGAACCGAACGGCGTGACCGGGTCGAGCCGGTCGAGCGCCACGTTCCAACGCAATCCGTTATTGTTGGGTCGGGCCGCGATCCGGATCGATCAGTCGATACCGCGATCCGGATTGATGAGTCGATAATACGAGACGGCGAGCACCGTCCGACCGTCGCGGATCTCGCCGGTGACCACGGCGTCGGTCAGTTCCTCGAGGGGGAGTTCCATCGGACGAATGCTCTCGTTGTGGTCGAGTCGCTGCTCGGCGGTCGGTCGGCAGCCGTCGGCGACGAAGAAGTGCAACACGGAGTCCGCGATCCCGTTGGCCGGCTCGACGGTCACCAGCGCCTCGAGTTCCGTGGCCTCGTACCCGGTCTCCTCGGCGAGTTCTCTCCGGGCTGCAGCCTCGAGATCGTCGTCATCGGGCTCGACTCCGCCGACGGGAAGTCCGCGGCTGATTCGCGAGACGGCCTGTCGCCACTCCTCGATGCAGACGACGTCGCCGTCGGGCGTGAACGGCAGGACGCAGACGCTCGGGGCGTCCGAGAGGTAGTCGAACTCGGATTCCGTACCGTCGGGGAGTCGAACGGATTCGTTAACGATATCGAACCCCGGACAGGAGTAGGCTACTCGACGATTGCGAGTGTCCCAGGCCAGTGGATCGGTTGGCATAGCGGCCGATACGGCGGTGAACGTCAAAAACGCGGCGTCACGGCTGCGGCGTCACGCGCGGTTGGCGGTGGACTATCGGCACCGAGCGTGCTCGGTCGATAGCGGTCCTACGGGTCGCATTCCGGCTCGAGCGACGTCGTATCCGCTCTATAACAAAGCCACAGAGCGGTGAACGTCCTCACTCAGAGGGTGATCCATGGACCAGCTAACTGGCTTCCAGCGCGACCTGTTGTACGTGATCGCAGGGAAAGACCGGCCGTCCGGGCAGGAGATTCTCGACGACATCAATAACTACATCGACCAGCCCGTCACACACGGTCGACTGTATCCGAACCTCGACACGCTCGTCGAGAAGGAACTCGTCGAGAAGGGCGAACTCGACCGGCGGACGAACTACTACGCGCTGACGCCGAAAGGCCGACGCGCGCTCCAGCGTCGCCAGGAGTGGGTCGACCAGTACGTCGACGTGTAACTCCGGGCGGCCTCCTCTCGAGAGGGTTACACCGGTAGCGCCTCGCTTCGCGGTGGGATGGGATCGCGTTGGGAGCCGGTTTGCGAACGCCCGCGACCGCCGTCACCGGGCGTCGTCGAGATCGACGACCGCCTCGAGATCCGCGGTCAGCCAGGCGTTCAGTTTCTCCGTCGTGGTGCCGTCGCATGGGACGAGCGTACAGCGATCGTCGTCGGATTCGTATCGGACGATGACGGCGTCGAACAGTACCGCATCGGCCTCGTCGGTGGGGGCAGCGTACTCGTGGGCAGTTCCGTCGTCGATCCCGTCGGCAGAGCCATCCATAGTAGTCCAGGCGAGCGTCGTCGCCACCGTCACGTAGGCGCGACCGGTACAAAACGACTGCTAGGTGTCATATAGAGCGGTTGGGTCGACTGTGTACCGCTCCCGAACCGCTACGCGAGTCGGCTCGCGGTGGCAATCGACTGGCGGGTACGGCGACCGATGGTGGAGCCGTCGAACGAGGGGCGACTCGAGTCGTCGGGTACCCACAGATGAACCGAACCGTCCGGTCGACGAACGGCTAATCGTCACCGAAGCTGACCTGCGCGAGATCCGCCTCGAGGTCGGCGACGTGCTCGTTGAAGTCGGCGACGAACGCGGGAACGTCGCCGGCCAGTCGGCGGACTTCCGGTGCCGCCGGCGGGCCGTACTGCGAGAGGAGATAGACGCCGTCGGAGCCACCGACCCGCAGATACGAGGCGAGGTCTTCTTCCCACTTCAGTTCCCATCGGGTACCCGAAATCGTCGTCGCGTAGGTACCGTACTCGCCGTCGTAGCGGTGGAGCTGACTCGCCATCGCGTTGCAGACGTCGCGGATGCGCTCGACGATTCGGTCCCGCTCGGCGACCAGTTCTGCCGTCGATTCGGCCTCCGGGAATTCGTCGGAGACATCCGCGAGAATCCCCTCGAACGAGCGGACGTACTCGTTGTAGGCCGCGACGAACGCCCCGTAGTCGGCCATCGCCGTCTCGAGGGCCTCGGGTTCGGGCGGCTGCTTGCTCGAGACGACGTAGATCTCCGACCCCGATTTCGGGTCGAATCTGAGGTACTGTACGTCGCCGGCCTCGTACTTGAGCGTCCAGCTCCCGCCGTCGGTGTTGAACGTCTCCTGCCCGTAGTCACCGCCCTGGAAGACGGCGAGTTCGCGCGCGATCTCGCCGGCGTGTGTGCGAACGCGAGCCGCGAGTTCGTCCCGTCGCTCGGCAATTTCGGCCATCCCCTCGACGTCCGCCTCGAGTCCGTCGGTCATCACTCGAGGAAGGGGGGCGAGACCCAGTAACGGTTACGCCATCACGACGGGAACGCGCAGCCGTCGTCGGACGGTGACGAGAGGCGGGTCAGTCGAAAATGCTGCTGTTGTTCTCGCTATCGTTTTCGGTCTCGTTGGTCATGTTTCCGGTCTCGTTGGTCTCGTTGGTCATGTTTCCGGTCTCATTGGTCTCGTTTTCGGTCTCGTTCTCGCCGGCCGGTTCGTCTTCGGTGTCCTGCCCGTTTCCGGTCTCCTCTTCGGTTTCGTCGTCTCCGTTACCCGTGTCGTTGTCGTCGCCACCGGGGCCGCCACAGCCAGCGACGAGCGCAGTCGACGCCGCGACACCCGTTAGTTGCAGTACCCGTCGGCGAGTCGATCGCTGCTGATCGGTCATACAGGTGAGGACACTGGCGATATGCATAAGCCGTCAGCCGTCAGTTGCGGGGGTATTGACATCCCCTGGTACGTGCCGATTACCACCCGTCTGAGATTGATTCCGTCAGATACGGTGATCGTTCGCTCGCAATCAATGTCGGCAACACATCCAAACCGAGGGCCGATGAACGACACCCATGGCTCCGATACCCGAAGAGTTCCACGACCTGTTCGAGACGGAAACGTTCGCCCACGTCGCGACGCTGACCGAGGAGGGCCTCCCCCACGTCACGCCGGTCTGGATCGACTACGACGCGGACGACAACCGGTTGCTGGTTAACACCGAACGCCACCGCCAGAAGGCGCGGAACGCGGAACGCAACTCCGCGGTCGGCGTCAGCATGACTGATCCCGACGACCCCTACCGGTTTCTCTCGGTGATCGGCGAGGTCGACGAGATTACGACGGACGGGGCTCGAGAACACATCGACGAACTCGCGCGGCGGTACACGGACAATGACGAGTATCAGACGCCGATCGAATCGGAGCGTGTCATCCTGCGAATTCGGCCGGACCGCGTCCTCTGACGCCACCAGCGGGGATGCCGGCACGCGAGCGTGCCATCGATCCGACGAGCGCCGTGGTGGTCGATAGAACGAGGCCTCCGTCCGAGGGGGTTTAGCTTGCATCACAAATGAATATAAAATGATAGGTAGGCGTATCGACTCCGTTCGATCGTGTCACACCCAGATGCGGTACCCGCGACGAATCGAACACGACCGATGGACCCGACGAGTCGCTCTGACGGCCCTCGGTGCACCCAGCAGGGGCGACCATTAATGCCAGCGGTGTAGAGGAGACATTCATGGCGACCACCGCGGATCTGCTGGTCGATTGTCTCGAGTCCGAGGGCGTCGAGCGCGTCTTCGGCGTCCCGGGCGAGGAAATCGAGGACCTGCTGTTCTCGCTTCGGGAGTCACCGATCCGGTTCGTTCCGACGCGCCACGAACAGGGCGCGGCGTTCATGGCCGACGTCCACGGCCGGCTGACCGGCGAAGCGGGCGTCTGCTGCTCGACGCTCGGCCCCGGCGCGACGAACCTCATGACGGGCGTCGCCGACGCCCAACTGGACAAGAGCCCGGTCGTCGCGATCACTGGCCAGGGCGGCCGCAAGCGACTCCACAAGGAGAGCCATCAGGCGCTGGACGTGGTCGACGTCTTCGAGCCGATCGTCGCGTGGAACACCCAGATCGCCGAGCCGGAGATCGCACCGGAGTCGGTGCGCAAGGCGTTCAAACTTGCCGAGTACGAGAAGCCGGGCGCGACCCACCTCGAGTTCCCCGAGGATGTCGCCGCGTCCGCGGTCGACAGCGAGCCGATCGAGACGCGCGATCCGGTTCGGCGACCGGACCCGGACGACGAGTCGGCCGCACGGGCGGCGCGGCTGATCACCGAGGCCGAACGACCGATCCTGCTGGCGGGCAACGGCGCGGTCCGAACGCGCGCGTCGGAGCACATCCGCGCCATCGTCGACCGAATCGGAATTCCGGTCGTCGAGACGTACATGGGGAAGGGAGCGATCTCGGACCGCGAGTCGGCCTCGCTGATGACGCTCGATTCGGGACCCGAGAGCGAGGCCGCGCGGGCGATCGAGCGCGCGGACTGCGTCGTCGCGGTCGGCTACGACATCGCCGAGCACGACCCCCAGGGCTGGAACCCGGACCTCGAGAAGACCATCGTCCACGTCGACTACGAGCCCGCGGAGGTCTACCGTCACTACAACCCGGACGTGGAGATCGTCGCCGACGTAGGCGCGGCGCTCAAGGCCATCGACGAGCAACTGTCGGACGGGGCCTGTTCGCTGTGGTGTGGCGATCTGCACGAGCGGCTGCTCGAGGCGGTGACGGAGCCGCCGGCCGAAGACGATCCGGTGACGGTGCGGAACGCCTTGCCCCTCCTGCGCGAGGCGATGGCCGACTCGGACGTGCTCGTCTCGGACGTGGGCAGTCACAAGATGGCGATCGCGCAGTCGTTCCCGACCTACGAGCCCAACACCTGCGTGATCTCGAACGGGCTGGCCAGCATGGGGATCGCCGTCCCGGGGGCGCTGGCGGCGGATCTGGCGGTCGAGGGGAACGTGGTCGCGGGCACGGGTGACGGCGGCTTCCTGATGAACGCGGCGGAACTCGAGACCGCGAGCAGACTCGACTGTAGTTTCACGACCGTCGTATTCAACGACGACGATTACGGGCTGATCTCCGAAAAACAGGAGGATCATCGGGGCGAGCACACCGGCACCGAGCTGACCAACCCCGACCTGGTGACGTTCGCCGAGAGCTTCGGACTCGAGGCCTACCGGCCCGAGGGCTGGGACGAGATCGAGTCGGCGTTCGCGGAGGCCGTGCCGTCCGACGAGTTGTCGTTGATCGAGATTCGGCTCGAGTGATGGGGTTCGACGACCGAGACGGCCGGCAGCGGTCACCCGCGTTCCGTCTCCGTCACCAAGTGTGCGCTCTCGAGCGGTGAGCCCACATCGGCCAGTAGACGCTCTCGAGCGGTGAGCCCACATCGGCCAGTAGACGCTCTCGTCACACACTCCGGGCGAACCAGTGCAAGGGAAGCACAGGAACGTCATCGGTCGACTGTGAGACGCCACCTGTGGAAGATCCGGTACCGACGGACTGTGGAAGATCCGGTACCGACGGACTGTGGAGAGCCGTCACCTGCGGATCGGACGGCACGGACAGAAGCTTCTTGACCGGATAGCCGCATCGGGGGATATGACCAGCACGGAAGTGATCGTCCGCGTATTGGGACCGGAGTCTCCGATGGGCGGTGACGGATCGTGACCGGCGACGCCACGGACGGCATGAATCGGCGGACGGTACTCGGCGCGCTCGCCGGCGTCGGCGGGGCCGCCGTCGCCGGCTGTTCGGCGTTCGAACGGGAGAGCGACGGTCAGACGAATCAGGTGGACGACGACAGGGCTCGAGCGTTGGCGACGCGGTTCGCCCCGACGCTGTACTTCGACGCGCGCGAGCCGTGGTTTCCGACGGATCCGCAGTCGTACACCAGCGAGCGCGACGGGGAGACCATCGTCACTGGCTTCGACGCGCTCGACGGCTACCACGAACGGTATCGCGAGGGAAGTCCGCCGGAGCCAACGGTGTTCTATCGGGCCGTCGAGTACGAGGAATCGCCCCTCGCCGTGGTCCAGTTCTGGTTCTACTCGGTCTTCGATCAGTTCACGACCAACTTTCACTGGCACGACTGGGAAGTGATGCACGTCTTCGTCGATACGGAGACCGACGAGCCACAGCTGTACGTCGCCAGTTCCCACTCCCGGAACGTCCCCAATAACGAATTTCTGGATCCGGATTCCGAGACGGTTCCGCGTATTCTCTCCGAACTCGGCTCGCACTCGAGTACGCTCTCGGTCAACGACGTTCCCGACCGCTTCCAGCGGGTCGCTGTCGAGAACCTGCTCGCGGACATCACGAATACGGCTATCGAAGGGGTCGAGGACCTCGCCGACATCCCGTTGGCGTACGGATTGCCGCGAGACGAGGGGTCGACGCTCCCCTATGTCGTTCCGGAGTACGAGGGCGAACCGCTCTACGACCACGAGCGGTTACCCTCCGTCAGCCGAGAGTCACTGATCCCCAACGAGCTAACCGTCCGGTCGTTCGACGCGTTGACAGCGCCGCCATCGGAACTCCCGACGCGGGAAACGGGGCTCGTCTTCCGGCACCGCAAGCGGGCAGCTGACGCCGACGTCGAGTACGATCTCGTTCCGAGCGGTGAACTCGAGCACATCACGGCGTTCACCGGGCCGCAGTTGAGCTTCGAGTTCAGCGTCCCCGACTTCCTCGAGGACGCCGTCGCCGGACACATCACGACGACCGGGACGCCGTGGGACCAGTCCCGCTACGAGAACCCGGCGGCGGATATCTCCGTTCCCAACCATCGGACGACGCTCGCCGATCGCTACGACGCGATCGGCGATGCGGCACCGATCAACACCGTCATCAGCCGCGTCACGGAAGCGGTGACGGCCGACGACGCGCCGGACGACGAAGGGCTGACCACGATCGAGAGCGACCTCGAGTCGGTCGTCCTGCTAGAGAGCGATCCCGAGGCGGTCCCGACGTTCGGCGGCGTCGCCGTCGCGCAGGACGTTCCGGCCGGCGACCATCGACTGACAGTCAACAGCGCGGGGCGAGCGCCACACAGCGAGCGCGTCACCGTTTCGGATGACGGAGCCGCGACGGCGGCCGGCGTCGACGGCGAAATCCCGCTGGTCGCCCGCGACCGGGCGACGAAGCTGGAACTCGGCGACGAAACGGGCGAGACCGACCTCGCGTCGGTGGCCGTCGAGGACGACTTCGCCGGGCGGCTCTACGAGTCGGCGGTCGACGGGTCCGACGTCGTCTACGTGCACGGCGGCGGGGCCTACACGACCGAGGTTCGGGACGGCGACGACGCCGTCGGAGCCTATCGGGTCAACCCGGACCCCGCGGCCGAATCGCCGGTTCGTATCGAGCGGCCCGAGACCGGCAAGGAATCGCTCGCGGAGTTCGTGGCGGCCGTCGCCGAGGAGACCAGGGCGGCGGTCGCGGCGGTCGGCGACAGTGAAACCGACGGCGACGGCGATGACGCGGAGAACGGGTCGTCGAACGCCGTCACGGGACTCGAGCAGTCCCTCGCGGCCGTCGTCGAATCCGCGCGGCGAGCCGCCGAGCGGGCGCGCTCGAGTGAGCGCGGGAATGCCGATACGCAACTGGAAGTGGTCCGTGAGCGCCTCGAGCGGGCGGAGAACCGGCTCGCCGAGGCGGAGGGGGACGTTCCGCCGTCGCTCTCGAACGCGACGGAGAAGCGACTCGAGCAGGCCGACCGGCGCTCCGAGCAGGCACGGGACGCCGAGAAGCTGTAACCGGCGTCTCGGACCGCTTCGACGCCTTGGCTCGAGCCCCGATTATCCGTCTCCGTTCGCATCCCCTCGAGCGGTCACCGCGTCCGCGCCGGTACGGGCCAGGCCGATCCCGCAGCTGTCGGCGACGCGTTCGGCGCGCTGGAGGAGGAGCGCGCGCCCGGCGTCGGTGAGCCGATACTCGCTCGCCCCGTCGGAATTGTCGCGGTCGTCGAGGAGGCCGCGCCCGACGAGGGCCCGCAGGTTCGGCTCGAGTCGGGTGCGGGTGACGGTGGAATACGTGCACCCGAGCGTGCACATGATCCCCAGTTTGTCGCACGGCCGGTCGTCGCGCTCGCGGCGGGCGACGGCCTCGAGACAGTCGCGCTGGAAGGCGGTGAGTTCGACCCAGGCGCTGCGGCCGTTCCTCGTGAGGTGACTTGGGAGTGATGCGTCTGCTCGAGCGGGGTTTTGAAGGTCCCGCGAATCGTCGTCTGACATGGCTTGTGTCCTGTACACGCGAGCCACAGCGGCCTCGGTGTCACATCACCGGAGCCGCGTTTTCCCTGCTGCCCTCACGGACAGTCGAGTCGTCGCAAAGCCCGCGTTACAGCGTACTCTTTCGTCCACTACCATAAACTCACTCACTAATCGTTGAGCGTAATCTCAACGATTATTGAGTGTCTTTCGGCGCATCGACAGGCGTATTCCTCCGTTTTCAGACTGCACGAGCATGCGCCGACCCGGCGACTGGATGCAGATGCCCACCGACGAGCGAATCCTCGAGGCACTCCACTCGTCGGGGATGATCCTCTCGCCGGCCGTGATCGCGAAGAATATCGATCGCAGTCGCGAGGAAGTAACCCGCCGGCTCACCGTGCTCGTTGAGTACGGGCTCGTGACTCGAGTCGAACGGGGGTATTACGAGATTGATGAAGCCGGGGAGCAATATCTCGCCGGGGAGTTAGATGCTGGCACTCTCGAGGGCCCTGATTGATGACACTATGTAAGAACTATGGATAGGTGACAATTACGTGCGACAACCCGGATCGTGGATGCAGTTGCCAATCGATGACCGGATTCTCGAGGCGCTCGAGTCGTCGGGGATGATCCTGTCTCCTACGGTTATCGCGATCAATATCGACAAGTCTCGAGACGAGGTGAACCGACGGCTCTCGATACTGGTCGAATACGGGGTCGTTACCAGAGTCAAACGAGGATACTACGAGATTACGGACGCCGGCGAACAGTATCTAGCTGGCGAGTTGGATGCGGGCGACCTCGAGCCGACCGAGAAGTGAGTCGGCTCCCTCGATTTTGATTCGGGGGTCGTACACAGAATACTCGAACACCTGATTTTCAACTCACTGAACGGCTCCACTTTGACCCAAAACGAACGTGTGAACCGCTTAAACCGAGCCAACTATTTCGGAGACCGTCGCTGAAGAACGGATGGCCGAGAAGTAGCAATTCGCTCTCGAGCGGGCCAGCTGGTACGACGCGAGAGTCGGGAACAGAACACCCGTCGAGATTAGATTCTTTGCGATAAAATGGTTCGCTCGAGCGATCTCCCGCTGCTTCGGTGGCACGGTGGCGGCGATTATCGAGGGACTGAGCAGGCAAAAATACCGATCTCAGATATTTTCTGATCAGCAGTCGGTTTGGCTTATTCCTCGTCAGACTCTGGACTCCACCACCCAACGGAGCTGGCATCAGCGTCAAAATAGATATCGTCCATCTCAAATTCACTCGAAACCTCTGTATCAACGTTGAACCGAACGGTACGCGTCGCGTCTTCCGCGAACTTAGCCTTTTCCCGCCCAATCACGGTGACATTTCCAGCATCATCTCGTTGGAGTAAGCGCACTTCTACCTCGCCTTCGGCACCGTCATTTCTCACATCCGTTTCAGCCTCTGCAGGAGTCAGACGGAAGCCGTACGCGTTATAAAGGTCATCCCATTCTGCGCTGAATGACTCAGTTCTTCGCTCACCTGCAGAGAAGTAACGTTGATAGGTACCGACTTCTTTCGCGAGCGGAGACCAGACAGATAAGCTCATACCCATCAACAATACTACCGTAATTTCGATGTCGCCGGAAGTTCCCGTGTTTTCGACTGTGACGCTGAATTCATGACTATCGGGACCGAGATACTGATCATTCGTTGAAACACCTCGCGCTTCGGGATACCGCAAGTCTGTAACTACTGGGTCGGGCGCTTCGAATGTGTTGAGATGGTCAGATAAATTGGAGCTATTCCTGTTCTCGGCACTATCTTTCCGGTCTGTGTCGTCATTCCCAGTATTCTCATTAGAAAGGCATCCTGCAGTAGTTGATACAAATGCTGTCCCACCATAAGCGATGAATTCCCTTCTCTGCATAAGGTTTGAAAGTCACAATATATGATAAGTTTAGCGACTGTGTTCGACAATGAGCGGACTATATATGAACAAGCAGAGAAAGCTGATGGTTAGGACTCCAGATCCCCTTTTGTCGTAATTGAGATCGAACTTTCGATGTCGAAGCTGACGACCCGAATGCTCAGCGTCTCGACGATCTCCTGGCACTGCTCGCGGGTGAGGTCGTCGCGCTCGAGGACGCGCCGAGCTGCGGAGACCAGCGCATCCACGTCGTTGCATGCGAACGCGATTGCAGTCGTAGAAGCGGGCAGCTTTCTGGATGGCGTCGAAACGCCATTCGTTACCGTCGTCGGTCCGGACGCGCACCGATCCGGGAGTCTCGTTGTGAGACATGGCTGTGAACACAACCCGCCTATCCTAGTTTTTTCGGTTCACTCAAACGGTCTTAGTTTATAAAGAAGGGTTCGAGACCGCAGTGATTGACACGGTCACCAGTACCTTCTCATGGGCGATGGGCTGAATACGAACACAGTCGCTACACGGTTCGTGTTCATATTGGGGAAATCGTTCTTCGCGACGTGCAACACCAGGGGGCTGGGCAGGGGTTTGTGAGTAGAGATAGATCTTTCAAGTAGAACACGATTCTGTTAGCGAAATAGAGTATACAAAAAGCCGTATTTACTCGTCTGCTAAGTCGTCGTATATTTTCTTGTGCTTTTTACTTTTTCTATCTTGTTCAGCGAGTTTTCGGACAAGATCACTCTTTTTTTGCTGGATTTCTTCAGACATGATTGCTACCACCTCTTAGTCATACTGTGTATGACTTCCTGGTACTACTACTAACGAACGCGGTTATAATTAAATTGTGGTGGATTACGAGCCATGATATTCAGAATATCTTCCTATAAAATCACCGTATATCATCAATGAACTCGTTTTCTACATATTTTCTAAAGTCTTTCCCCATATCATCCTCCATATCACAAAGAAATTCCTCAATCTGATCATCAGATGACTCTTCCACTAGTTCGAGGAATATTTTAGATATTACCTCATCAATATCTTCCTGCAAATCCCTAAGCAAATTTATGATATCGTTGAATCCTGACTCAATATCTTCCCTATTATCATATTTCTGGATGAACGCTTCGAGATCGTCTATAAGATTTTCTGACATTCTAAGAACCAATAATATACTTCTAGCATTATGGTCGTCACTATTGACTAAGTCACGATATTCCTGTAATAGATATTCAATCCGTTGAAGCAAAACGGACGATTCTGTAACAGGATTATCTAACTCAACATCTTGAATTGGTTTAGTAATACCTTCGAAGTGTTCTTTTGCTTCTTCTTGATCCACCATATTTTCCATTACAGCAAGCAATTTCAGTATCGCTTTTATCTCCTCGCCATAGTCGAAATAATGACCATTCAGAAGATAGAACGTCCAAGTAGCATTGAGTGCGGTTCTTTTATTCCCGTCTACAAAAGAGTGATTTGCCGACAAGAGACGGAGTAATGAAAAGGCTTTCCCATGGATTGTTTCAGGTACGTACCCATAATGCCCGTGTTTGATAAAATTCAGAGTGAAATCGATTTGTCCTTCATTTATACAGCCAGGATCAGCATCATCGTCACTCTCAATAATATCTTCATGGATTCCCATGATCTCCTCTTTAGTTAAATAAATGAGGCCATCAGTACTCGACGAGCTCATAGAATTTAGTCGGCAGTGTGTCGTCTTAGGGTTTTGGTTCAATCCTGTTGATAGTTCCCTACCAAGTTGGGTAGACCATCCCGAGTAAACGTTTCTTAGTCATCCATACTGCGGAGGCGGGGCGGTTAGTTTGGGACCTTGGCCTTAGCCACACCCTCTAATCCGGAATTCGACCCACAGGGTCGGATTCCGGGATGGGTGCGGCCGGGGCCGACCGGAGCGAATGCGAGGATCGGCCCCGGCCGCACGCGCCGCGAGGCCGGTTTGATGGCCATACAGTCACGAAAACATGAAAATAAGTACGAACGATAGTGTTGCCACTCACCAGGGCCGTCTCAGCCGTCGGGCGCGGACCGGTTTTTCTTCCACCGCGGCAGGTTCTCGCGCTCCTCGAGCAGTTGGGCGCGCTCGGGATCGAGGTCGCGATCGTCGGCCTCGCGCACCAGGGCGGACTGGCTGAACGTGAACGACTGATTGAGATCGCGCCAGCGAACGACTGACCCGTCCGCGAGTTCGATCCGGATGTGATAGCCGCGGTAGTTTCCGAACCGATCGACGACGGCCCGCCAGGCGTCTTTCGCGACTTCGCGAGCGTCGTGGCGGTCATCGGCGACGTAGCGGGGCTTCAGTAGCACCCGGCAGTCGTCGCGACTCTCGTCGCCCGACATCGTAATTCCGGACGAATCTGCCGACCGACGGCTACGATGCGACCATTATGCAGACCACCCCGTAGAGCGGGCGCTACATGTCAGTAAGTGCGGAAAACAAGGGTTGAGAGACAGCGATCCAGTGCAGATTCGAACCACGGTCGGAGCAACGCTCCTCCCTGATTCGAATCTGCTTGGGTCCATTTCTCCCGCATTACGGACTCCTCGCTCCGCTCGTCGTCGTGAAATGCGGGAGAAAGTGGGCCGGCGCAGATTCGAACTGCGGTTACGGCCACCCGAAGGCCGAAGGATACCAAGCTACCCCACCGGCCCGCACATGCTGAGTGAACGGATCCGATCGTTTAACGCTTCCGAATGGCGGCGTCGAACCGCCGGCAGGGGAGCCGATTCCTCGAGCCACCCCCTCCAAAACCACCCTCAAAACCGGTCGTAGCCGTCCGTATCCAGGTAGTGATGCGCGATCGTAATCGCCTGATCCGCGTGTAACAACTCGGGCCCGAGCCGAAGCCGCTGATCCGCGAACGCTTCGAGCAACCCTGCCTCCTCGTCAGTGAAGTCCCGATGATCCGAGAGCACGAAAATCGCGTCCCCCAGCGTCTCGGCACCCACGTCGATCACCGCCTCGCCGTCCTCGTGCAACTGGACGATCGGGCCGTCGTTGGCGATTTCCTCGAGCGTCCCCTCGAATCCGCGGCGGTAGACCTCGATTCCCGGACTGGGTTCGGCGGGCAGCGCGCCGATGGCGTCCTCGCGGTGCTCGAGGGCCTTCCGAACCAGCGCGGCGGTGCTGCGCTCGTCGGGGTTGAGCCGCTTGAGCGTCCCGCCGTCGAAGGTGATCGTGAGTTCGTCCTGGGCGATCAGGTGGACGCGCACGTCCTCGCGGATGCCGTGGGAGGTGACGAACGCGGCGGTGATCGACCGACAGAGCGCGTCGAGGCGACCGGCCCCGCCCGCGAGGTCGTCGAGCGAGAAGTCGGGCTCCGTGGGAACGTCGTGACCGATGAGCACGAACTGGCGCATACCGAAGCGTGGCCGGCCGACGGGATAGCCGCCACGATTCGGCGGCGACCGAGGACCAACTTCTCCCGGCGCTCACGAGCCGATCCCGAGTCGGCGCTCGAGCGAGTCGAACGCCCACTCGAGCCCCGGCATCCCGTCGCGGTACCAGGCGACGACGGCGACGGCGAAGAGGCCGAACTGGACCCACTGGTAGGTCCCCAGCTCGTAGTAGTGGAGGAACGCGTCGAGAATGCCGGCGACGGGTTCTTCGGGGGGCTGCTCGAGCACCGGCCAGAGGAGGTACGCGGCGTGTGCGAACTCCCCCGAGAGGACCCGCGGCGGGACGTCTGCCAGCAGGTGCGAACAGTAGCCGATCAGGAAGGCGACGCCGATCGCGCGGCCATCGAGGCGATCCGCGACGAGGAGGACGACCGGCACGAGGAGGGCGACGACGAACAGCGAGTGCGCGAGGGTGCGACCGCCGGGCAGGATGCCGAAATTCCACGCGAGGGGCTTATCGATCAGATCCGGCGTCTGCGAGCCGAACGCGAGCGCGATCGCCGGCACGGCACGCGGCGGGCGACCGAACCGGCGGTGCGTAATGACGGTGTAGAGCAGATAGGCAACGGCGAGGTGTCCCCAGGGCCACATCTCCCGAGCGTTCGCCGGACACGGGCATAGATGCTTCGGCTCGACGCGACGACAGCGGGGCTACAGACCGCGATTCGGGGGTGCAGACCAGATGGCGGCGCTGCATAGGCATGGCCAACCGTTACCCTCATCTCCGGTATCCAGTCACTACATGGCGAAATCAGAGTCAGCGCAGTCGACCGGGCAACAACAGTTGCTCGCGATACTCGAGGGACGGTCGTGCGATCACTGTCCGGACGGCGAACTCGAGCGGGGAACGTACAAGGACAACAGGGCGATCGTCTGCGATAGCTGCGGGACGCCGTGCGTCCAAGTCTGGTCGGCATCGCTCGACTATAGTAGCCACTGAAACGATTTACACACTAATCGCAACGCAATCGTGCGATTAGGTGTGCATTGACTTTCAGTGGCTACTTTAGTACTCGAGCGCGCCGATCCAGGCGTCGCCGCTGCTGACTGCACACCACTCGCGATGTGCGTCGTAACAGCGCGAGTCCATCATCTGACCACACCGACACCAGTGTTGTGCGTCGCCGGGAACGGATCGCCGGCAGAGCGGACATCTAGTCTTCATAATAGTATCTACCTCGATTCAACGGATACCACTTTTCGGTGCAGCGCTGACCGGTCACGAACGTAACCGGTATCCGCCGAAAGAGAGCTCTCAAAGGTAGGTGCAACGGAAGTAGTCGAGGGAGTACCGACGGGGGAAACCGAGGGCAGCAATCATCGAGTTCTCGATCCCGAGTAGTCGTGGCCGACGACGAGCGCAAGCGCGTGGACCGTCAGGAGCGCGACAAACAGCGACAGTCGACTCATCGAGTCGATCCCGGCGATAATGACGGGCAGGTAGACGATCGGTAACAGGGTGCCGAGCCAGAAGCCGGCGGCGGTGATGGAGTGCCGTAGATGCATCGTCGGAACTAGCGCATCGACTCGAGGTCGACGAACGAGACGTCGTGCGCCGAGATCCAGGCGGTCATCAGCTCCTCCTCGCTGGCCTCAGACGGAAAGATCGCGCACTCGTCCGGAGCCTCGTCGTTTTCGATGGTGACGTGATCGAGCTCGGCGGTCGGTCCCTCGGTGTCTGACGTGTGGAAGTCGGCATCAGTCATGGGCTATCGGGCGGCGAATACTCGCGCCGGACTGTGCTACCGGAGGGGATACTATTGTTATCATGTATCTAATCGGGTCAATTCGGTCGATAGCGATCGGTTCCGCCCCGATTCAGACGGTTCAATCCGTCGACGAAGAACTCAACGAGCGGTGACGTGTACGATATCGCTATGACGAATCGAAACCGGAAACTCGGGCGAAGCGACGGCATAATACCTCGTTTCGAACGGTCTAACATGTCATTCCAGACAGGTTAGACGGCTCGAGTCGGCAACTGACCACCTATACCGACGGCCGGGCGTCGAGCGTCAGCGTTCTGGTGATCGCGCGCCCGTTCCGCCGGAGACCGATGTCGAGTGCGTCGCCCGGACTGGTCTCGAGCGCGAGATACGTCGACAGCGCGTGGCGGTCGGGGATCGGGTCCCCGTCGAACGTACGGATGACGTCGCCACCGACGGGGATCGGTTCCCCGCGCCGCTCGACGGCCCCCGTGGCCGACTCGAGGACGCCGTCGGCGGCCGAGCCGTCGACGATACCGGTGACGATGACCCCGGACGCCGCCTCGAGATCGTTCGCCTCGGCGACGAGTCGGTCGACGGGGTGGAGACCGATCCCCAGATAGGAGTGGTCGTACGACCCCGAGTCGATGAGTGCCGGAACGACGCGTTCGGTGAGCGCCGCCGAAATCGCGAACCCGATGTTGTCGCCGCCGCCGGAGTTGATAACCCCCGCGACCGCGCCGTCGAGGTCGACGAGCGGCCCGCCGCTGTTGCCGGGGTTGACGGCCGCGTCGGTCTGGATGACGTTCGGGTAGGAGAACTGTCGATCGGGGAGGTCGAGCGTCCGATTGACGCCGCTGACGATCCCCGACGACATCGAGCCGTTGAGGCCGTATGGGTTGCCGACCGCGGCCACCTCCTGTCCGACGACGGGCCGTTTCTCGGTCAGGGAAAGCGGAGATGCCGTCTTCGGGACGTGATCGGCCTCGAGAACGGCCAGATCGCTGTGGTAGTCGCGACCGACGAGTGTGGCCCCCGTCCAGTCGCCGTTGGTGTACTGGAGGTCGGCCGCCGTTCCGTTACCGATGACGTGGTCGTTGGTTACGATGTGACGGTCGTCGTAGACGAACCCCGATCCCTGCCCGCGTCCCTCGGCACCGGTGGTCGGATCCCGGAGCCCGAAGACGCGAATCTGCGTGACCGAGTCGATGATCGCCTCGTAGAGGTCCGTAAACGCCGAGCCGTCCGCGAGGGCGCCTCGATCGATCTCGTGCGAGGAGTTGCCTTCGATCGAGTCGTCGGCTCGAGGCTCCAGGCAGCCAGCGGCGACACCGGCGAGCCCGGCGCTCGCGGCCGCGAGAAAGGAACGGCGATCCAGTCGAGAATCGTCCATGACCGGGAATTGGACCAGACCCATTTGAACCTCCGGGCCATCGGCCGGCATATTCCGGCCGTGTCGGTCAGTTCGATCGGGACGGCGACCCCAACGGCAGACGATCGGGCGCACCATCCTCGCAAAGGGAAAACGTGTTACCCGCGGCCCCCCGATTCTCGAGACATGATCACGGAAGACGCCCGCGCGTTACTGGCGACGGGCACCGTCTGTGACTCCTGTCTCGGACGGCCCTTCGCCGAGCGGAGTTTCGGGCTGACCAACGCCGAGCGCGGGCGGGCGCTTCGCACGACGGTCGCGCTGGCCGACGACGAGGACTTCGACCCAACCGACCCGGCGGACTGCTGGGTCTGCGAAGGCTACTGCGGGACGTTCGACGCCATCGCCGACGCGATCGTCGACGCCCTCGAGGGGTGCGAGTTCGCCACCTACCAGGTCGGCAGCCGCATCCCACCGCTAGTCGAAGAGAACGAACGGCTGCTCCGGGAGGACGCGGACCTCGAGCCCGACGTCGGCGAATCGATGAAGCGCGAGATCAACCGGGAGGTCGGCCGGCGCGTCGGTGCGAAGACCGAAACTGAGGTCGACTTCGACCGGCCCGACGTGCTCGCCATCGTCGACCTCGAGGGGTTCGACCCGCGCGAGACCCTCGAGTCGGGGGCCGTCACGAGCCACGCCGTCGACGTCCAGATCAATCCCGCGTTCGTCTACGGCCGCTACCGCAAACTCGAGCGCGACATTCCCCAGACGGAGTGGCCGTGCCGGGAGTGTGGCGGCAGCGGGATCCAGCTCGGCGACGACGGCGAGGAGCCCTGTGACTACTGTGGCGGTTCGGGCTACCTGTACGACACGAGCGTCGAACAGGTTGTCCGACCCCACGTCGTCGACGCGATGGACGGCGACGAGGGCACCTTCCACGGCGCGGGCCGAGAAGACGTCGACGCCCGCATGCTCGAGGGCGGCCGACCGTTCGTCCTCGAGGTGAAACGACCCCGCGTGCGCGACCCCGATCCCGAGACGCTCGAGGCCGAGATCAACGAGGCCGCCGAGGGCTCCGTCGAGGTCGAGGGGCTCCGGCTGGCGACTCACGAGATGGTCGAGCGCGTCAAGGAACACGACGCGAGCAAGCGCTACCGGGCCGACGTCGAGTTCGCGGAGCCGATCGACGAGGACGCCTTCGACGCGGCGCTCGACGAACTCGAGGGGACGACCGTCGACCAGTACACGCCGGAGCGAGTCGACCACCGGCGGGCGGGGCTGACCCGCGAGCGGACAGTCTACGGGATCGACGGCGATCTGCGGTCGTCGGCCGAGGCCGAGGTCCGGATCCACGGCGAGGGCGGCCTCTACGTGAAGGAACTCATCAGCAGCGACGACGGCCGGACCGAGCCGAGTCTGGCTGGCCTGCTCGAGGCCGACGCCGAGGTGACGGCGCTGGACGTGACCAGCGTGGAAGGAGAAGACGAGCCGTTCGAACTCGAGGAGTTCTTCATGGACGAACCTCGCGCAGACCGCGAGGAAGAGACGGCAGAGACGGCCAACTGAATCGATTCCGTCGAGTCGCAACGATTTTCCGCTCCGCCACCGATCGGCAGCGTATGCCATTCGGCGTCGATGAGGCCGGCAAGGGACCCGCGCTGGGGTCGATGTTCGCCGCGGCGGTCCACACAGAGGAGCCCACCGCCCTCCCCGACGGCATCAGGGACTCGAAGCGGCTCTCTCCCGAGCGCCGCGAGGAACTGGCGGCCGCCCTGTGGGCCGACGAGCGGATCGCGATCGGCGTCGCCGAGATTACGCCGGCGCGGATCGACGACCCCGAGACGGACATGAACTCGCTCGCGGTCGCGGCCCACGCCGAAGCGATCGATGGTACAGTCGGCGACCTCGAGCGCGCTGGAGACGTGAACGGTCCGATTTCGGGACTCTGCGACGCCTGCGACACCGACGCCGACCGCTTCGCTCGACGGGTTACTGACGCCTGCTCGCTCGAGGGACTCGCCGTCGACGCGCGCCACGGTGCCGACGACGACTCGCCGCTCGTCGGCGCGGCCAGCATCATCGCCAAGGTCGAACGCGACGCGCACATCGCGACCCTCGCCGACGAGTACGGACCGATCGGCAGCGGCTATCCGGGCGATTCGACCACCCGCGAATTTCTCGCCGCTTACGTCGACGAGCACCGCGAACTCCCGCCGTTCGCGCGCGAGTCGTGGTCGACCTGCGAAGACGCGCTCGCGGCCGCCGAACAGACCGGGCTCGAGCAGTTTTGAAATCCACTCGAGATGGACTCGCGACTGACGACGTGGGAAATATCGGGGTGCAACCAACGTATCGCTCCAGACCAGCCACCCGGCGTGCGGTGGCGCGCGCTGTCGGCGAGGCGCGACAGGAGGGAGCGCCTCGAAAGTGAACGGAGAGCGAAGCGATCCGTGAGCAGACCGGCCGAACGAGAGTGAGGCCGGTCGATGACACTGCGCGAGGTCGTCGCGAGTAGTGCGAGACCAAAGGTCTCGCATACCATGCGAACGGGCCGTCGGTCCGTGAGCAGATGGAACGAGCGACTGCTTGGAAGACGCTTGCGTCTTCCAGTGGATGAGCGAACGCCGTCAGGC
>NZ_JBHDYC010000028.1:0-39190 GCF_041894845.1 Natrinema sp. H-ect4
ACCGGCCAAGGAGTAATCGGTGGTTTGCGTAGTCGAGTGGCGCGATTCACGCCCGTCCTCAGAACGCGAAGCGTTCTGATGTGCGAACGAGACGCTTCGCGTCTCGTCAACGCCGTAAACGGCGGGACTCTCTCGCTATTTTAGGTAGGGTCCGATACCGTTCGGTCGACAGCGGCAATCTCCGTTCGGTCCGTTCTACGCACCGAACGTGACGATCCCGTTGCCGGCCGCGTGCCACCCCGTTGTCGACCGAAGCCACACGTTCAATATCCGCTCGGCCGAAGCCCTGCATATGCGACTGTTCGTCAGCGTCGACCTGCCCGACGACCTCGCCGAACCGGTCGCCGACCTGCAAGCCGAGTTCACCGAGGCCAGCGGACTCAAATTCACGGACCCCGAGCAGGCCCACATCACGATGAAATTTCTCGGCGATGTTGAGGAGGGTCGGTTACCCGCCCTCGAGCGAGCGCTCTCCGCCGCAGTCGCGGACGCCGATATCGACCCCGTCACCGTCCGCTACGGCGGACTGGGGGTTTTCCCGAGCCTCGAGTACATCAGCGTCGTCTGGCTCGGCGTCAAGGAGGGCGGCGACGAACTCACTCGACTCCACGAGGCCATCGAACACCGGACGACTGCGATGGGATTCGACGCCGAGGATCACGACTTTACGCCCCACGTCACGCTCGCGCGGATGGAACACGCCGGCGGCAAGGAACTGGTACAGGACCTCGTCCGGGAGCGCGATCCGACCATCGGCGAGACTCGAGTCGACGAGATTCGACTGACCGAGAGCACTCTCACGGACGAGGGGCCGGTCTACTCGACGGTCGAATCGTTCCCCCTCGAGTGACGCCGTTCCCGATCGAGACCGCCCACGCCGGTCTGGACCGGTCGGCGGCGGCACCCGCTTCCACGGCACCGGCTGCTGAAACCGGGGGCGGTTCTATCGCCACGACGGCAACGCCGGTATCGAAAACTGGACCGACACGACCGAACGCAGCGTGACGACGTGCGAGGGCGTAATGCGCCTTCTCGAGCGGCGGCTCGATACCTCCCACGCCTCTCGTTGCGGGTTCGTCGCGGCGGGTTCGGTTGCGATCGGGGAGCGATTCGCGGTGATCGATCGTCTCGCGAGTAGCTGTCCGCGGTATCCCTGCAAGATGGACAAGATTTTAAGCCACCGCGGGCTACGTCCAGCTACTATGGGTAAGAAATCGAAGGGCAAGAAGAAGCGACTTGCCAAACTCGAGAACCAGAACAGCCGCGTGCCGGCCTGGGTTATGATGAAGACGGACATGGACGTCCAGCGCAACCCGAAGCGACGCAACTGGCGGCGTAACGACACCGACGAATAACGATGAGTGCAACTGATTTCGAGGAACGCGTCGTCACCGTTCCGCTGCGCGATGTCAAGAAGGGGGCCAACCACGAGGCCGCCGACTACGCGATGCGACTCATCCGCGAACACCTCGCGAAACACTTTGCGGTCGACGAGGACGCCATCCGACTGGACCCCTCGATCAACGAGACGATCTGGTCGAACGGTCGCTCCAACCCGCCGCGAAAGCTGCGCGTCCGCGCAGCCCGCTTCGACGAAGAGGGTGACGCCGTCGTCGAAGCCGAGGTCGCCGACTAAACTTGCAACGCCTCGCCTTCGCCGGGTCGGCGTACGTCGGTGTCTTCGCCCGTGCGACCGACTCGTGCGTGCTCGTTCGCCCGGACGTCGATGACGACGTCGTCGCCGACCTGACCGACGAACTCGAGGTGCCCGCCGTCCGGACGACCGTCGGCGGTTCCTCCACGGTCGGTGCGTTAGCAACCGGTAACGAAAACGGTCTCCTCGTCAGTTCGCGTGTCCTCGAGTACGAACGCGAGACGCTCGAGGAGGAGATCGACCTCCCCGTCGCGGAGCTACCGGGCAGTATCAACGCCGCCGGCAACGTCGTCCTCGCGAACGACTCCGGGGCCTACGTCCATCCGGACCTGCCCCGCGAGGCGGTTCAAATCGTCACAGACACCCTCGAGGTGCCCGTCGAACGCGGCGATCTCGCGGGCGTTCGCACCGTCGGCACGGCCGCGGTGGCGAACAACACCGGCGTGCTCTGTCACCCGAAGGCGACCGACGAAGAACTCGACGCGCTCGAGGATGCCTTAGACGTTCGCGCCGACGTCGGGACGATCAACTACGGTGCGCCGCTGGTCGGCTCCGGTCTGATCGCCAACGATGCCGGCTACGTCATTGGCGAGGACACGACCGGTCCCGAACTGGGCCGGATCGAAGACGCGCTGGGCTATCTCGACTGACGGTCTCGCTTTCCTTCCGTTTTCACCGTCGTTCGAACCGATGTAACACGACCTCGCTGTCATCGTCCCACTCGAAGGTCTCGTGGGCGCGCTCGAGCAGGCGTTCGTACGCCTCGAGGTCTTCCATTCCTTCTGCCTGGGCGTCTTCGTCGGTCAGATCGCCAAGCGTGCGTTCGCGGACCGTAATCACGTCGAAGGTCGTTCCGTCGATCGTGAACGTGTCCCCTTCCTCGGCGTACTGGTGGCCGCGGTGGATCTGGGTGACCGCGCCCTCGAGGGCCTGACGCTGCATTCGATCGCTGGGTAACAGGTCGCCGGGATTGCGTTCGCTCATGCACTCCGATTGGAGTCCGCTCGATAAAACCGTTAACCCGTCACTCGTCGGCCAAACAGCGGCTGCATCCCGTCTCTCGCCCCGTTTTGCTGGGTTCGGCGGTCCGGACTGGAAGGGAAGATTCTTCCGACTCCCTGCCGGATGGTGATGTATGAGTCAATTTACGGTCAGTGGTCGGTTCAAGAGCCGCGACGGCTTCGCGGAGTTCGAGACGACCATCGACGCCCAGAACGAGAACGTCGCCCGCGAACACACCCTCTCCCAGTTCGGGAGTCAACACGGACTCAAGCGGAGCGAAATCGAACTTGACGAGGTGTCCGAACAATGAGTCAGCAGCAACTCCAGCAGCTGTCCCAGGAGCTTCAGGAGATCGACGAACAGATCGAGGGCCTGCAGGCGAACATTGAGGCCGTCCAGCAGGAGAAGACCGAGGTCGACGAGGCCATCGAAGCTATCGAGACGCTCGAGACCGACTCGACCGTACAGATGCCCCTCGGGGGCGGCGCGTATCTTCGAACGACGATCGAGAACATCGACGAAGTGATCGTCGAACTCGGTGCCGACTACGCCGCGGAGTTCGAGGAAGGCGACGCCGTCGACGCCCTCGATAACAAGAAAGACCACCTCGACGACCAGATCGAGGAGCTTAACGAGCAACTCGCCGAACTCGAGACCGAGAGCGAGGAACTCGAGCAGCAGGCCCAGCAGCTCCAGCAGCAGGCGATGCAACAGCAGATGCAGGGGATGGGTCAGGGTCAGGGCCAGCCCGACGAGTAACGCGCCGTAGGGACTTTCATTACCCATGTTCGATAACCTGAAGGACAAGCTCGGGAGCTTCCGCGAAGACGCCGAAGAAGCCGCCGAGGAGAACGTCGAGGAGGTCGACGACGACGAACTCGAGGACGAGACGCTCGAGGAAGGCGAAGAACTCGCGGCCGTCGGCCCGGACGCGGAAGCGGCGGCCTCGACGGACGTGGAAGCCACCGATACTACTCCCGAACCGACGGACGTCGAGACGTCTGAGCCGGCAGCCACGGCGACGGCTGACGTGGAGCCGGACCCGGACGCAGAATCGGAGCCGGACGCGACGACCGAATCCGCCACTGCTGACGCGGCCGAGTCCGCGGGACAGGAGCCGGCGACCGAACCCGAGCCCGATTTCCTCGAGTCCGACGAGTCCGATTCGGTCGCGGACGAGGCGGTTCCCGATGCGGAGCCGGCCGAGACGGTGACTTCCGACGAGGAATCGGCCGTCGACGGGGACGAAGAAGTCGACGGGAACGAGGAGGAAGACGCTAACGGGGACGGAGATGCCGACGACGGCGGACGGACTGGTCTCGGTGCCAGAGCGAGATCCCTCTTTACGGGGTCGTCTGACGACGACGAAGCGGACGAGGCGACCCCTGAGGCGGAGCAGGCCGCTGGGGCGACGCCGGACGAGGAGCCGACCGAGACGGCGGCGTCCGTCGGGGAGCCGACCGAGACGGCGGCGTCCGTCGGGGAGCCGGCCGTCGAGGAGGACTCGGCCGATGTGACGGCCGCTGACGAGGAATCGGCCGTTGACGAGACCGAGGACGCCGATGACGGCGGCAACTCGACCGGATTCGGCACGAAGGCCAAGTCCCTTGTCAAGGGGAAGTTCGTCATCGAGGAAGAGGACCTCGAGGGCCCGCTCTACGAACTCGAGATGGCGCTGCTCTCGAGCGATGTCGAGATGGGCGTCGCCGAGGAAATCCTCGACAACATCCGCGACGAACTAGTCGGCGAGACCCGGACCTTCACGACCTCGACGGGCGCAGTCGTCGAGGAGGCGCTGCACAATGCGATCTACGACGTGATCAGCGTCGGACAGTTCGACTTCGACGAGCGGATCGCTGCTGCGGACAAGCCGGTCACCATCATCTTCACCGGCGTCAACGGTGTCGGAAAGACGACCTCGATCGCCAAGCTGAGCCGCTACTTCGAGGAACGCGGCTACTCGTCAGTGATGGCGAACGGCGACACCTATCGTGCGGGAGCGAACGAGCAGATTCAGGAACACGCCGACGCCCTGGGCACGAAGTGCATTAGCCACGAACAGGGCGGCGATCCCGCCGCAGTGTTGTACGACGCCGTCGAGTACGCCGAGGCTAACGACGTCGACGTCGTGCTGGGCGACACTGCGGGCCGACTCCACACCGACGAGGGCCTGATGGATCAACTCGAGAAGATCGGTCGCGTCGTCGATCCCGATATGACCCTGTTCGTCGACGAGGCCGTCGCCGGGCAGGACGCGGTTAACCGGGCCCGTGAGTTCAACGACGCGGCAGAAATCGACGGCGCGATTCTGACGAAAGCCGACGCCGACTCCAACGGCGGCGCGGCCATTTCGGTCGCGCACGTCACCGGGAAGCCGATCCTGTTCCTCGGTGTCGGACAGGGGTACGACGATTTGGAACGGTTCGATCCCGACGAGATGGTCGATCGGCTGCTTGAGGACGGCGAATAGGTTGCCGGCCAGTGGTCATCGGTTCCCCAGTTTGTTGCTATCTTTCTTCAAGGAGAGAATCCGGTCGTTTACGGCGGGAGTGAATCTGACATTCGCCACACCAACTACCGCCGATTCTCGGGCTGGATATTCCACACCAATCCGCACCATTAAATAACTGGTTCGATATAGGATATGTATGGCAATTCAGGTCATTCGAACCTACGTTGGTTCCATCCAGAACCACCAGCAGGTGCAGAGTGGTCTGGATTCGCTCGGAAAATCCGCCTCGAAAATCTGGAACGTCGCCCGTTGGACAGCCGACCGAATCTGGGACGAAACCGGCGAGATTCCTAATGAAGGCCTCTTGAAAACGTACATGAAGAACCAGTCGTGCTGGAAAGACTTGAACGCGCAATCCAGTCAAAAAGTCATTGAAGAACTTTCTGACGCTTTCCAGTCCTGGTTCGACCTGCGACACAAGTACGACGAGGCGAATCCGCCCGGCTACCGCAAACACGGCGACACCCGACCACGCAGCACGGTCACGTTCAAACCAGACGGCTTCAAGCACGACCCCAACAACAATCGAGTCCGACTCTCGAAAGGCTCGAAACTCAAAGATAACTGGTCGGACTTCCTGCTGTGCGAGTACCACACTCGTCCAGATGTAGACCTCTCAGAAGTCTCGAAGGTCCAGAATGTTCGTGCGGTCTGGACCGGCAATGAGTGGGAACTACACTTCGTCTGCAAAGTCAAAACCGAAACCGAAGATTCGGGTGGAGACGAAGTTGCAGGAATTGACCTTGGCATCAAGAACATCGCCACGGTCGCGTTCCCTGACGAGTACATCCTGTACCCCGGTAATGCAGTGAAGCAAGACAAACACTACTTCACCCGCGCCGAGTACGACACCGGAGGTGAGAACGGCCCCTCAGAGAAGTCTGAATGGGCACGTCGGAAACTCGGGAATCGGGAGACGCACTTCTACCACGTCCTCGCAGAGACGATTATCAGGGAGTGTGTCAAGCAGAACGTCGGAACGCTCGCGGTGAGTTGGCCTGAGAAGGTTCGAGAATCCGATTGGGGCAAGACCGGGAACAAGAAGTTGCATACGTGGGCGTTTGACCGCATCTACCAGTATCTCGATTACAAAGGCGAAGAACGCGGTGTCGAGGTATTGAAGGAGAACGAATGGGACACCTCAAGGACCTGTTCAGGGTGCGGTGACGACACGAAGTCAAACCGTGTTGAGCGTGGATTGTACGCCTGTTCGTCATGTGAGTTGGTCGGGAACGCCGATTGTAACGGAGCGGAGAATATGCGTCAGGAGATAACTCCGAGTCCACACGGTGAGGATAGGAGTAACGGCTGTGTGGCACAGCCATCGGTACACTTGTTCGACCGCGAGAGCGGGATGTTTAACACGAGAGAACAGGTTGTCTCGTAGACCTGCAAATATCCCAACCTGCGGTACGGGAAGCCCCGGTGTAAACGCCGAGGAGGATGTCACTTCAGAAGACACTTATTGACCGTCTGAGATCTTTGCGTATGAACCGCCCTCGGTCTCGACGTGCGCTCCTCGCGTCGGTTGTGACCACGGCGGCGGTCGCGACGGGCGGTTTCGAGCACGTATCGAACGCCACAAACAGACCGCCGCTCGAGTCGGGAACCGTCCCCGCCGACTGGTACGACTGTCAGTCAGTAACGCGTCCCGAGCCGGACACGCCGACGGATGACGGCGCGCTCACGCCTCGCCCGTATCCGTCACTTCCGTGGGGGAGCGTGTCCGAGGAGGCGAGCGATTCGTCGGACCGATCGCCGCCGTTGCTGGTGGACGGCGCGGCCGAGTACGTGACCGAGTTCGAGCGAGCGTACCGACGGAACGCGTTTATCGCCCAGTTCGGAAACATGACACGGACGTTCGATCTTCGCCGCAGTGCCCATCGAACGGCTGCGATCGGATCGTCCACGAACGCGGACGCGGTCATGGTGGCGCTCCGCTACGACCTGACCCTGGGAACCCACCTGTCGGCCGCCGATCCGCGCGACGAGTGGGATATCCGTGTTACGTACTACATTGACCAGAACATCGTTCTTCGGGCGCGATACGACGGCGTCGCCGAGAATCTGTCACTCGAGCCCGACCCGCGGCGGCAGGGAGAACTCGTGGCCTGTTTGAATTAAGCGGACGGGATATCTCGTCGGTGAGTGATCGAACCGGACCGACGCCGCGATCACGGATTGTCGGATATAATTGCCGCTATTATCGGCGGGCCGTCGCTGGTCTCGGCTCGAGTCGGTTCGTATCGAACTGTTGGCCGTCCGTTTCCGACTGGTCCGATCGTCCGTCGCCGCACGTTGAGGCAATATTTACTGGAGTGGCCGACCCACGTCATGATTCGCCGAGTTACGGGGGTGTATAGGGGTGGGGTGTCATTACCCGCTACCCAATGGCCCTTCACGATAGTATGCAAGGTCGAGTAGCTGCCGAGACCCCTCGGCGGCGGTGGTTCGCGTGAATACAACAGAACAATACAAGCAGAACAAACACCCGCTCGACGTTATCGACGACGTCTACGACTACGCCGACGAGGAGCTTTCCTTCGAGGAGATCGAGGAGCGCGCCGGCGGCGGCGAGTGGGAGCGCCTGAAGTGGGCTGGGATGTACGCCCAGAAGCAGGAGGGCTACTTCATGATCCGGACGAAAGTGCCGGGCGGGAAGCTCACTCCCGAGCAGGCCGAAGTGATCGGCGAGGTCACCGAGGACCTCGCGGTCGCCCCCGAGGAGTACGGCGGCGAAGAGCAGAACGAACTTTGGGGAGACGCCTATCTCGACATCACGACCCGTCAGGACATCCAGAAACACTGGATCCGCGTCGAGGACGTCCCCGAGATGTGGAACCGCTACGACGAGGTCGGCCTGACGACGGTCCAGGGCTGCGGTGACTCCGCCCGGAACGTTCTTGGATGCCCCGCGGCCGGACTCGACGATCACGAGTGTTTCAACGCACAGCCGGTCATCGAGGCCGTCTCCGATTTCTTCACCGAGAACCGCGAGTACGCCAACCTCCCGCGGAAGTTCAAGATCACGATCACCGGCTGTGCTCACGACTGTGCGCAGTCCCAGATCAACGACGTCGGCCTCGTTCCCGCGAAAAAGGAGATCGACGGCGAATACCTCTACGGCTTCCACGCCCGCGTCGGCGGCGGCCTCTCCGACGGCCCGCGAATGGGTTCGGAACTCGACGCCTTCATCAAACCCGAAGACGCCGTCGAGTTCTGTCGCGCCGTCGCCCAGACGTTCAAGGAGATCGGCGACCGCAACAACCGCGGTGTCTGCCGCATGCGTTACCTCGTCGAACAGCTTGGCCCCGAGAAGTTCGAGGAAGCGGTCCGTGACCGCTGTACGATCGACCTGCCCACCGGCGGCGAGAACCTGACCGTCGGCTACCAGGGCGACCACGTGGGCGTCCACGACCAGAAGCAGGACGGGCTCAACTACGTCGGCTTCAACGTCATCGCCGGCCGGATGGGCGGCGACGAGTTCGCCGCGGCCGCCCGCGCCGCCGAGAAGTACGGGACCGAGGACGCCTCCGTGCGCCTCGCGACCGACCAGAACTTCCTCGTCACCCACATTCCCGACGAGAACGTCGACGACCTGCTCGCGGAGCCGTTCGCACAGGAGTACAGCCCCGATCCGGGCGCGTTCTCCCGCGGTGCGGTCGGCTGTACGGGCAACGAGTTCTGTAACTACGCCATCATCGAGACCAAAAAGCGCACCAAGCGCTGGGCCCGCGAGCTCGACGAGCGCATCGACGTGCCCGACGATATCGGGGCCATCCGGATGCATATGTCCGGCTGTTCCGCGTCGTGCGCCCAGCCCCAGATCGCCGACATCGGCTTCCGCGGCGAGACCGTCAAACTCGAGGACGAGGACGGTGACGACATCGTCGAGGGAATGGACTTCGGCCTCGGCGGCTCGCTGGGTGCCGACAACGAGTTCCTCGATTGGGTCCAGAGCGCCGTGCCCGCCGATTCCGTGATTCCGGCCCTCGAGCAGCTGTTCGAGGCCTACTCCGCGGATCGCGCCGACGGCGAGAAGTTCTATGAGTGGTGCCGCGGCGTCGACAACGAGCGACTCCGACAGATCATGCAAGGGGCGGACGCGCCGGTTGCACGAGGTGTTGCTCATGGGGATTAATGACGAGGACGAGCGAAGCGAGTCCTCGGAGATGCGAGCGGGAGCTGCGGGGACCGAGCGGAGCGAGGGCTCCGACGATGCGAGCGATGAAACCGCGAGCGTGAAGCGACACGCGAGCCGCGACGACGAGCGCCGATTCCCCCGCGTTCCCGATTCGAGCGACGATGACGACGCCGTGATGGTTCCCGAAGCCAGCGGTGGTGCGTCCCGCTCTCGAGAGGATCACGCTCGAGAGGGGGCAATTCGCACTGACGGCGGCAGCGGTGCCGGCGACGCCAGCAGCGACGATAGCTGCTCGCCGAACACCTGCACCTGCGGCGAGAAGACCGGTACCGACCCCGAACCGGAAACGCAGCCCGTCGCCACCGACGGCGCAGGCGTGGCGAACGTCGACGAGATGGGCGAACTCGGCGACCTCGAGTTCACCGAGCCCGCCGAGAACGTCAGCCAGGACGTCGACAACGGCTCACCCGATACGCGTGTCGGGATTCCCGATGGCGTCGACCTCGAGACGCCGGAGTACTCGATCCGCTCGCGGATGAACGACATCGAGACGCCGGACGAGAAGACCTGGTTCATGGAACTGGACGAGGCGGTCATCGACGAGGGTCGCTGTATCCAGTGTGGGACCTGTGTCGCCGCCTGCCCGTCAGACTCGATCGGCATCGGCGACGACGGTCATCCGGAACTGGTCAAGATGTGCACCGGCTGTTCGATGTGTTGGGACTTCTGTCCCCGCGGCGGCCTGCGCTACGAGCGCCAGTGGAAGATCACCGGCGGCGAGGACAATGTCAAGGGCGCCGGCGATCCGATCACGGAGTTCTCCGCGAAGGTCGAGGACGACTGGACCGACAACGCCCAGGACGGCGGCGTCGTTACCGGCGTCCTCGCGACGCTGCTCGAGGAGGGCGAGATCGACGGCGCGCTCGTCGCGACCGAGAGCGACGAGCAAGAGTGGAAGGCCGAGAGCTACCTCGCGACGACGACCGAGGAGCTCATCGCGAACGCCGGCACCGTCTACAACCAGACGATGGCGCTGGGCAACCTCGACCTCGAGCGCTGGGAGCACAAGCTCCCCGACAAGTCCTGGGACGAACTCAGCATCGCGATCGTCGGCACACCGTGTGAGATCGAGGGCATCCGCGCCCTGCAGGACTTCGAGTGGGACTATCAGGCTCAGGACGAGGGGATCCGCGCGGTCGACTACACGATCGCGCTGATGTGTACCAAGAACTTCAACTACCACAGCCTCATGGGCGAGCAGCTAGAGGAGCAACGCGGCATCTCGCCGTCGGAGATCGGCAAGATGGACGTCCTCAACGGCAAGATGATGGTCTACGACCACGACGGCGAGATGATCGTCGAGGAGGACATCGAGAACTTCCACGACGCCGCCCTCAAGGGTTGCGACGAGTGTGCCGACTTTACCGGCTTCTGTTCGGACATCACCGTCGGCTCCGTCGGCTCGAGCGACGAGTACTCGAGCGTCATCGTCCGAACCGAGCAGGGGATGAAGGCGTGGGAACTGACCGAGCCGAACCTCGACTACCACGACCTCGAGGACAAGTCCGCGGTCGGCAAACTTCAGGGCTGGGACAAGAAGAAGGCCTTCGAGAGCCTCGAGCGTCCCTTCGACCCCGACGCCCCACGGTTCATCGAGTACACCGACCACGCCGAGAACTACGGCACGGCGCTGAACCCTCACGATCAGGGTCACTGACCGACATCGCCGCGCAGCTACTGTTCTCTGCTATTGCGTTCGACGACACTATTGTACCAACTGAAACGATTCACACACCGATTGCACAGCAGCCATGCGATCGGGTATGCAGTGACGTTCAGTGGCTCCTATCGCTCTCGAGATTTCGGTCCACTACCGTTTCAGGCTAACTTATTTATGCCAGATAGTGCTAGACATTGCCACACTTGCGAGGTCGCATAGCGTGAATGAGCTCCCAGATGTAACGTGTCCCCGTTGCGGTGCATCGTCGGTGTACGGCGACCCCGCAAGTGTCTCCATCCCTCCTATTTCTTAAAATACAATCCAGATGTGGTACGAGCCTATAGTAGCCCTTCGAGCCAGCGCCAGCGACGAGGCTGATTGGGACCCTCAGAGTATCACACCGGACTGCAGTATCGCGATTAGCACGGTCAGCACCGGGATCGCCAGTAGGGTCGTCAAGAACACACACGTCGAGACGTATTCGGTGACGAGTACACCCTCCGAGCGGGCGCTGCCGGCGAACTCGATGACGAGGATCAGCGGCGTCACGGCGGCCGGCATCGCAGTCTCGAGCACGAACACGCGAGCGACGGTCGGGTTCTCGAAGCCGATCAGAAGCGCGATACCAAGCCCGACGACGGGTGCGACGCCCATTTTGAGGGCCGTTGCGGGCCAGGCTCGAGAGACGGCCGATGCGGTGTCGGCCCGCGCGAGTTGGATACCGAGGATGAGTAACATCAGCGGGATCGACGCGTCGCCGACGAGCTGAAGCGTTTCCATCGCTGCCGTGTCGGCGGGCGGGACGATATCCAGCGCTCGCGCGAGCAGTGCCGCGATAACGGCGTAGGCCAGCGGGATGTAGAACACGCGGCGAACGCCCTCGAGGCCGGCGGAGCCGCTGCTCCGGGAGGCGACGTAGACGCCGACGGTGTACATCAGCACGGACTGGACCGAGAGGAAGAGGACGGCCGTCTGGCGGCCGACCTCGCCGAACGCGAAGTCGGAGACGGGGATGCCGAGGTTCCCCGAGTTACAGAAAATCGCAACGAGCACGAGCGCGCTCAACGCCGGCTCTTCCTCACCGATAGCGCGACCGGCGACCTCGGCGATCCCCCACATCGTCGCGGTGAAGAGACCGATCCCGACCGTGACTCGCAGCAGCGTCGCCGCCTCGAGTTCGGTGACGGCGAGGCTGTGAAAGACCAGCGCGGGCGCTAACACGTAGACGACGGCCGTGTTCAGCGGCTCCGGATCGATCTCTTTGACCGTGGCCAGCACGTAGCCGACGGCCGCGATAGCGACGATCGGGCCGATCGCGGAGCCGAAGATACCGAGGAGATCGGCCATCAGTCGGCGCTCGACCTCGCAGTGGGCTGGCGACTCGAGGGATCCAGCGGCCGGGCAACAGTCGCGTGTTGCATTCGCAGCCAGATACTCCCTGCGCCTGATATGGGAGTTGCGATTCCACTACGGTGACCGCGTACGCTCTACAAATGATCGGCAACGATGGTGGTCCCGCGCCTCGAGGATGTTGGCTCGGCCACCGGCTGCCGCTCGTTGTTTAAGTACTTCTGGTCACAAGATGAAGATACGACGGGAGAACGCACTTCTCGGGTACCACTATTCGACAGTCACAACGGTGTGCGTCTCGTGATCGGTCGGTTCGACTCCGATCCGAGTTCAACTCTGACTTTAAGTACCTCTAGTCACAAGGTAGAGCTATGACGGGAAGTCGTCTTCTCTACGTATTCGAATTCGATAGCGACGGCACTCGGCGCTGCTGTCGTTCAGCTGTCGACTGACTCCGAACTGGCGTTCGTTCTGTCAGTGCCTCGTCCGAGAATCACGACCGACGGTCAAACGGCGGCGCTGGTATGGAGTCCGAACACAACGGCGCACTCGAGTCGCTTCAGCGGACTTATTTCGGGGACGCGGCAACCTCGACCATGGCATCCGACGCGCTGATTCGCGTTGCGACCCCGGCGGATGCGGCCGCCGTCCGCGATATCTACGCGCCCTTCTGCGAGTCGACGGCGGTTACCTTCGAAGAGACCGTTCCGTCAACGGCCGAGATAACCGATCGAATCGAGTCCACCCTCGAGACGCATCCCTGGCTCGTCTGCGAGGTCGACGGTGCGGTCGTCGGCTACGCCTACGCGAGCCGACTCCGGAAACGTCGTGCCTACCAGTGGACAGTAGAACTCTCGGTGTACGTCGCCGATTCGGCCCGCGGATCAGGCGTCGGCCGCGCGCTCTACGAGTCGCTGTTCGCCGTCCTCGAGCGACAGGGAATCCGCGACGCCTACGCGGTGACGACGGTTCCAAACCCCGAAACCGAGCGGTTCCACGAGCGGCTGGGGTTCGAACGGCTGGTCGACTTTCCGGGAATCGGCTACACGCAGGGCGAGTGGCAGGACGTGGCCTGGTGGCGGCGGCCGCTCGCCGAGAAATCTGCCACGCCCGAGCGACCGCGCCCGTTCCCGGCGGTTCGCGAGGATGACGACTGGGAGTCACTCGTGCGGTCGGGCGAGGACGCGCTTGAACTGTCCTGATTCCAGCCAGCCCGACTCAGCCGTCCTGACGACTCAACAGCCCAGTCGGTCCGCCAACTCCCCGAGTCCCTCGGTGACCAGATCCGGCTCCGCGCCGAAGGGCTCCCAGGGGTTCCCCTTTCGATCGAGCCAGGCCCCTTGCATCCCAGCGTTGATCGCGCCCTGCACGTCGAACCAGAGCGCCGAGACGTGGACGAGTTCGTCGATCGGCGTCCCCGTCCGGCCCGCGGCGTGGCGGTAGAGATCCGGGTCGGGTTTGAACGTCTCGAGTTCGTCCGCGCTGATGGTATCGACGAGGAGGTCCCCGATTCCAGCGTGGTCGACCATCGACTCGAGCATTTCCGGATTTCCGTTCGAGAGGACGTACGTGTCGTAGCCGGCCCCGTGTAATCGCTCGACGCTCTCCCGGACGTCGTCGAAGACCTCGAGTTCGTGGTAGACCTCGAGGATTTCCTCGCGTTCGTCGGCGGAGAGGTCGATCCCGTGGGCCGCGAGGGCGTAGGCCAGCGCGTCGCGGTTAATCTCGTAGAACGTCTCGTAGGCCTCGAGGTGGGTCGCGACGAGCGTATACTGCATCGAACGCTCCCGCCAGGCCTGCGAAATGGGGGTTGGATCGTCGATCTCCGCGTGCTTCGCGAGGGCAGCCGCGGTCGCATCGACGTCGACGAGCGTGCTGTAGGAGTCGAACGTGACAGTCCTCACGCGGTCGGAATCGAACGCCATGGCGACTCCTACGTCGCGGAGCGCTAAGAACGTGGGCCGTTCGTTCCGCCACCGAATCGGTCGAACGACGGTTCGAGACGGCTACCTGACCGAAGCCGCTTAGTGCGAACACCGACTACTACCCTCCATGAATCTCTCGAACTGGCGGACCTACTTCGTCACGCAGGCGTCGCTGTCGGACGACCGGACGACGCTCGATATCGTTCGCGCGGCCGTCGACGGCGGCGTCGACGCTGTCCAGTTGCGCGAGAAAGAAACAAGCGCTCGCTCGCGGTACGAACTGGGGCTCGAACTGCGCGAACTCACGGCCGAGGCGGGCGTCGACCTGCTCGTCAATGACCGGGTCGACATCGCGCGAGCGATCGACGCCGATGGCGTCCACGTCGGCCAATCGGACCTTTCGGTCGGGGTCGCTCGCGACCTGCTCGGTTCGGATGCGATCGTCGGTTGTTCGGCGTCGACGGTCGCGGAGGCGCGGGAGGCGGACGCCGATGGGGCGGACTACCTCGGCGTCGGGGCCGTTTACGGGACTTCCTCGAAGGACATCGACGCGGACAAGGACGGAGTCGGTCCGGAGCGAATCGCCGCGATCGCCGACGCGGTCTCGATCCCGATCGTCGGCATCGGCGGCATCACGGCCGACAACGCTCGGCCGGTCGTCGAGGCGGGCGCGGCCGGCGTGGCCGTGATTAGTGCGATTACGGCGGCTCCGGATCCGGCGGCCGCGACCGAGTCGCTGACTGCCGCCGTCGAAACGCCGAAGGCGATCGATACCGGAGGACAAGGGGAATGAGCGTAACCGACATCGACGCCGGCGACCTCGCGGAATCGGTTCGGACGGTTCGAGAAACGGAACCGCTCGTCCAGTCGCTGACCAATACGGTGACGATCAACGACGTCGCGAACGTGACCCTCCACTGGGGCGGGCTCCCGGTGATGGCTGACTCGTTCGGCGACGCCGGCGAGATGGCCGACCTTGCGCGTGCGGTCCTGATCAACACCGGTCAGGTGCCCGACGGCCGCGTCGAGGCGATGCACGAAGCCGGGAAGAAGGCGAACGAACGGGGCATTCCGGTCGTCCTCGATCCCGTCGGCGTCGGCTCGACGCCCTCGAGGGAGGCGGTCGCCGAGAGCCTGCTCTCGGTGATCGACTTCACCGTGATCAAGGGCAATTACGGTGAGATCAGCGCGCTCGCGGGCGTCGAGGCCGAGGTCAAAGGCGTCGAATCCGTCGGCGACTACGAGACGATCGAGCGGACGGCCCGCTCGCTCGCTGAGTCGACCGGTGCCACCGTTGTCGCCTCCGGTGTCGACGACGTCGTCGCGGACGCCGACGGCGCAGTCCGGCTCACCGCCGGCCACGAGATGCTCGGCGAGGTCGTCGGCACCGGCTGTATGCTCGGCGTGACCGTCGCGACCTTCTGTGGCGCGCTCGAGGACGCCCGCGAAGCTGCCGTCCACGGAACGCTCGCGTTCGGGCTGGCCGGCGAGCGCGCGGCCGACATGGGGTATGCGGGCCCGGGCAGCTACCGGACGAACTTCCGCGACGCCGTCGCCGGCGTGACGGGTGATACCGTCGCCAGTCTCTCCCTCGAGGACCGACTCGAGCAGGTACGCTGACTCACACTTGAGCAGGTGCGCTTCGAGCAGGTGCGCTGACCCGGCTGAATTGTGCCGGTCACCGTTCCGATAGCCAGACCGTATTGAAACCGTTTTAGTACCTGCTGGTGAATAGGAGCGTATGGCTCGAGACGAACTCCAACGCACGGCCGAATCGATCGAACAGGCGGCCGATGCGACGTCTGACGACGAGGTGCGGGACCGACTCCAGACGCAGGCGGCGAAATTCGAGGACTACGCGACGGCCGATCACGGCCCGGATCACGGCCAACTCGCGCGCCACGAACACATTCTGAACGAGATAGCCGACGATGAGGGCGGCGACGTCGCGTCGAACCTCGAGGACGCGCTCGCGTCGATCTCCGAGTTCCGGTCGGACCTCGAGGGCGTCTAAGGGTTTTTGCGGGTTTCGGCGGCTCGACGGATCTGTCGTACCGATTCTCGCCGAGCGATTTCTGGAATCGGTTCGTTCGGTGTGCGTTGTTTATGTAACAGCTGATTCCGACGGAGTTGTCGTGGAAAACCGTTCTGCTATAGTAGCCACTGAAACGATTCACACACTGATCGGACAGCTGTCGGTCGATCAGGCGTGCAATGACTTTCAGTGGCTACTATAGCGTGGCAACACGGAATCGCCACGCCCTCCCCAACCGATTCGCTCTCTCACGGGTCGTGTCTCCCCGTTCGTTCGCTCATCCGCTGTCAGAGCACGCTCTGACAAGCTGCTGAAAAATCGGAGATTTTTCGCATCACGAGACGGCTTCGCCGTCTCGAACGACTTCGCTCGTACTTCTCGCGAAGACCTCGCACGAGATCGTCGACCGGCCTCGTATCACTCGGCCGGTCAACAGCGCGCGCCACCGCATGCCGGGTGATCGATCCACAGTGAGACGTCTGTCCCCTGAATTGAGCACGAAATAGCCGTCACCAAGAACCCGTCCGATTCGCTGCCGTCAACAGACGGGTTTGGGATTCGCGCCCATCCCCTCGAGCGTCTCGACATATTCGTCGTAGGCGGCCTGAATCGCGCCGCTCGCGGCCTCCTGGGCGCGGTCCCGGTCCTCGTCGCCGTCACAGACCGTCTCGAGCAGCGTTTTCACGCGCTCGAGTTGGTCGTCCAGGTCCTCGCCGAAACCGCGGAACAGGCTGGCAGTCTGGGGATCGGCGTCGCCGACGAAGTAGCCGACGACCTGGTCCTTCGAGCGCTGGCTCGCGAGAATGCGGCCGACGAGTGCGCCGACCCGTTCTACGGTGTCCTCGCGATCTCGGAGATATTCGTGGAGCTGGGGGATCTCGTTCGGTTCGTACTCGTCGTCGTCGAGTTTGCCGTCGACGGTCTCGTAGTGATTTTGCTCCTCCTCGGCCGTGGTCTCGAACGCCGCGCGAGCCTCGTCGTCGGCCTCGTCGTCGGCCCACTCGCGGAACGTCTGCCAGGCGGCGTACTCGGCGTCGGCGGTCGCCTCGAGGACGGGTTCGGTGTCGATCTCCCCGCCGGTGTTGGCGTACAGCGACTTCGAGGAGCCGAGTCGCGAGAGTGCGGTCTGGTTGTCCTCGCTGACGGTCTCGACGAACGCGTCCGGATCGGTCATGCGGAGTGCTTCGACCGGGCTCGAGTTATGTCTGTCGTCAGCGACCCGCGGACGGAGCCGCGGGCGTCCGCGCTGGCCGCTGTGACGGCTCCCGTTGGCTCGCCCTCGACCCCGCCTTGCCCCGTCCCGCCTTGCCCGTCCCCGTGTTGTCCGTCCCGCCTCGTCCGTCGATAGGCACCGGTTACCCGTCGCGGACCGAACGCCAACGGCGGCATAACAATTACCGTGTTTGGAATTTCCTCGATCGGAATGAAACGACGAGCGTATCTCGTGACGGCCGCCGCAGCGACGCTCGGTGGCTGTTCCGCCCTGACCGATTCCGACACGTCGGACGAACCGGACGATGACGACGGTAACGGCGATTCCGACTCGCCGGAGCCGGTCGACGAGGATCCCGGGTCGTTCGATCAGTTCGACGACCTCTCGATGTGGACGGTGATGGAAGGCTCACTCGAACTCGACGCCGAACGCGCATACGTCGGCGAGCAGTCCGGCCGCATGGAGGCGACGGAGGCAGAGCAACGAGTGATGATCAAACGACGATTCGACCAGCCGCGGGACCTCTCCGACGAATTCCCTGCGATGGCGTTCGCGACCGAGCAGGATGTCGACCCGATCGTCCAGCTCTCCGATACGGACGGCAACCGGCTCCTCCTCCAGTGTGACGTCCCGCCGGGACTCCCGTTCGCCCGCTACGATCTCGGGGTCATCGGGACCGACGGCGACCCGGATCTGAGTTCGATCGCCCACATCAAGATTTCGGCGCTGGCGGGCAACGGCGAGTCGGTGACGCTGTGGTGTGACGACCTCCACTTCGTCTCTCGCCCGGACACCGGCAAAGTCCTCCTCCAGTTCGACGGCGGCCGCGCATCCACCGCGACCCGGGCTCGCTCGGCGCTGTCGGACTACGACTTCCCTGCGACCGCGTTCGTCCCCACCGACTACGTCGACGGCTCCGGCTACGTCAGTCAGGGCCAACTCGAGACTCTCCAGAGCGAGGGATGGACGATCGCCAGTCAGGGGACGTCCAGTGGCAGTCTCGCCGGCCGGTCCGAATCGACACAGCGAGACCGCATCCAGGGCGCGATCGAGTGGCTCGAGAGCAACGGGTTCGAAGACGGTGCCGGCTACTTCGCCTACCCGCTCAATCGCTACGACGAGACGACGATGTCCCTCGTCGAGGAGCACCACGACGTCGGCTTCGTCGGCGGCTACGGCGGTCACGCAGACCTGTTGAACCCGGCGACCGCTCCGCGGACGGTCGGTCCGTCCGCCGACGAGGCAAAGCAGTTACTCGACCGGACGGCGCAGTTCCGGACGATCACCACGCTCAGCTACGCCGACCTCTCCGGCGCGACGGGGATGGCGCTCGAGGAGACGCTCTCCCATCTCAGCGACCTCGAGTCGGCTGGTGACCTCGAGGTCGTCGGGCCGGACGACATCGCGTCGAACCACATCTACGAGGAGTAGACGCTCAGGCGAGTGTTCGTCCGTCAGCGTGGCTGACGCTATTTTTACGAGTGCGACAGAAATGGATGCGGCGGAACCGCTAGTTGTCCGCCTTCTCGCTGCTCAGTTGCCCTTTTCAATCGGCGCGTTGACGAGATTGCCCCACTCGGTCCAGGACCCGTCGTAGTTGACGGTATCCTCGTAGCCGAGCAGTTCGTGCAGGGCGAACCAGGCGACGGAGGACCGCTCGCCGATGCGGCAGTAGGCGACGGTCGTCTCGTCGCCGTCGATGCCCTCGTCGGCGTAGAGCTCCTCGAGCGCCTCGGGATCCTTGAAGGTGCCGTCGTCGTTGGTTACGGCGGCCCACGAGATGTTCTTTGCGCCGGGGATGTGGCCGCCGCGCTGGGCGGTCTCCTGGAGTCCTGGGGGCGCGAGGATTTCGCCGGAGTACTCTTCGGGCGAGCGAACGTCGACGAGGGGAACGCCGCGCTCGATCGCGTTCTCGACGTCCTCTCGGTACGCGCGGATGCTCTCGCGCGGGCCGGCGGCGTCGTACTCGGTGCCCGAGAAGTCGGGCTCCTCGTCCGTGGTCGGGTAGTCGTTCTCGAGCCAGTACTCGCGGCCGCCGTCGAGCAGGTAGACCTCGTCGTGGCCGTAGTACTTGAACTGCCAGTAGGTGTACGCGGCGAACCAGTTGGAGTTGTCACCGTAGAGGACGACCGTGTCGTCCTCGCTGATGCCGTGGCTCCCGAGGAGGTCCTCGAAGTCCTCCTTGTCGAGGATGTCTCGCTGGGTCTGATCCTGGAGTTGCGTCTCCCAGTTGAACCCGATCGCGCCGGGTGCGTGTGCGTCGTCGTATGCTTCCGTGTCGACGTCGACCTCGACCAGTCGAAGGCCGGAGCCGTCGTCCTGGAAGTCGTCGAGGCGCTCCTCGACCCAATCAGCCGTGACGAGTACGTCTTTGGCGTAGTCGTTTGCCATACTCGTTCTATGGACGGGGACACACAAAGGGACTACTTAACCGGTCAATTCGGACACCAGTCGACTCTGTCGGAAACAATTGCCGCCACTGGGATCGATACTCCACAGCACCGTTCGTACAGCGGCTGTATTCGTCGGATTCGCGGTGTTTGCTGGAGCAAGCGGGCGGGACAGGGCAGGAACTCCACCAAAAACAAGCAAGTGTTGCCACTGTCCCGGTAGCCGGGATCGTCGCGAAACCGGTGCGTACTCGGATCTGCGGTTCGTATCGGTCGCCTAATGGACGAATCCGTCGTCGTCTCCCCCGACTGGCTCGCAGCGCGTGTAGACGACCCGACCGTGCGAATCGTCGACGTCAGGGACGCCTGGGAGTACGACGGGATCGGTCACCTGCCCGGCGCAGTGAACGTTCCCTTCGACAGCTACCGCGACGAGAGCGATGTCGACCGCGGTACCTTGCCCGGTGCCGAGGCATTCGCCGACCTGCTCGGAGAGGCAGGGATCGACTCCGACGACACGATCGTCGCCTACGACGACACCCACGGCGTCTTCGCCGCCCGGTTCGTGCTCACCGCCCTCGAGTACGGCCACGACGACGTCCGCCTGCTCGACGGCGATTACAGCGCCTGGAACCGGGAGTACGAGACCACGAGCGAGACGCCCGAAATCGAGGCGACCGAGTACGAGACCGATCCGCTCACATCCGAGGAGAGCCCGCTGGTGGGCTACGACGCCGTCGCGGACGCCCTCGAGCGCGATGCCGTCTTCGTCGACACGCGCGAGCAAGATGAGTTCGAGGAGGCCCGGTTACCCGGCGCGGTGCGCTTCGACTGGCGCGAGGTGGTCGACGACGAAACGCGGCGGTTGAAACCCGAGGGCGAACTCGAGGACCTGCTCACCGAGCACGGGATCACCCCCGATCGGGAGATCGTCCTCTACTGCAACACAGCCCGCCGGATCAGCCACACCTACGTCGTCCTGAAAGCGCTTGGCTACGAGAACGTCGCCTTCTACGAGGGGAGTCTGACGGAGTGGCTCGCCAACGACGGCGAGGTGGAGACGGGTCCCATTTCCACGGCCGACGACAACTGATACGGACTGCTGTCAGTCAGTTCCGGTGCGACCGCAGGCCGTCTCGCGGTCGCACCGGTACATCGTTACAGCAGACCGTATGACGCTTCGCGAGCGACTCGGTATCAGTTTCTGTCTCTTCCTCGATCGCGTGACTCTCACCGATCCCGAACCGACAGGGTTCACGTACGCGTGAATTGCCGTCGGCGTTCTCTGTTCCGATGGCGGTGATAGTCGGCGGAACTGTACGTTAGACGCAGGAACGATGATTCGGTACTTACTGGCCGGTCTCACTCGTTCCGCCCGGGTACTCCCCAAGCATGACTAACGACAATTCAGATCGGTTTGACATCGGTCGACGACCCGTCCTCGGCGGCATCGCTGGCGCCCTGTCGACGGGGGCCGTCGGCAGTGCTGCGGCGACCGGTGGGGACCATCACGACGAATCCGCTGACGAATCGGCGCAGGAAGAACCGGCGGCTCAACCGCCCGAAGCGGTTCCGAACGAATTCGAGAACGACGTCGACATCCTCAACTACGCGCTCACCCTCGAATACCTCGAGGCGACGTTCTACACCCGCGGGATCCGGAACATCGACGAATCAGCTCTCGAACAGCACTTCGCGGAGTGGGGGCCGATCGGGGACCGGGTCCTCAACCGGATCCTCAACCGACTCCGCGTCGTTCGGGATCACGAGATACGGCACGTGGAAGTCCTCACAGAGACGGTTGAAGCGGTGGGCGGCGAACCGGTCCAGTCACCGGAGTTCGACTTCGGGACGGCCGTCCAGGATCCGGCGGAGTTCATCGCCACCGCCGCCACCCTCGAGGACGTCGGCGTCTCGGCGTACGCCGGTGCGGCGCCGTATATCGAGACGTTCGAACTCGTCGCGCCGGCGCTCAGCATTCACAGCGTCGAGGCGCGACACGCCTCGTTCCTGCGAGAACTGAACGGCGAAATCGGGTTCCCGACGGCGTTCGACGAGCCGCGCTCCAAATCGGAGGTCCTGGAGCTGGCAAGCGGGTTCATCGTGGAATAGGGAGCGGTACGTGGTCACTCCCCCGCACGGTATTTTTTCCGCGGGTTCGAAATCGCTCGATTCACCGTCCGTACTGATCGCCAGCGAATACCCTAGTCCCGCCCGCTCACGTCTCGCCAATCAGGTGCCGTCGAGTACTTCGCGTCCGATAGCTCCTCGAACGCCGCGTAGACGACCTCGTTCAGCGCGGGGTGGACGTGGACCGGTCCCGCAACGTCGTCAACCGTGCCGCCACCGTCCATCGCGACGACGACCTCGTGGAGTAGCGTCGGGGCCTGTGGTCCAACGATGTGACAGCCCAGAATGTCGCCGTCGGGCCCGGCGATGGCTTTGACGAAGCCGTCGTCGGCCTCGAGGATCATCCCCATCGGCGCGGCCCCGTAGGGGACGGTTACGGCCTCGTACTCTCGACCTGCGTCCTCGAGTTCGCCCTCCGTTTGCCCGACGCTTGCGACCCGCGGGCTGGTAAAGATCGCGTGGGGCATCGCCTCGGAGTCGATCGTCTTCCCGGCATCGTCGAGCACGTTCGCCGCGACGACTTTCGACTCGTCGTCGGCCGCGTGTTTGAACGGCTGTTCGCCGAGGACATCGCCGAGCGCCCAGACCCCGTCCACGGCGGTCTCCAGCCGATCGTCCGTTTCGACGTAGCCCGTCTCGTCCGTTTTGACACCCGTGGTCTCGAGGTCGAGCGTGTCGGTGTTGGGTCGCCGCCCGGTCGCGAGCAGGAGGTCGTCGGCGGTGAGTTCGACGGTGTCGTCGCCGCTCTCGTCCTCGCCCGCGGGCTTGGCCGTCACGGTGACGCGGCCGTCGGTTTCGGCGACCGACCCGGCTTCGTAGCCGGTGTACACGTCGCAGTAGGTCTCGAGCGACTCGGTCACGACCCCGCTCACGTCGTCGTCCTCCCGCGGGACCAACTGGTCGCTCCGGCCGACGATCGAGACGTCCGCTCCCAGCGCGCCGAAGAAGTAGCCGAGTTCGGCCCCGATGTAGCCGCCGCCGACGATCACGAGTTCGTCGGGTCGGTCCTCGAGGAAGAGCGCGTCGTCGCTCGTGCGGTAGTCGACGTCCTCGAGGCCGTCGATCGGCGGGACCATCGGTCGGCCCCCCACGGCGATGACGACGGTGTCGCCGCTGATCTCCGCCGTTTCGTTTCCCTTGCCGTTCAGTTCGATCTCAATCGTTCGATCGTCGACGAAGCGCCCCTCGCCGCGGTAGAGCGCGATGTTCTCGGTGTCCTGCAGGCTCGACTCCTGATTGCTCGCCTTCTCGTAGACCGTCTCGCGGATCGAGGCCGTGATCTCGCCGTAGTCGATCCCATGCAACCGGGCAGGGACGCCGAACTTCTCAGCTTCGCGCACGTCCGATACGAGGTCCGCTCGGTGGATGAGCGCCTTCGAGGGGACACAGCCCCGCGTGATGCAGGCCCCGCCCAGCGGCCCGGGTTCGACGACGGCCGCCTCGAGTCCCTGGTCGGCCGCCGCGGTCGCGACCTGACTCCCCGATCCGCCGCCGAGGACGACGATGTCGTACGCATCCATACCGTTTGCAACCACGAACGGGCGCGTAAAACGGGAGCCTGCTATGCGAACCCGGTCAGTCCCCGCCGCGCCGGCCGACGTTCGTATAGTCGCCACTGAAACGATTCACACACTGATCGCAACGCAGCCATTCGATCGGGTGTTCAATGACTTTCAGTGGCGACTCTAACCGCCGCCGTCCCGGCGAGCCCGTGATTCCCCTCGTCGTCGCGCTCTCACTCGAGTCGGCCCGTCGATTCGTCGCCGTCGAACCCGGTCTCGTCGGCTCGGAAGAACAGAAGGAGGGTCGATCGGCCATCTCGATTCGCGTCGATACCGTGACCGTCGTTGATCGGTCGGGCACCGCCGCCGTCACCGACGACGTCGGGCGCACCGAACCGGTACCGAACCGACTCGCTCGTCGGATCGAACTCGTCGGTCTGTCGGACCGCGACGGGGATCACGCCACGCCCGTCCGGATTGATCGGCGCGCGGTCGCAGCCCGGTCGGATCTCGATCTCGAAAAAACGTGTACTGATACCGACTCTCTCGGCCATCTCGGGGCGTCATCGCACGCGGGTCGTCTCAGAGCCAGTCGTCGCCCGGATCGTCGTCCGTCGCGTCCGTATACCCCTCGACCGCCGCCGCGAGATTCGCGAGGGCCTCCTCGGGCGTCTGTCCCTGGCTCGAGACCCCGGTCTCCTCGTCGTCGGCGATGTGGAGGCCGTGCTCGTTTTGCCGCATGGTCACGTCCGCATCGGCGAGGGCCTCGTACTCCGAGGGATCCACGTCTGCGTCGGAACTCATACGTGGGAGTTGTCGCGGTCGGCTGAAATACTCTCCGACGCCGGGCGATCGGTTCGGACGAGGACCGCTCGAGCGGTCGAACCGGTTCAGTCATGTCGGCCGTAGAAAAAGCCTTTAACACCATCGTCCCCTAGACCCAGCAAATGGTACTCGACGATCTCGGGAGTTCTCTGCGGGGCACCCTCGATAAGCTCCGCGGGAAGTCGCGACTCAGCGAAGAAGACATCGAGGAGATCGTCAAGGAGATCCAGCGCTCGCTGCTCTCCGCCGACGTCGACGTCTCGCTCGTGATGGAGCTGTCGGACAATATCAAAGAACGCGCCCTCGAGGAGGAACCGCCGGCCGGCACGCCCGCGCGGGACTTCGTCCTCCGCATCGTCTACGAGGAACTGGTCGATCTCATCGGCGACTCCACCGAGTTGCCCCTCGAGGAACAGACCATCCTGCTGGCCGGCCTACAGGGGTCCGGGAAGACGACGTCCGCCGCAAAGATGGCCTGGTGGTTCTCCACGAAGGGGCTCCGACCGGCCGTCATTCAGACGGACACCTTCCGCCCCGGCGCGTACGATCAGGCCCAGGAGATGGCCGAGCGCGCCGAGGTCGACTTCTACGGCGATCCCGACGGCGAGGATCCCGTCGAAATCGCCCGCGAGGGGCTCGAGGCGACGAGCGAGGCCGACGTCCACATCGTGGACACGGCGGGTCGCCACGCGCTCGAGGACGATCTGATCGCCGAGATCGAGCAGATCGAGGGCGTCGTCGAGCCAGATACGTCCCTGCTCGTTCTCGACGCCGCGATCGGGCAAGGGGCGAAAGAGCAGGCCCAGCAGTTCGACGAGTCGATCGGGATCGACGGCGTCGTCATCACGAAGTTAGACGGGACGGCGAAGGGTGGCGGAGCCCTCACCGCGGTGGATCAGACCGACTCCTCGATCGCCTTCCTCGGGACTGGTGAGGAGGTCCAGGACGTCGAGCGCTTCGAGCCCGACGGCTTCATCTCGCGGCTGCTCGGGATGGGCGACCTCAGCCAGCTCGCCGAGCGCGTCGAGCGCGCGATGGAGCAGACCGATATCGAGGAAGACGACTGGGACCCCGAGGACATGCTGCAGGGGCAGTTCACCCTGAACGACATGCAAAAGCAGATGGAGGCGATGAACAACATGGGGCCGCTCGATCAGGTGATGGACATGATCCCCGGCCTCGGCGGCGGGATCAAGGATCAGCTGCCCGACGACGCGATGGACGTCACCCAGGATCGTATGCGGGCGTTCTCCGTGATCATGGATTCGATGACCGACGCGGAGAAGGAGTATCCCAAGGCCATCGGCGCAAGTCAGATCAAGCGCATCGCCCGCGGTTCGGGGACCAGCGAGGAGCAGGTCCGGGAACTGCTCCAGCAGTACAAGATGATGGAACGCACCATCAAGCAGTTCCAGGGCATGGGATCCGAACAGGAGATGCAGCGCATGATGAAACAGATGCAACAGGGCGGCGGTGGCGGTGGCGGCGGCATGGGCGGTATGGGGCCGTTCGGATAGACCACGCCCGCGTTTCGCCGATACACGCCACACGAAACTCCCCAGTCCTGTCGGTTTGGAGGACTCTCATACTGCCACTACGTTAATGCCCTTCTAGACGAATCCTCGAGTAGAATGAATCGTCGGCAGTATCTCGCCCGAACCAGTGCGGCCGGTGTGAGCACAGGAACTCTGGCAGCGATGGCCGGCTGTCTCGGTGAGCTCACGGGCTCGTCGGACACGGACGACGTCGCGGTCAGCGATCGGACCGGCGAACGCGCGATCGCCCGCGCGGCGGGGAGCCTGAACGAGGCCGCCCAGTCGCTGAACGACCTCGACGGCCTCGAGGATCCCGAAGCGGTCGAGTTCGATCCGACGGTACCGCGCGACCATCTCTCGGCGGCGCGCGAGCACCTCGAGACCGCGGAATCGGAACTGGGCGACGACCGGACGAGCGACATCGAGACGCTTCGCTCGTACGCGGACGCCCTCGCCGGCCTCATCGCGGTGACCGTTGCGGTCACCGATGACACGATCACCGACGATATCGAGGCCGTCAACGCGGCGCTCGCGGAGAACGGTGATCTCGAGGCGGCGAACGAGACCGTTGACGAACGCAACGAGACCGTCACCGGCGCGCGCGAACGCCACGCGGAATCGACGACGACGATCGATTCCATCGACGGTGATCGGCTCGGCGAACTGTCCGGCATCGATCTCGCAGAGCTCGAGGACGGCGCGGCCGCGCTCGGCGATGCGGTGACGTCACTCGAGACCCTCACCGAGACGTACGATGCGACACTGAGCGAGGACGACGGATTCGGCGCGCTCGAACGCGGCCGGAACAAACTGGAAAACGGCGAGTACGAGGTCGCACAGGCGGCGTTCGAGACCGCCGAAGCGACGTTTTCGGCGTCGGTGGACCGACTCGAAACCGGCCGATCGGAGTCTCCGGAGGGATACGCCGACTACTTCGAGACGGCGTCGTGTCAGAACGGCCACCTGCGAGACGCGGCAGCGGCGTTCGCCGAGGCGGCAGCCGCCGCGGCGGACAGAGACCCGGTCGCTGCCGAGAACCACAGGAATCAGGGCGAAGACTCGCTCGATGCGGTCGGTTCCTGTACGGACTAGTCGGACGACCCGGTCGCCGCAGCGTCGCGCTCGCGGGCGGCCGCCAGCGGGAGTTCGTCGATTAGAACGACCGCGTCCCCCTCGAGAACCGTCGTATAATGCATCTGACAGTCATACGCTGTCTGCCAGTATCAGTTGTTGGGAGGCCGGTGTTCCTGCGGAGGAGCAGTGTGTAGCGGGCGAGTCGATTCGATCGAACGCGATACTGGTTGGGATGGCAACTATTACCGTCGTCACTAGCGGCTTACGTCTGTCTGCCTATGCATAGTAAGCATGACTGAGATAGAATTTATTACCTTCGCTTGTACGAATCCGGATCGATTGGCGTCGTTCTGGGAACGGGCTATCGACGGCGAGCGTCGCGACCTTCCGTCGTCGCTCGAACCGGAAATCGTCGATCGGCTCGGTGAGGGGCCGGACCTCCTGTTCAAACCCCAGCCGAAGGGAACCGAGCGAGACCTGCCCATCCATCTCGACCTGTCGACCGAGGATCGGGAGGCGACCGTCGATCGACTCCGCGAGTTGGGTGCGTCCGTCCGTGAGACGAAGACAGAGACCCACGAGACACGGACAGCCGTCTGGACGATACTGGAAGATCCAGCGGGCAATGGCTTCTGTGTCAGCGAGTACGACCGGTGAAGCGACCGACTCGAGACGACCAGTGTAGGGGGATCGATAGGACGGCGAAACCGACCCGATTCAGGTGTCGACCGGCCGCCCGTCTTCCGTCGGCGGCGCGATGTGGTCGACGTACTCCTCGAGGGTCGGCTCTTCGACACGGACCCGAACGCTAATCTCGCCGAGCTCGTCGGGTTTGCCGACCGAGAAGTTCACGTAGTCCTCGAAAGCCGCCTGCTTTTTCAGCGCGAAGGTGAACGCGTCACCCTCGCGGTTGGCGAAAAACTCGCCGCGGGCGGTGTCGAGGATCTCCTGGCGGTGCAACTGCTCCGAGAAGTGATCGAGCTCGTGGGCCTCGGCCCTGACCTCGCCGAACTCCTCCTCGAGGTCGGCGGTGGGAAAGATGTTCGCGACGGCGTCGATCACGCGACTCGTAACCTCGGTGTCGTATATCGGTGCCGTAATCTCGACGTCGACGCGGTAGATCTCGCTCATGGGTCGGCTTCGGCCTCGGCACGTTTCTCGTCGTCGGTTCCCCGGACGATCGACCGGATCCGGTCGTGGAACGCCTCGAGCGAGTCGGTGTTCTCGACGACCACGTCCGCGCGCTCCATCGCATTGTCCATCCCGAAGCCGCGCTCGCGTTCGTCGCGGGCTGCCAGTCCCTCGCCGCCGTCGGCCTCGCTCGCGTCTCGACCGCGCTCGTCGATCCGCTCGGCTCGCAACTCAAAGGGAGCTTCGATACTGACCAGCGTGAACGCGTCGCCGAACGCCTCCTCGAAGACGTCGACCTCGGTGCCCGAGCGGATGCCGTCAACCAGCACCGTCTCGTGACCCTCGAGGCGATTCTCGATCATCGGCAGCGATCGTTCGGCGATGGCCGCCGGGCCGTTTTCCTCGCGCAGCGCCTGCGCGACTGTGCCGTGATCCGTCGCGGGGTCGAGCCCGCGGTCGGCCGTCTCCTGGCGGACGACGTCGCCCATCGTGACCACCGGGATTCCGTCCTCGCGTGCGACGGTCGCGGCCTCGCCCTTGCCGCTTCCGGGGAGTCCGACCGTTCCGATGACGTGCATCGAGACTACGTACCGGCGAGACGTGCATAAACGCTGTGTTCGCTGTTCGGTCCGGACTGCACCGTCTTCGCTCGGCGGTCGGGCCGTCCATCGGTTCGCTGCAACGGTTTTAGGATCGACATTCGCCGCGTTACATTCCGGCTCGACCACCCCTCGAGCCGGGTTACACTCGACAGTCGGTCTCGCTCGAGTCGGCGCGGCTTATACGCCTGCTATGGATGAGTTCGATCGCATCGAACCGACGCGTTCGGCGGTCGTATTTCGCTCAACCGTTCCAATTCCAGGTAATTCAGTCAAACCCTAACTGATCGCTGAAACGGAGAGACGCCGTTATGTGGCAGTCCGTTGCGGAGACGGGTGCGTATCATGACAGACACGATCATCACCAGGCGTCGATTCACGGCCGGAGCCAGCGCCGGACTGGTCGCTGCAGTCGCGGGTTGTTCGGACAACGGCGATTCCAGCGAGGACTCGCCGGACGACGAGTCGGACGGAACGGACGGTTCCGGGGACACCGGCCCCGGCGATGACGGCAACGAATCAGACGACGGTGGGCTCGGTAACGAGTCGGATGATGGCGAACTCGGCAACGAATCCAACGAGTCCGATACCGAATCCGACGACAGCGGAGTGGGGAACGAATCCGACGACGGGACGAGTGATGACACGGAGAACGCGTCCACCAACGAGTCCGACGGCAACGACACCGAGAACTCGAGCGACGACGATACGGAGGTCGAGTTCTGACGCCGGCCGGTGCTAACGCGGGTACTCACGAGGACGCACCTCTTTTTCGCGCGACGTACCGGGCACCGTCAGGTACCGCGTTCGAACTCCGTTCGCCTGTCCGATAGCGCAGCGAGCGGTCGACTGCGACGAGAATCCCAACCGCTTATGCCGTTCCGTCGTGGATTCGGACTCGAGGGCACGTAGCTCAGTCCGGAAAGAGCGTCGGACTTCTAATCCGACGGTCGTGGGTTCAAATCCCATCGTGCCCGTTATCTGCGTGTAAACCGTTTCAGTTGGTACTATAGGTTCGAGAACGTTGCGACAACGTACCGAACTCGTCCAACCGTCACGCCAGGTCCTCGAGCGCGACGACCGCACGCTCGAGCAGCGCCGGGAGATCGCCGAGACGCTCTCGACTCGAGCAGTGACGTTCGATGTCGATACCGAGATCGCTGTCACTACTGATTGAATTCCGTCTCGAGAAACGCTGGCTGAGGGCCAGCGTCGGAGCCCCCACCCCCATAGGTGATCTGTAGGTGGGAGGGTTTGAGATCGAGTTTGACAATTTGGCGATTGACTTTCAAGCCGGAACGATCTCAGATGCGGCGAGGTTCCGTCTGTCTCGCAGTCGGATAGATTCTGTCGGGCAACGACTGAATCCTCTCCCCCGCCATCCATTTCTTTGTATCACACCGACATAGTCTTGTCGGCTGTATGATACCTACCGAAACTATCAATAGTGATTACTGAAAACAATTGCTTGCCTCCGACCATCCTCTCCCCCACCCATTCGGAGGCATTCCCATCCCCACCTGCCGTTTTGTCAAAAAATGGTATCGATCGCGATCTTCGATTGTTCGGTCCCGCGGTGATCGCCGCCACCGTGCCACCGGAGCAGCGGGAGATCGCTCGAGCGGACCATCTTATCGCAAAGAATCGTGCAGCCCGATCTTGCTGATTCGCCCGCGCAGCTGGTTTAACTCGAGAAACGCCTCGACGAGATCGCCGTGGATGTCCTCGAGCATGGTCTTCGTCGTGACGAGTTTCGAGTCGGCCATCTGCGACATATAGCAGCCTCGAACGACCAACTCGCCGATATCCTCGTGATGGGTGAACTCGCGGACTTCGAAGGCATCGCCGTCGTTGCACACGTACGGCGACGGTCCCTCGACGGTCTTCTGACTCCACAACTCCGGCTCGACGTAGTATTTCTTCCTCACGTCATCGACGCCGTTGATATGGTAAACCGTCGTCATTCGCCGGTCGCGGAGCTTCCGGGCTCCCGTGACGAAGATCGCTATCAGTGGCGGTCCCAACAGGATCAGCGCCGCGAACCAACCGAAGACGATCGGCGGGATACCCGGAACCGACGGCCGAATCCAGAGGATCGCAACGCCGAGCGAGAACAGCACTGCGAAGACGAGCAGCTGTGCCTCGGCGACGACGTAGGTGATTCGGTCCTTCCAGTTTCCGAAGGTGCCGCTCGTGTCGCTCATGCCTCGACCACCCCGGACTCCTCGGAGCGAACGACAGCCGACTGCGTGTGAGACGGCCGGGACGAGCGCCGAGAGGATGTTCAGGATGAACATCAGCAGGAGCGTGACCGTCTCCATGTCGGTGTAGTCCTTGATGGTCATCTGACCGTTCGTGACCCACGCAACGATCACGGTGATCATCGAGACGAGGAAGCCGTAGGTGATCTCGGTTCCCTGCGAACTGTACAGGACGCCGTCGAACCCGGTGTTGAACGGTGCCCCAAGGCTGAACGTGCCGACCGCTGCGACGGAGATCGTCGCGAGCACGAACAGCGGTGCGAGCACGCTGTCAATCAGGTCTATGCCGTCTTCACGCCGTACCGCGCTTGGCACTGCGTTTGATGGTAGGCTAAGAGCCATACGACCGGTCGTCATCCCTTCCCATCGAAAAGATCAGGAAAACCAAGGTTCACCAAAGTTTATACCAAGGCGGGTTGCCGCCGATGCATGGCGCTGAACAAACTCAGACGCTTGGACCAGAACTCGCTCGGGATCACGCTGCCGAAAGACGATCTCCGCGTCGAGGGGCTACTCGACGAACACGGCGAACTCGAGGGAGAGCACCACCTCCACATCCGCCACATCGGTGACGGTGAATGGACGGTCGAACTCGTCGAGGGGATCGACGCGTGAGCGCCGGTCTACTCGAGGAGGCCAGGCGAGAACAACGCCTGGAACTCGAGCGGGAAGCGAGGAAGGCGATCGAACTTCGCGCCCAGCTTCCCCAGCTCGTCCAGGAGGCGATCACCCAGCTGCTCGGGGAAGCCGACGACCTCGAGCATGCGCGTGAACTCGCCGGGCTCGACAAGGCCAAGACGGAAACAGATCAATGACTAACGAGGATCCGACAGTGTTCGAATCGATCGTTACTGCTCTTTGCGAGACTTGCCCGAAGAATTAGCTGGTAGCTTTCGGGTTCGCGATTGTGGCCATCGTCCGATGGTGACCGTGTACTACCTGCTGTTCAATGAGGTTCGTACCGTCTACGAGAACGGCTACTACGCCACTCTTGCGTTCGCTTTCATCGGTTCTGTTCCCGTCTGGCTGGTACATGAGTACCGTGTTGAGCTATGACCGAGAATGGAGGGGAAGTGGAAGCATGATCGAGAGGACTACCTTTTCTTCTCCGAGCTGAATCTCTCGGGTGGCGTAATATGTCCTTGCGTCTGAAAAGAATAGAAAGCGAAGTCAGTGCTTAGCTGAAGTCGATCTCGAAGTTCGCGACAGTGGTTTCCGAGTCACCGGAGACTCCAACAACAGTAAAGTCACCCTCCGCATCGCTCTCGAAGTTGTTGCTAATACCGCTGGTAGTGTTACTACTGTCACCTGCAACCGTGACTGTATCTCCTGTTCCATCTAAGCCACTCAGCTGAATTTCGTCGCCAGTCATCTCACTACTTGGACCGCGGACGACGAAACTCTCTGCGTTCCCCATATCAGTTACCGTGAACTGCACTTCTTTGTCGGCATCTGTCACTTCAGTATCGACAGCAGCATTCACCGGCTCCTCCTGATTCCCGCCCATATCCAGCACGAATGCCGCGATCACGGCCGCGAGAATCACGGTGATCGCAACCATGAGGATGACCCCGATAACCGGGCTCACTGCTCGTTCGTCGTCCGATCCAATCAGCTTGTTTCGAATTGATTTTCCGTCCATTGTTTCTCCGCATCGACGCGTGAACGGTGGGAAAGCTTATCTGACCCCTTGTTGAACCGCGCAATGCGGTAAGGGGAATGAGGGACCTACCCCATCGTGCTTTCTCGAGCCGTCGTCGTCTGATGCTAATAGCTGACACCGAATCGGTCCTATATATATTTAGGCAATAGTGAAACTGTTTCACGCTGATAACACTTTCAGAACTGATAATCAGTCACCCATAGAAACCCTCCAGCGGTCCCTTGAAGCACCGCCATCTGGCGATTAGCCGAACACTCGAAAGATCGGTATGGATTTGGCGATTCGACCACACGAGACAGGCATGTCTGATTCCGCTGGTCTCGTTACTGAAAGAGAGTTCGCGCGCACCTACGACGGCGGTGATTACGACGACGCATGGGAAGCCGTCGAGCAGTATCGACGAGCGATCACCTACCACGCCGATAACCCAGACGCGGGGATCGGCGAGCTGGTGCGAATCTCTGGGGCGACTCGAGTCAGTGTGTAGTCGTGGATCGACGACGGCGGGACGCCGGCCGCGGTCTAGGGCCTCTACACGGCACACAAACATCGATGGATCGGCGTCACCTACGACGAGATCACGCCGCTGAATGTGCTCGCCGCATACGTCTACTCGTCGGGCACGATATCGAGCCACAACTACCACCCGTCGTTCACGCTCGCCGACGGCGATTCGATGGTCACGAACACGCTCGAGTTGATGGACATCGGGTATCGGGATATCGAGCGGCCTGGGGAGAACCGAGATCCGGCCGTTGGCCCGGCCGAAGACGCGGCTGTGCTTGGGCGCGTCCTATCGGTGCTCGGCGTACCGGTTGGTCGGAAGACGGAGATCGACGACCTCTCGCTACCGTGGTATCTCGAGGATGCACCCGCGAGCGTCCGCAAACGGTTCGTCGATATCTATTGTCAAAATCGTGCACAGTCAAAGCCCGACAACGCGGGGTTGACCATCATCGAAGAGCGGTCACAGTCCTATCGGGAGGAACTCGCCGCATTGATCGAATCGGTTTCGGGCGAGCGCGTGAATGTCACTGATAACGGCGTGATGATATCCGCGGATGCGGCGCGTGCGTTGGGAATAGCTCACTAACGAGTTTTATCGGTGACCAATCAACGACGCAGTTAGTTCAGCGTACTCGAATTCTTGTTCAGTTATTTCTCCACTTCTTCGGCCTCGAGTTCTCCCTCGAGATACGCGCGGCCGCGGTCAGTGATCTGGTACAGTCCCTCGTCGACGCGATCGACAAGTTCGGCGTCGCGAAGCTTTCCGAGCCGCGTACTCAGATAGTGTCGCGAGTAGTCGATATTCGCCTCGAGGACGCGAGGGGACAGGATCAGATCGGTGTCCGCGAGGGTTTCGAGGATGCGGCCATCGGCTTGCGTCATCCACGATACCCTCGGTCTTCGCATACAGTCACGTCCTATACCGGCATTTTATCAATACTGATTGAGCCTATTGACAGTAACATTCGATTTACTGTAGATTAACGAACGGTCGGTTACGTATAAGTAAGTGAGACCGCCGAGACGCTTTCGACTCGAGCAGTGGGTTTCGAGGTCACTACTGAGATCGTCGTTGAAATGGACTCGTACGAGATCGAATCTCAGCTCCGAGTATCAGAGCGGCTCACACTGCGGTTTTATCAGGATCGAGGGCCGCTACGCGGTTCTCGAGAGCGACGTCGCCTGTACTATCGACTGTCACCGTGTAGCCGTTGTAGACGAATTCGACTCGAGACGGACTCCTACCGGAGTCGTTTGCGTCATAGAGTGAGTCGAGTGCGTCCGTGTTAATCGCGTAGTGGATCGGTGGGTTGAGCTCTTCCGGTTGGACTCCTTCACGTTCGGCGACTTTGTCCACGATCTTCAGACTGAGTGATTGAGTCGGTTGCACAATCTCCGATGTCAGGAACTACCACATAAAACCAGATGTTCCTCTAATGACGTGCGTCAGACATCGGCCTATGAACGGTTTCATGATCGATTCTGAATCGGAGGGAAATAAGTGATTACGGAGGCAGAGTCTCACTTATTCAGAAGATAGTATCAATCGGAATTTTCGCTTGCTCGGTCCCACGGTGATCACCGCCACCGTGCCACCGGAGCAGTGGCATATCGCTCGAGCGGACGATTTTGCCACGTAGGAGTGTGCAGCCAGAGCATCCATGTGCCCCTATAGTACCAACTGCAACGATTTACACACTGATCGCACAGCTATCGTGCGATCAGGTGTGCAGTGACTTGCAGTGGCTACTATAGACGATGAAACAGTACCAGCTGTCGTGACGCCGTAGTTTCTCGTCGCCGATATACTCCTCCGCTGGCCTCGAACCGAGCCCCCATCGCTCGCTTCGATCGGTTCGGGGAACCTGTTGCTCGGATCGCGGGTGCGGATCGGTTTGCCTCGCTGGCGTTGATCCGCTCGAGCGACCGTGTCACACGGAACTAACGGCGGAGAACGGAACGGTCTCCATGCAAATCGGTAACGTCGAAGATCCAGAAGCAGACGATACGTTTAGCGAGATGACGTACGTCATCAATATGCCCGGAGAGGTGACGGACTCAAACGCGCTGACGGTCGATGGAAACACTGCCACGTGGCACCTCCACGAAGAGAGACCGAACGTTTTGTCCGTAGAGTCCGAGACTGGGTCCGACACGGCGTCCGACTCTGACTCCAGCGATGATGACGGTATCCCCGGATTCGGAGTCGGTGCCTCCGTCGTCGGATTACTCATTGCCGTGCTGGCGCTTGGATACCGACACGACTGAACTGCTCTGTCCCGGTTCGATCGTTGTTCGACGATGGATGCGGAGCGGGATCGAGACGGAAATCGAGACCGTTCGCGACTCTCAGCAGACACTCGAGAACGACGATCGACCGACGGGGGAATACTTTTTCACCCGGTATTATTTAAAAATTTACTTGTTCCGGTACACTAATGTCGGCCACTAACGTTATATAGAACGTCGGCAGAGCCAATCGCTGGCATCTCAGGGGATACGGGGGACGCACCGATCATCGCGACGCACGCACGACGATCGCTATCCCGCTGCCGACACGTGTACACCCTTTCGAATCCCGAAACTTGCCCGGTAGCCCTCGCTGTCGCCCGCGCTCGGTTGCCGCCGCTCGAGCCGACAATCTCCGCTCTCACCTGTACCTGGGCCTCCCGTTCAGGCCCACGATACAACCCGCTGGATCACCTTCCGACGGTATGGACGACACCGACCTCGAGCCGGTCGCGTTTACTGGCCCGGACGCGCCGTCCGAACCGGACACGTTCGCCGATCAGGCTCGCCGGCGCGCCGACACCGAACGCGAGGTCGTCGAGTGGGCTGTCGCCGAACTCGAGTCCATGATCGACGCCCGGGAGGTCGACCTCGAGCCGCTGCTCGAGTACGCGCGTCGCAGTCGGGAGAGCATGCCCGACCGACACGTGCGGTCCTACGAGGCGATGGCCGAGATGCTCGACGTCGATCCTGATAGCTACGAGGTCTATGCCTTCGCGTACAGCGACCTCTGTGACGAACTGGCCGCCGAGCCGGCCGCCGATCCCTCGCGTGGCTGTACGAACGCGCTCGTGTCGCCGTCGCGGACCGGACGAGACGGCTCGCTCGTGCTCAAGAACCGCGATATCGCCGGCCGGGGTGCCCGCCCTAAATCGGTCGTCGAACAGCCGGCGATCGACGGCTACCACGGCTTTCTGACCGTCGACACCTGCGGAACGGTCATGCTCTACAAGGGCGTGAACGATCGGGGGTTGGTCGCCGCGAACACCTACATCGACGCGAACCGGGACGATATCGAGCCCGAGGCGCAGTTCCGCAACGGCACCGTTGTCCGGCGCGTGCTCGAGGAGTGTGCCACCGTCGGGGCGGCCCGGGAACTCCTCGAGTCGATCCCGACGCGGCAGCTGATGGCCCAGACGCTGTTTCTGGCGGACGGAACCGACGCCGTCTTGCTCGAGGTGAACCCGCTCGAAGAGCGGATCGCGGTCGCCGACGACGGGGCCGTCGCTCGGACGAATCACTTCGTGCTGTCGCGTTCGGCGTCGACCGAGAGTTCTCGCCGCCGCCGGGAGCGAGCGACGGCGCTGCTCGAGGCGGGAGGCGACGAAATCGACCGCGACTACCTCTGGGCGGTCGCGGCGGATCACGAGTACGGGCCGGGAAACGAGTCGATCTGCCGGCATCCCGAACCCGAGACGGACGAGCACGCGTTCGGTCAGTTGACGACCGCGAGCGCGGCCGTCTTCGAGGGTGGCTCGCCGACGGTAGAACTCGTGATGGGCAACCCCTGTGAGACCGAGCCGGCGCGGTGTTCGTTCGGCGACGAGTTTTCGATGGCGCTTCGGACGGGAGCGCGGTGGCTCGAGCGGCTTCGATCCCAGTAGATATAGTAGCCACTGAACGTCATTGCACACCTGATCGCACGAGTACGTTACGATCAGCGTGTAAATCGTTTCAGTGGCTACTATCGGAATACGAGTTCGGCGTTTGGAAGAGTACCGAAAACCGAGTCCGCCAGTGAGAGATCGTTCGCTTCCGGCCACGTACTGGTCGCTCGTTATCGCATTTCCGCGACACAGGTATAGTCAGCCTCCTCTGCACGAACCCATATCGTTTCGAGTTGCTCGTCAGTCGCATCCGCGGGATAGAGAACGCACATGTTGGCCGAATTTGTGTTTTCAGCCACGACAGCTTTCACTTCTATCGGACTCAGTGGTTCAAATCTCGAGTTCATGTTTTGACACTATCGTGTGATCTTGTGGGGGTGTCTCTGCACGGAATAGATGAGATCTCCCAGTAGATGGGCAATCGCTTTCTTGTGTGCTTCTTTCCCACAATGGATGTGAGCGGGGCGAACCGATTGTGCGTCGTAGGCAGCAAATGCATCCGGAGGAAGCGTCTCTTCTCGCTCGAGATATCTCCGTATTTCCAACAGCAACGCGTGCAGATGTATGAGTTCTTGTTGTCTCACGTTACCATATATCGCTGCTTCGCTCCTTAGCGCTTTTTGAGACGCCATTTAGATGTAATGATCCGAGTAACAAGTGTGAATGGTAGGTTCATCTGATGATAGCTTTTACTGCGTCTTTGGTGAAATTAGTATTCGCTCCATGGTCTATATTTACCTCAAATCGCACGAATATTTTCACTCATGGAAACCGCGCTACTCTAGTACCAACTGAAACGAGTTACACACCGATCGCATAGCAATCGTGCGATCGAATGTGCACTGACGTTCAGTGGCTACTTTCTAGTGAGACTCGAGCAGAATATCCGGTACGGAAATAGCTAATCTCGTCAGGCTCGAACGCGGCGGCGTTCGAGGTCGGCCTCGAGCCGATCGGCGGCCCGGAGCCGCAGTTTCTTCGCGCGCCGCTCGGTGATTCGCGAGTCGGTCATCCGGTCCGCGAGCGGGTCGTACTCCGCTGGCGTGAATCCGAGTCCGCGCAGGTAGCGCCGGACTTCCGCCCCCTCGAGGCCGTCGCGAATCGCCGCGTCGGTGATCGATTCGACGGTCTCGAATGCGGGGAGGTGGAGCGGTTCGTCGGTGACGGCGTTCGATTCGATGATCGCGTCCGATTCGGTGGGTACTGCCGTCTCGTCGCGAACCGTCCCGTGCTCGTCCGCGCGGGTGACGATCGATCGCACCTCGGCCGTGAGCCGGAGCACCTGGCTCGGGAGGGCGGCGTCGGACGAGCGCCACTCGACCGTGGGCATCGCTTTGCGTAGCCGGACCGGGTTCCAGACCGCATCGTAGGGGCAGAACTCGTTCTCGAAGGTGGCCCGGTCGACGCCGCGCTCGAGCGCCCGCTCGCGGAACGAGTCGTAGGCGTCCTCGAGGCGCTGTTCCCACTCGGCGACGCTGTCGACGTAGGGCCAGAGCTGGCCCTGTTCCGGGCAGGTCTCGTAACACGAGCGCCGGTAGAGGAAGGGGCGGGCGCACTCGAGGATGCGTTCGCCGCGGTAGTGTGCCGAACTGCTGACCAGCGCGAACGCCGGGTCGATCGCGGTCAGGGCGTTGAGCTGGTCGGCGACGTTCGACCGCTCGAAGTGGACGTGCGTGCCGGCGCAGACGCGGGCGTCGTCGAACGTCGGCCCGACGATCCGGCGCTGGAGGTCGGTCCCCTCCTTGTCACGGTAGGGGATGTCCGCGGGTGCGACGTTTAGCGGCGTCGCGAGCGGGACGAGCCGCTTGTTCCGATCGCGTGCCGCGTCGACGACGCGGCCGATTCGGCCGACGAGTTCCTCGCGGAGTTTGGCCATCGATCCACACGGGGTCGTCTTGATCTCGAGCATCGGCTCGACGAACTCGGGGTCGACCTGCGGCGAAACGTCGAGCAGTGTGTCAGGTGAGACGAGGTCGCCGGCGTCGTCGACGACCCAGTACTCCACCTCGAGGCTGGTGTTCATGGATGTGTCTGTTGGAGCGCGACGTCTGGCCCTCGAGCAAGCCGTCACCGGGCCGCGTCTGACGGACGGCGGTTGGCGAGCGCTCGTCCCAGCGGACTG
>NZ_JBHDYC010000029.1:0-37173 GCF_041894845.1 Natrinema sp. H-ect4
CAGGGCTTCGTGGGAGAATCGAAGATTCTCCCGATGCCGAAAACGCCGACGGCGTTTTCGAGCACGCCGAGGGCTTTCTTTAGAGGAAGCGGAAGGTCTCGAGGTTCTTCGGCGCAAATGTCCGCATATCGTAGTCGTGGTAGAGGGCACTCGAGAGGTCCTGCGTGGATCGTTCGTCGCCGTGCACACAGAGCACCTTCTCGGGGCGTGGATTCATCGTTTTGACGAAGTTCTCGAGGCCGGCGCGGTCGGCGTGGCCGGAGAAGCCGTCGACGGTCTCGACGCCCATGTTCAGCGAGAGGGTGCCGCGGCCGTCGCCGCCGCCCATGGCGCCGACTTCGCTGGTAGGGATCTCGTCCCAGCCGTTCTGGATGCGTCGGCCGAGGGTTCCTTGCGCCTGGTAGCCGACGAAGACGAGCGTCGAGTCCGGATCCGGACCGAGGTGGCCGAGCCAGGACATAATCGGGCCGCCGGTGACCATCCCTGAGGTCGAGAGGATGATGCAGGGCTCGCCGTCGGCGACATCCTGTCGTTCCTCCTCGCCGGCGTCGATGTGGTTGAACTGCTCGGCGAGGAACGGGTTTTCGTCCTCGTGGAAGATCCGGTCTCGCAGATCGTCCCGAAGGTACTCGGGGTAGGTGGTGTGGATCGCCGTCGCCTCCCAGATCATCCCGTCGAGGTGGACCGGCATCTCGGGAATTTTCCCGTTTCGCATCGCCTCCTCGAGGACGAGCATGATCTCCTGTGACCGACCGACTGCGAAGGCGGGAATAACGACCTTTCCGCCCTTGTCGTAAGTGTCGTTGATGACCTCTACCAGGTTCCGCTCGGAGTCTTGCTGGTCGGTCTGGTAGTCGTTTCGACCGCCGTAGGTCGACTCGAGGACGAGCGTCTCGACGCGGGGGAAGTCGTTGACCGCACCGTTGAACAGGCGGGTGTCGTCGTAGTGAATGTCGCCGGAGAACGCGACGTTATAGAGGCCGTCACCGATGTGGAAGTGCGACACGGCCGAGCCGAGGATGTGACCGGCGTTGTGGAACGTGAGCTTGACGTCCGGCGCGATGTCGGTGACGTCGCCGTACTCGAGGGGGATGCAGTGTTTGATCGCCTCGCGGACCTGCTCGCTCTCGTAGGGCGGGCTTCGGCCTTCCTTGGCCGCGACATCGAGGTAGTCCAGTGTCAGCAGCCCCATCAGATCTCGCGTCGGTTCGGTACAGTAGATCGGGCCGTCGTAGCCGTATTTGAACAGCAGCGGAATCAGCGCGGAGTGGTCGAGGTGGGCGTGCGTGAGGACGACCGCGTCGATGGTCTGTGGCCCAGCGCCGAGTGCTTCGGGCGCGTGGAGATAGGGCACTTCGCCCTCCGCGCCGGGTTTGTCACCGCAGTCGATGAGGATCCGCGTCTCGGGCGTCGAGAGGATGAACGATGCGCGGCCGACCTCGCGACAGCATCCCAGCGTCGTGATGCGGACATACTCGTCGTCGGACATCTCCTCGCGGTGGATCTGTCGACCGACCTTCTCGAGGATATCGCGGCGGTCGTCGCGCTCCTGTTTGAGAAAGCTGCGGACGTTCGAGACGGTCGAGGATTCGATCGGCGGCGTGCGGACGACTTCGGGCGTCCAGCCGACAGTCTTCGTGATTTCGCGGAGCGTCGACCCGTGGCGGCCGATAACCATGCCGGGCTTTTCGGCCTCAATGACGACCTCGCCGGTGTCGGCGTGGAAGTCAAGGTCAGTGACCCCCGCGTCCTCGGGAACGACGTTCATGATCTCCTCGCGAGCCTGTTCGGGTCGCGAGAGGACGCTGGGGTCGGGTCGAACTGTGATCCGCTTGCGGAGCTTGCTCGCGAGCTGCCGAATGAGGTCGCCCTGCTGGGCGAACTTCTTCGGATCGCGGGTGTAGACCACCAGTTCGGGGCCTTCGTATTTCACCGAGGAGACCGAGATATCGCTCGGTAACTCGCTCGTGATCTGTGCTTCGAGATCGTCGAGTTGCTGCTCTACAGTGCTCATAGGTCGCCAATGTGGCTTGCGTGAACTCGCCGCCCGGGATCGAGTGCGCCGCCGGGTGGAACAGAAGCGATAGGAGACCGTCGACGGGTTTCAGCACCGTGACGACTGCTGACCGATAGCCGCCACGCCACGTGTGAGCGTCGTCCGAATGGGACAACGTAGCTCACACTCCGCCTCGTCTCCCGAATCATCGTATCCTCCTCCGTGCCTGACGAAGACGCTCCCGGATCGGTTATCCTGGTTCGTGCGGGACAATTCCAGGGAGAACCCGCTTACTCGAGGCTATTCTTTGCGTAGTATAAAAGCCTTCGCAAAAACCTGACCGGTCGATTTGAGTTTTGTGGAGCGAGAGCGGACACCGCGTCAGCTGATGGAGCTCGGTATTCGGCTCCATCTTGCAGGTCTCTCGCTTTCGAATACCGTTCGAGAATTGGAGAAGTTCGGTGTCGAACGGAGTCGCAAGGCAGTCCACGATTGGGTCCATAAGTGCGATCTACAGCCGGCAGAGGATGAGAAGCCGAATCACGTCGCGCTCGACGAGACAGTGATTCAACTCGACGAACATCGGTATTGGCTGTACACTGCTGTTGATCCGGAAACGAACAATATCCTTCATATACGGCTGTATTCGACGACTACGACCGCGTTGACAGAGCGATTCCTGAAGGAACTCACTGAGAAACATGACCTCGACGATGCAATGTTTCTCGTCGATGGAGCAAAACACCTCCAGACTGCACTCCGTCGATCTGGGCTCCGATTTCAATACGAAAAACATGGAAATCGGAACGCTGCTGAACGTGTCTTTCGCGAGATAAAGCGTCGTACCTCTTCGTTCTCAAACTGTTTCAGTCACGCAAAACCGTCAACAGCTGAATCCTGGCTCCAATCCTTCGCGGTCTGGCACAATGCTATAAACTAAACACGACCACCTGACCACAGAGGAAGCATACTGTCGGCAGACAGTTACTGAACGGTTGACCGCGTCGCGATCACAACACGGTCACATTCAGATCGTGGTATGGTATTATAGTAGCCACTGCAAGTCATTGCACGCCTGACCGACCGATAGCTGTCCGATCAGTGTGTGAATCGTTTCAGTGGCTACTATATCGCGCTCGACGACGGCGCAGTTAGGACCGATGATACAGCGTTTTGGGGACCGATATCGTCCTCCCCTTCATGCACATCACACCCGCTCGAGTCCGCGAGGAACGAAATTGGGTCGTCGACCGTGCCGATCGGGTCGTCCCCCTCATCAACGACGTTCGCGACGACCTCGGCGAGGTCTTCGGGACCGACGTAGACGCGGTGACGACGGACCGGTATCGTGAGGAGGTCGACACCGTCTTCGCCGACGGCGATCTGGCCGTCAACGTCGCCGCCCTGGTCGCCATCCTCAGGGACCTCGACGTGGAAAACGATTACCCGGGGTTCGTGGTCGACGAACTCCTCGGGCGAGAACTGGCCGCGACGATCGCCGGCGACCAACCGCTGCGGACGCTCGGCGAGGCGACGTTCCACTACGCCGATATTCAGGTCCACGGCGATGCGAGCGAAAACGCCGGTATCGACGACTGCGAGGCGGCGCTCGCCGCCGGCTTTCAGGAGCGACTCCCGGGCTGGAACTGGACCGAACGTGAGAGTCCCTTCTCGCTCGATCGCTGAACTTCCGGGACGATAAGCGAAGAAGCGACGGGAAACGGGATTAGCCGTCCGTTTCGTTCCCGGCGGTCGACCCGTTCTCGGTGTCGTTCCCAACGGCAGTCTCGTTTTCGGCTGTCGACTCGTTCGCTTCGCCGACCTGAGACCGCCGTTGCTCGAGCAACGCTCGGCGCTCCTGTCGCTGGACGATCACCTCGTACCGCTCGCCGGGATAGATCCCACTGATATCGCCGTTCCGGAGCGCGTCCATGATCGCGCCGTCGGAGCCGGTGACGCGGAAGAGTCCGTACTCGGTCTCGGACGCCTCGATCGTGAAGTCGCGTTCGCTCGCCGATTCCTCGAACGCCGTCGCGGTCTCCGCGACCAGTTCGCGTTGTCGCTCTCGATAGACCTGCTGGGCCTCCTGCTGGCTGAGGTTCTCGTCGCTGGCATTGTTCTGCACCTCCTCTTGCAGGCTCGTCAGCGCCTCCCGGTCCGGCTGGACTGCGACCGTCACTGCGTCGCCTCCGTTCTCCGAATCGTTCTGTGCGAGCGACTCGAGCTGGGAGCACCCGGCCAGCGACGCGGCCGTACCGGTGCCGGTCAGTGCGAGGAACCCCCGACGGGTCGATAGGTTCGACATCGTGTCTTGCGCGGGGACGAACGAGGATATACCTTCTGCGTTGGGCTGCACTCGAACGCGACGAAGCGACGGGGAATCCGCACGACAGCGGGCACCTTTTATCCGTCCCGGTGCTACCACGACCAGTGACGGACTCCGAGTACGGCCACGGAACGGAAACCCTCCAGGGGCCGACACCGGCAGCGGCCCGCGACGTGATCGCCCGCGGAATCGATAGCGACGCCATCGTCACCGTCTACGGTCGCTGCACCGTCGATTACGACGGCCGAGCGACGAGCTATCTCGAGGCGGGCGATCGCCACGTCATGCTCAAACCCGACGGGGCGGCGCTGGTCCACACCGACGAGGGCCAGCAGCCGGTCAACTGGCAGCCGCCGGGCTGCGACCACGACGCGTCCTGCGAGGACGGAACGCTCGTCCTCGAGAGTCTGCGGTCGACGCCGGACGAACGGCTGCGCGTCAGATTTCAGGAGGTCCTGCAGGTGTCCGCGTTCTCGGGCTCGGACGAGAACGAACTCGCCCTCGTGGGGACCGAAGAGGACCTCCGCCAGCGGATTCTCGAGGACCCCGAGCTGCTCGAGACGGGATTTACACCGCTAGCGACCGAGCGCGAGACGCCGGCCGGTGCGGTCGACATCTACGGCGAGGATTCAGCGGGCCGGGCGGTCGTGGTCGAACTGAAGCGCCGCCGCGTCGGCCCCGATGCGGTGAGCCAACTTCGACGCTACGTCGACGCCCTCGAGCGGGATTTACACGCCGATGCGGCCGTTCGCGGGATACTGGTCGCTCCGTCAGTGACCGAGCGCGCCCAGCGGCTGCTGACCGAACACGGCCTCGAGTTCGTTTCGCTCGAGCCGCCAGCCGAGTGATTCCGTCGGGGTTCCCGGCCGAGTACTGCGTTGTGACTCTCGGTCCAGTCACGCCGATTTGTCAGGCCGGATACGTTCCCTCGAGCCGCGTTCGCTCGAGGACGTGGCCATCCATCGCCGACTCGAGGTCGTCCGCGCCGGTGTCGGGCCCGAGTTCGAGCGTCGTATCCAGCGCGAACAGTTTGAACCGGTAGGTGTGTTCTCTATCCGGCGGGTTCGGACCGCCGTAGTCGCGCTCCTCCCAATCGTTCGTTCCGACGGTCGCCTCGTCCGGACGCCAGTCTTCCGGAATCGTCTCCGTCTCCGGCGAGACGTTCCAGACCACCCAGTGGTCCCACACCTTGCCAGCGGGTTCCTTCGCGTCGGGGTCGTCCACGACCAGCGCGAGCGCCTCGGCATCGTCCGGAACGCCGTCGATCTCGAGGGGCGGATTGACGTTGTCTTTCGTGTAGCCGTACTCCTCCGGGATTCGGTCGCCGTGGTCAAAAGCAGGACTCTCGAGTGTGAACTCTTCCATGTCGATTTGTACCTCGTGTGACTTCCGCGTCGGCCGTTCACCACCGGAATAGAAGAAACTTACAGTTCCTCCGGGTCGCGACAGGGACCACTGAAATCGTTGCGATCGAATCGGTTTCCAGTCAAAACAGGTGCTACCGGCGAACAGCGAATATTACGATTCCAAGCACCAGCAGTCCGACTCCCCACATCCACGACTGTCCTGGGAGATACGCCAGCAACAGCGTGACGATACCCGAGGTGATGAGCGACCAGCCGATCGTCGTTCGATACGTCATGAAACCCACGACATCACCGCGATAGTTGTGTGTTGTGCTGGTCACTGCAGCCCGGAGATGTACCAAGACAGTGTCATTTTCAGACTGGGAACACACTATTCGAATATGGAGAACGACCCGACGATCCGTCGATATCGGCCGGAAGACGGCGATCAGGTCCGTGAGCTACACGAGACGACCATGCGAGACACGGGAGCCTACGTCGACACTGTTTCGGATACCGATCTCGAGCGAGTTTTCGAGACGTACGTTGACGGTGATGGGGAGTTCCTCGTCGGCGCTCTCGACGGAAGCGTCGTCGCGATGGGCGGATTTCGTCCGGTGAAGGAAACGGACTACATCGCGGAGGTCGGTCCCGATCTGATGGACGGCGCAATCGAACTCACTCGAATGCGCGTTGCCCCCGACTATCAGCGACGAGGATACGGCCGTCGGATCTACGCGGAACTCGAGAAGCGTGCTCGGTCGCAGGATGCCACACAGATCGTTCTCGACACGATGGCGAAACAAACCGCAGCGCGCCGACTCTACGAGGCGCAGGGCTTCGAAGAAGTCCACCGCGAACGGATCGAGGCGTTCGACGACCCCGTCGAACGCCTCGTCTATCGGAAATCACTGGTCGACGGCGACTGAAGAAAGCGCCAGCCTCACTCCTCGAGCAGCTGTTTCAGCCGATCGAGTTCCGTCAGCGCCTCGACGGGGGTAAGGTGTGCGAGATCGAGCGTGCGGAGTTCTGCAGCCACGTCGGTCGGCACGTCTCCTCCGTCTGTGGTAGCTGCCGATTCCGCGATCTCGGTTGCTTCGGGCACCGCATCCTCGTTCGAATCACGAGCGGTCGGCCTGTCGTCACTCACCGTCTCGAGGGCATCGTCCGCTTCGTCCGCGACCAGGCCCCGCGCGCGGTCGACGACGGCGGCGGGGACACCGGCCGCGGTCGCGACCTCGACGCCGTACGAACCCGTCGCCGCGCCGGGCGCGATTTCGTGGTGGAAGGCGACCTCGCCGCCGATCTGTTCGACCTCGAAATGCAGCGTGAACGCGGCCTCGAGGTCGTCGGCGAGTTCGGTCAGCGGGTGATGGTGGGTCGCGAAGAGGGTCGTCGCGCCGACCGCGTCGTGGAGGTGTTCGGTGATCGCCTGCGCGATGGCCATCCCGTCGGCCGTCGAGGTCCCCCGCCCGACTTCGTCCAGCAGGACGAGTGAGTGCTCGTCGGCCTCCCGCAGGATGGTTGCGAGTTCGTCCATCTCCACCATGAACGTCGACCGCCCGCCAGCGATGTCGTCGCTGGCCCCGACGCGGGTGAAGATCCGGTCGATCGGCGTGATCCGGGCCGCGCTAGCGGGGACGAAACTTCCGACCTGCGCCAGCAGGACGATCTGGGCAACCTGCCGCATGTAGGTCGATTTCCCCGACATGTTCGGCCCCGTGATCACCGCAAGCCGCCGATCGCGCGCGAATCGGGCGTCGTTCGGGACGAACGACTCCTGTGTGCGCTCGACGACGGGATGGCGACCGCCCTCGATCTCGAGGGTCTGACCCCCGTTGCGATCGAGAATCTCTGGCCGGCAGTAGTCGTACTGGGCCGCGGCGCTCGAGAGGGAAACGAGCGCGTCCAGCGTCGCGAGCGCCTCGGCGAGCCTCTGGACGCGTTCGACCTCGTCTGCGATCTCTCGGCGGACCTCGCAGAACAGTTCGTACTCGCGTTCATCCGCGCGTTCTTCCGCGCCGACGATCTGATCCTCGCGCTCTTTGAGTTCCGGCGTGACGAACCGCTCGGAGTTCTTGAGGGTCTGGCGACGCTGGTAGTCCTCGGGCACAGACTCGAGGTTCGGGTTCGTCACCTCGATGTAGTAGCCGTGAACCGAGTTGTAGCCGACCTTCAGCGAGTCGACTCCGGTCCGCTCGCGTTCGCACTCCTCGAGGTCGTCGATCCACTGTTTGCCGTCGCGGGCGGTCCCGCGCAGGTCGTCCAGATCGTCGTCGTACCCCTCCGCGATGATGTCCCCTTCGGTGATTTCGATCGGCGGGTCCGAGACGATCGCGTCCTCGATCAGCTCGCGGACGTCGGCCAGCGGATCGAGGGCCTCGTGAAGCCGTTGCAGTCGCTCACAATCCGCGTCAGCGAGTCCCTCGCGAACGTCGGGAACGACGGCGAGGGTATCCCGCAACGAGCGCAGGTCCCGCGCGTTCGCCCGCTCTCGAGAGATCCGTCCGATCAGCCGCTCGAGATCGTAGACCGACCGCAACCGGTCGTGCAGCCGCTCGCGCGTCTGGACCGCGCTCGTGAGTTCCTCCACGGCGTCCAGCCGCGCCTCGATCCGGTCGGGCTCGAGCAGCGGCCGCCGGAGCCAGTCCCTGAGCTTTCGGCCGCCGAGCGCGCTGGCGGTGTCGTCGAGCACGCCGACCAGCGTCGCCTCGTCCCGCCCGTGAACGGCGCGGGGTTCGAACAGTTCGAGACTTCGCAGGGCGACGGCGTCCAGCAGCAGGTACTCCCGCGGATCGTACCGCGTGAGGTGGGTGAGATACTCGAGGTGTGCGTCGTCACTCTCGATACCGTCCGCAGCTCCAGATTCGTCCTCGATCTCGTCGTCCGCTTCACCGCGTTCGCCGACGTGTGTGCCGCCGCGGACGTACTCCGCGTAGGCGAGCACCGCACCGCAAGCCCGAATCTCGGCGTCGCTCGCGAGCAGCGCATCGGGGTTGCGGAAGTACGCGGAGAGTTTTTCGCCCGCCCGCTCGCGGTCGAACGCGCTCTCGTCGTACGGCGTGACCATACAGTTATCGGGAACGAGATCGGCGGGCGCGTCCGGGCCGACGACAGCCTCTGCGGGATCGAACCGACTCACCTCGTCGACGATCGACTCCCTCGAGGTGGAGCTCGTGGCGAGGAAGTCACCCGTCGAGACATCGAGTAACGCCAGCGCGAGTTCGGGGTCTTCGCCGGCGGCTGCGTCGCCGCGAGCCACCGCGGCCACGAAGTTGTTGTCGTCACTGGCGAGCAGTTCGTCCTCGGTGAGCGTTCCGGGTGTGATCACGCGCGTCACTGCGCGTTCGACGACGCCCGACGTCTCGCCGGGCTCTTCGACCTGATCGGCCACCGCGACCCGGTAGCCGGCCTCGAGCAGCTCCTCGATGTACGACTCGGCGTTGTCGATCGGAATGCCGGACATCGGGTACTCGCCAGTGTTGTCCTCCCGACTGGTCAGCGCGATCTCGAGTAGGCGCGCCGTCCGTTCGGCCGCGCCACAGAACGTCTCGTAGAAGTCCCCGACCTGAAAGAGGACGATCGCATCGTCATAGCGCGCGCAGAGATCGTGATACTGGCGCATCATCGGCGTCAGCTCGTCGCGTATCTCGGCCATCTCCTCGGGAGGGCCAAGCGCCGGATCCATACGTGAATTCGGCCGCCCGACGCTGAAATACCTTGCTGGATCGGCCGCGTTTCGGGCTCGAGAGCAGCTAGTGACGACTGAAGCGGTTTACACACCGATCGCACAGTCCGCGGTTCTCGCTCGTGGTGAGCGCTCACTTCGTTCGCTCACGGCTCGCTTTGCTCGCCGTTCGCGTCCCCGCGGTTCTCGCTCACTCCGTTCGCTCCGAACCGCGTTCGCTCCGAACCGCGCTCGCTCCGAACCGCGCTCGCTCCGAACCGCGCTACTACCGTGCGATCGAGTGTGAAGCAACTGTCAGTGGCAACGAGAGCTATCTGATCACGTGACTGTCACAAAACGGGAAGAGGTATTACGATTCATCGCTCATGGGTTCACAACAGCTATGGAGTCGGATTCGCCGGTCGCGGTCCGCATCTTCGCGTGTCTCGTCGCCGCCATGCTCCTCGGCGGCGCAGTCACGGGTGCCGTCGCCGGAGCGGCGAGCGTCGGCTCGGTCGCGACGGCGTCGACGGACTCGCTCGAAACGACCGACGACGGAACGACGAACTCGACCGAGAACACCAGCGAGGAGCTCGAGAGTACGACTGAGAGCCTCGAAAATACCACCGAAAACACGACTGACGACACGGAGAATGCGACCAAGAACACGACCGACAGCCTCGAGGAGAGTACCAACGAGACGACCGACGGCCTCGAGAATACGACAACCGACCCGGCCGATACCGTAGAAAACACGACCGGCGAGACGACGGAGACGGTCACCGACACCGTCTCGAGCACGACGGAACCCGTCAATAACACGACGACGATTGCCAACGAGACGGCCACCAACACGACGGCAGCCGTCAATGAGACCGTCAGCGAGACGACGGCGGCCATCAACGAGACCGTCGGCGAAACGGCCGAGACTACCACTGGCACTGTAGCCGGAATCGGCGGACGGCTCGAGCACGCGATCGACGGTGCCGCCGCTCCCGTCGATCCGCCGAGCACGAGCGAAGCGGCCACGAACGCGATCCTCGTCGGGATGCTGGGTGCAATCTCCGCATCCGGTGTCGCAGCGAGCGGAGCCGGCGGAGCCGCCGGGGCCGGCGCGTCAGGGGCCGCCGGGGGTGCGAGCACCGCGACCGCCAGTTGGCTCCGTCACCTCCGGGAGACGGACCAGCTCCGACGAGCAGCTGCGGACCTCTGGAAGATCCTGCCGCTCTTCCGGTACAGCCGCTACGACGATTCGGACCCGCTCGAGCACGATTGCCGTGCGGCAATCTACGAGACGGTTCGGAAGCAACCCGGCGCGTACCTCTCGGCGGTCAGCGACCGAACCGAAGTGCCCCTCTCGACGGTTCGCCATCACGTCCGCGTCCTCGAGGACGAGGGGCTGGTGACCGCACGCAAGGTCAACGGCAAGCGCCGCTACTTCCTCGAGGACGACGACGCCGAACTCCTGGCCGCCCTCGCGGAGCCGGCAAAACGCGAGGTGCTCGAGACGATCGCCGAGTTCGGGCGCGCGCCCAACGGACGGCTCGCGGACGCGCTCGAGCGCGACCCAAGCACGGTGTCACATCACCTCGCCGCGCTCGAGGACGCCGGGCTCGTCGTGCGCGAAAAAGACGGTCGCTCGATGGTCAACGAACTACCGCCGGGAGTCGAAGCGGCGCTGGCCGACGAGCGAGCCGCCGAGACCGACTCGCGAGCGGTTCCGGCCGACGACTGAGTTTGGGCGATCGAGGCGTGCGGGTCTCTCGAGTCGGCCTGGTCACTTGCGGTCCGAATCCGTCGTCTCGAAATACAGCGCCGCGTGCTTTGCACAGCCGGGATTGAAGGGAGCGTCGCAGGCCGGACAGCTGTAGTCGGCCGCGAGATAGTCGGGGACGGTGAGTTCGGTCCCGCAGCCGCCACACAGCACGGACGGCTCGTCGAACCGGACTCGAGGCCACGGCACGGCCTCGTGGTCCGTCGTTTCCTCGTGGCAGCGAAAACAGGGATAGTAGCGCTCGCAGCAGGCGAATTTGAACGCGACCACGTCGCGGTCGGTGTCGTAGTGAGTACACCGGGTTTCCGGACCGACGTCGACACCGTGGACCGTGTGGCCTTCGATCGATTGCACGAGTGGCTCGACGGCTAGCGGATGCTTCGGTGTTATGGTTGGATGGGAGTGTGATTTGGCCTCGAGGGTCCGTTCGTCTGAAGCGCTAGTGCCCCTACAGGCAGGCAATTGCACGGCGATCGGAGCGCGCGCCGCGCTATAGTAGCCACTGCAAGTCACTGCACACCTGATCGCACGACAGTAGCGCGGTTCTCGCTCGCGGTGCTCGCTCCGAACCGCGGACTGTGCGATCAGTGTGTAACTAGTTGCAGTTGTTACTTTAGCAAAAAAGTCAAACTAGACGATTTGAGACGGTACAACGGTGCTGCTCCAGCAGTAGGAGAGGATGGGACCTCGATAACGAGTATCGTCGAGTCCGCTTAGGAGGGAAGAGAGTAGACTATGACCGAGCGGTCAGTACAGACAAAAGAATTCTCGAAGTACCCCGCAGGTCAGTATCGGTGATAGAATAACCAGTGGTCGTTCGGAAGTGTGAGGATATGGGTGAAGGCGGCCCTTATACGTCTTCCACGTATCCAAGGACAGAGAGTTAAGCAGTGAACGGATCGCTGACGGCGTGCCGCCGTCCATTCGCTGTTTCTCCACATGGTTTGCATAGATGACCAAGCAAAAAGAGATCGCGACAGACGAAGCCGTGTAAATCCCACAGAAAGTCCATATTGTGTGTACTGTGTGTAACTTCTCAAAGCTGGTAACGGAGGAAGGGCACAAATCGTCTGAAGTGATTATTGAACACGGGCGGGAAACTGGGCATAAACTCACGGCTGAGGAACCTAATGACGATACGTAAGCATGCATAGCCGTTTAGTACAGAGGAGGGGACTCCACGCGCGTCCGGTCCGGGCGAGCAACTCAACTGACTTGGCAACGAATAAACCATCATGAACGATGACCCGCTCGACAACCTTGACCGCCGCATTCTGCACCTGTTGCAGGTGGACGCCCGCGAGGCCTCCGACACGGACATTGCGGAGGAAACGGACGTAACTGGAACAACCATCCACAACCGAATCAAGCAACTGGAGGAGAAGGGCATCATCACCGGCTACAATCCGGAACTCGACTACGAGCAGGCGGGGTATCCGATGCAAGTGTTGTTCATCTGCTCAACGGACCTCTCCCGCCGATCAGAGATGGCGGAGAATGCGCTCGAAGTTCGGGGTGTCGTCAACGTCCGGGAGATGCTGTCCGGCGAGGAGAACCTCCACGTCGAGGTCGTCGCCGAATCGACCTCCGAGATTGAGGAGAGTACCGACCAGTTAGATGACCTCGGCTTGCGAATCGTGAGTAGCAACATTCTGGCAGAAGAACACATCCAGCCGTGGAATCACTTCCATCAGGAGTTCGCCGGAGAGGACGCCGATGCGCCCGAGGAAATCGGTTCGTCCGAGGAGTAGCTACCGGCGGGAAGGATAGCAATTGTCGGAGTCCCGAACGCATACTGGATCCGGTCCGGCTGTCTCCTCTCTTGTGCTTGGGAAAGTCAAGTAAATAGCCGCTCTTGCTTGTACTATCAAATAGATAAAATTATCGCGAAAAAGAGATTAAGGCGGTCCGGCTCAGACGATGGGTGATGGCAGAACAAACCCAATCAGGGATGAACGAGATGTTTGACCTGTTGCGGCATCCGTACCGGCGCTACGTCTTGTATCACCTGACCCATGAATCCGAGACCGTGGACTTCGGCACGCTGGCGGCTTCACTCGCCAACTGGGACGCTGGCCACCCTGAGGAGAGCCGGAACACCAGTAGTGCTACCGTCGAGATGCAACTTCGTCATATGCACCTCCCGAAACTCGCCGATGCCGGCCTCATCACGTTCGCCCAGGAGAGCCAATCGATTGAACTCGACGGGATAAATGGGCACAGCCAGTTCATCGACCAAGCGGCACGTATCGACGGCTATGCACTACCCGCCGCGGGCGAGTGAGAACAGTGTCTCGACCACATCCGTTCCGTCCACGACGCCGAACTATTGAGAGACTATGACACAAACCCACGACGACGAAATCGTTCACCGGGAATTGAACACCGACAGAGAGGAGCCGGCTGTTGCGATAGCGGAAGTTGTCGCTGACCTTGAGGGAAAGCAAGCAGACGAATTGACACCGACCTACAACTGCATCGACGGGATAATATCGGAGTTGTATTCGAATCCGCCGTCACCAGAGGCACAGATAACGGTCGAATTCACGTACAGCGGCTACCGCATTACCGTCGAGCAAAGCGGCGCCGCGGAGTTCGTCAAAGTCACGTAACCGCTGTCGGCCGACCCCAAGACAACGGTAGTGTATCCACGCTCGATTGGACGAGGCCATTGGTCAACTCGCACACGTAGTTATCGCGGCGTTCAGCGACCTCCCAGTGAATAGAAGATGATCAAGCAACCTTTCGACTCAACTGCCTCAGGTTGCACGTCGACAGAATTTGATCCCCGAATATGTACACGAGCCATAGATCGTCGTGTGTATAGTAACTTGAAATTGTCTGATATCCCAGTATTATACTGAGTCTGATGTCACAATTTATAACCAGACATCGCTTGGAAAACTCGAAACATCGAGGAAGAGTGGGTTGTGTTCACGAGTATTGCTGTATCGATGACAAGAGTAGTTCGTATCTGAATCGATGATATGTGGAATGATATAGTAGCCACTGAAACGATGTACACACTGATCGTAACGTACTCGTGCGATCAGGTGTGCGGTGACTTGCAGTGGCTACTATAGTGCGACGCCATTGAGAATATGCCGACGTTCAATGGCTAAGACCGATCAACCGAGAGTGCACAAATTAGCTCACTACTTCACCGGGCTGAACTCGAGCGACCCGACAAAATTCAATTGGCTGTCGTCCAGTTCGAAGTCGTCTGGCTCGAGAAATCTGCGAGTACGCGAGCGCCTACGACGACCCGGTGTTGGTCACCGAAGACAGCCACTACCGGCCGGACCTGTGGACGTGGCTGACCGCCCCCAACGCCCACCGCGGCTCGTCGTGGCTCCTTTCCGCGGCACACCTGCGGCTTCGGGCCGTCGCCGCCGAGTACCGACTCCCGGTGACGCCGGTGCCCGAAGCGTACTCCACCCAAGAATGTCACGCCTGCGGTGTGCTCGGGACTCGAGAACTGAACACCACCCTCCGATGTGACAATCCGGACTGTCGCGTCGACACCGTCGCCGCCGATTTCAACGCCGCGACGGTCCTCGCGCGGCGCTACTACCCTGGCCGGTGTTGTGACTACCGGCCGTCCGATCCGACTGCCGCCGACGATCGATCGCCACTCGCCGCCGACGGCGGCCCCCCGATCTGAGCGATCACGCGGTGGAAACCACGGCCAAAAGGAGACGACAGGAGTGAGCGACAGCGGCCGGCGTTACCACTCGAGCGGCCTCGAGCGAACGGGTCTCGCTCGAGCGGTCTCAATCGAGGCTCGTTCGTTCGGAGCGGACGAGTGCCGATCGGCCGTTACTCGAACTCGGCGGTATCGCCGCGTCGGTAACGGTCGAGTCGGCGGTAGCCGTGAACGGTGGCGTCGGTGTCGAGTTCGATCTCGTAGCGGCCGATGATGTCCTGGGTGTCGGGGACGGCTCGGCGCTCGACGACCTCGACGACCGCGCGCCAGCCGTCGTCGGTCGGCGAGATTTCGCTGACGCCGTCGAACTCGTGGCCGATGAGTTGCCCGGCGGTCGACTGCACGGTGTTTCGGACCGCGAGGATGCCCGCGATCTCCTCCTGTTCGACATCGGCCGCGTCGTCGACCGCCTCGGGGTCGGTCTTCTCCTCCGCGGTCATCGCGGTCGTCCCGCGGGATCGAGGCTGCTCGACATCGCCGCTCTCGGCCGTCTCGTCCGGTTGGTCGGCCTGTTCTTCCTCTTGGGCTGTCTGACTGTCGCTCACTGTGTGATCACTCTCGTCGTGTTGGAAGCAGAAGCCGTCGTCCTGCGCCGGCCGTGAGCAGCGCTCGCCGCCCGTGGTGAGGGCCTTGCACTGCTCCGGTGATTGCGTGTCGGCTTCGGCCATTGGCTTGGGTTTGGTTCGTTCCGTCGTTCGTTCGGATCGATCCGATCGCCTCCGTGTGGTTAGATCGTCTCGGTGATCCGCGATCGCAGGTCGTCGATGTCGCCGTCGTTCTCGCCGACGAGCTTCGGCGCGAGGACGTCCGTGAAGACGTTCGCCAGCGTCTCGTCGTCGAACTCACCGTCCTCGTCGGTTTCGGCGCGGTCGTCGAAGACGGTCAGTCCCTTCGCGGCCGTGATCGCCGCGCGCGTGCCGATGACGATCTCGAGTTCGTCGCGAAGCGCCCGCGTCGTGTCGACGATGGTCGCGATCTCGTCCTCGGAGAGGTCGACGTGTGCGGCGACGATCTCGCGTTCGGTCTCGTCGTCGTAGTAGTCGACGTGGACGCCGATGAACCGATCGAGCAGCGCGTCCTGCTGTTCGTGGACGCCGGCGTACTCCACGTCGTTGGATGTGAGGATCGCCCGGAACTCGGGGTGGACGTCGATCGTCCGATCGTCGCCGTGTTTGCCCGGCCGCTCGAGGACGCCCTCCTCGAAGACCGAAAGGAGGACGTTGTGGGCGGCGGGGTCGCTGCGCGAGAACTCGTTGTAGACGAGCGTCGCGCCCTCTCGCACCGCGACGGACAGTGGGTTGTCCACCCAGCGTTCGCGAACGATCTCCGTCTTCTTGCTGACGCCGCTGACGAACTGATCGTTCTCCTCGTAGCGCTCGCCGCCGGCATGGGAGCCGACGAGCGCGGCGGTGTCGACCGCTTCGTCGCCGTTGAGCCAGACGACCGGCCGTCCCCGCTCCGCCGCGGCCGACAGCGCGAGCGCCGTCTTGCCACAGCCCGTCGGTCCGATCAGGTGAACTGGCTGGTCTGCCTCGAGCCAGCCGTCGATCCGGTCGCGAAGCGACCGGATTGCGTCGGTCTCGACGAACGGTTCGGGGACGACCGCTTCGGGATCGGAGAGGGGACTGTCGCCGTTTCGTTCGCCTGCGTTCGATGCCGTTCGCGCGAGCTCTTTCTTCGCTTTGCGACCGTTCTTCTGCTCGCGGCTGGCCGTGATCTTCCTGCCACGGACCGTGCGCTTGCGCGAAGTGTCGTCGGCCATGGTGAGTTATTCCGCCGATTTCGGCGACGATTCGGGGCGGGGCTCGACCTCGAGTTCCTCGAGTTCGTCGAGGTCGCCCTCCGCCGTGGCCTGCTCAATTTTTGCGATCTCCTCCGCGTAGTGCAGGAAGGTGTCGACCGAGGCGACTACGACGCGGGCCTCGATCGTCAGCAATTCGATCCCGACGACAGAAATGCGCGCCCAGACGTCGATGACGACGCCCTTGTCGAGGACACGGTCGAGTACTTCTGCCAGACTCGATGAATCGGGTGTTCGTTGTGACATACCGTCTTGCGTTTGAGCGGCGTCTCGTAACTCGGCTTGCACTGCGACTGCAAGTCGCCCTATCCTGGCGACTGGTCATCGATGTCGCGAGCCGCCGAAGTGATACGGCAGGTTGCGACTGCAAGCACCACAATAACCCGCTACGGAAGCGAATCGTCCGTGACGATACTCGAGTGCGGTACCCGTGAGGAGCAACGCTACCGGAGCCCCCCATGTCATCCAGCTGTCCCATCACCGACCGAGTCGACGGAATACGAACGCGTGTCACGACCGCGTCGGTCTCACTGACGGAATCGGAACGGGCGTCACCTACGGACTCGAGTCAGCGACGAGACAACGATATGATTAGTCAACGAGTGATCTACCGATGAATAACCGGTACGTCTACGGCGTCGTCGAGTCGGATACCGTCGAATTCGAGACGGACGCGGTCGCCGGTGCCGACCGCGTCTACACGATCTCACACCGGCGACTCGGTGCCGTCGTCTCGGATATCGACACGACCGATCCCGAGGAGACGGACGAGGACGCCCAGATCCACGACGATGTCCTTCGGGAAATCATGGCGTACGACGACGGAACGACCGTCGTTCCCATGCAGTTCGGGATGGCCTTCGAGAGCGATCGAGCGCTGAAGAACGTTCTTCGTGGGGCGCGACCGGCCTTCCGACGTGCGATGAGCGACATCGAAGGCAAGATCGAACTCGGTCTCAAACTCGTCCGCGAGGAAGACGCCGACGTTGACCGCGAGGCGATCGAGGCAGACGTCGCGGACCGCCTCGAGCCCATCGCCGCACAGTCCGTCGAGAACGATCTGTTCAGCGACCGGCTCGTCCTGAACCGCTCGTATCTTGTCGGCGAGGACGAACGCGAGGCGTTCGACGACGCGGTCGCCAACTTCGAGGAGGACCACGACGAGCTCATGATCCAGTACACGGGGCCGTTCGCACCGTACAGTTTCGTCGACGTGAAAATCGGAGCCAAACAGTAACCATGTTCATCCTCGACGACCTCCTGTTCCGGCCGTTCGTCGGTATCGTCGACGCGCTCCACACGATCGCGCTCGACGAAATGTACGATGTGGAGGGTCTCGAGGCCGAACTCAAAGAGAATCAGCTCCTGTACGAACTCGGCGAGCGCTCCGAGGCGGAGTACCGACGCCGCAAGGACGAACTCGAGGCGGAGCTCGAGACCGCCCGCGAGGTTCACGAGCAGCTCTCGAGCGGCCGCGTAGAGGTGAAAAAATGACCGACAGTTCCCCGGACGACGACCGCGGCGAATCGCCCGACGACGACCGATCCGACGAGCACCGGACCGACGACAGTCAGATCGACGAGGACGATCACTGGCTCTCGAGCCTGCTGTCCGTCCTGGATTCGCTCGACGACGGCCCGGCGTCGCGCTCGGGCCGTCACCGCGGCGATCGAACGGTCTTCGATTACGATATCTCGATCCGATCGGGCGACGGCCTCTCGGCGGACGATTCGTCGCTCGGGCAGAATCCGTTTGGCGACGAGGGATCGCGAGGGAGGAACAGCGATCGGTCGCGAAAGCGCCGTATTCGATCGTCTGGTCCCTCGAGCGACCACCACGTGGCGACCCGGACGCACGAGGACGAACTGCTCGTCACCGCGGACGTCGCCGGGGCCGATCCGGACGACGTGACGGTGGGCTTCGACGGCTCGACGCTGGTCCTCGGCGTCGACGAACGCGAAGTCGATCGCATCGATGTCCCCTGGCCCGAGACGGAGTCACAGGCGACGATCAAGAACGGGGTGCTGACCGTCCGGATCAGGCCGGAGAAGACGGAGCAAACGGGCACCGAAGAGCCGGAGGGCGACGAATGAGCGAAGCCGAGTCCGAGGAGACGTTGGACGCGCTGCTCGAGGACGCGATAGAAAGTCTCGGCCGACTCGAGGAAACGCTCGGCGAGAGCGAGGCGATAGACAAACTCGACGACGACACCCTCGAGACGGTCATCGGCAATGTCGATACTCTCGTGCAGGTCGCCGAGGAGGTCGGCGAACTGCTCGAGGCGATGGATCTCAGCGACCTGCCGGAGGCCGTCGACGGGGACGAGCTCCTCGACGCCATCGAACTCGGCGAGATTCCAGACGTGCTGGCGAACGAGGACGACGGTGTGAGCGAACTCGTCGACTTCACGGAGCTGTTCGACGCGATCGACCTGTTGAACGCCTGGAACGCGGCGGATCTGACCGACCTCTGGGAGAACAAACGCGAACTCGACGACGCCATGGACGAGCTCGAGGACGGCGACGATGCCGGGATGGTCGAGGACGCCGTGTCGGACGTCGCGAACGGCGACGAGGACGGCGATGGTCTACTCGGAGACGAAGACGGGGACGGTGTGCTCGACACGGGAATGGACGCCGGCTCTGCTGCGAAGGAAGCGCTCGGCGACATCGATGTCGCCGAGGACCCGGAGGCCTACCAGGCCGCAATCCAGCAGCAGGCGATGGAAGGCATCGACGCCTTCCGGACGGCGCTGATCGAGACACACGAGACGTTCGAGAAGCTCTACGAGTTCAACCGCGAGAAGATGCGCCGGCAGGATACGAGTACGAACTCGCGAAATCCGACGGCGGCGTCGACGATTTCGACCGATCGGCTCGACCTCGGCAGCGGCACCCGCTATTCGACGGTGCCACAGGCGGTCAAACTCTCGACGGCACCGACTCGAAAGCGAATCTACGGACGCCGGTTCGAACTCGAGCGGGAACGACAACGGAGGAAGAACAATGAGTGACCCATTACTGCAGCGATCGAACGGCTGTGAGGGGAGGACGACTGACTTCGACCCCGAGCGGAGCAACGCCGGAGGTGAGCGCCATGGTCGATGAGTTCCAGCCCAGTCGGCAGCAGGCTGACCTCGCCGAAGTCGTCGAGATGCTCCTGGACAAGGGGATCGTCATCAACGCCGACATCGCCGTCTCGATCGGTGATACACAACTGCTCGGTGTGCAGGTCCGGGCCGCGATCGCCTCTTTCGAGACCGCGGCGAAGTACGGCCTCGAGTTCCCCGAGGGGACGGACATGCGCCGCGTCGCCGAGGCGGTCGATGATCCCGAACTCGCGGAGATGGACCGGCCGAACCCGGTGATCGATCCGACTCGAGGCGTCAACGTTACCGCCGATGAAGACGACGCTGATGGCGAAGCGAGCGCCGACAGCGGCGAGCGCAACGTCGGTAGCGATGAGGCGAGCGAGCGCGACGCCGCCGGCAGCGACGAAGAGTTGGTGAGCGAACGCCTCGGAGCCAGACCGAACCCCGACAGACCGACCAGCGGCGGATTCGACCTGCTCAGCGACGACTCGGCCGACGAGGGCCAATCCGACGCGGAATCGGAAGCCGACGGCTCCGAAACTGACGGCTCCGAGAGTGACGGTTCCGAGAGCGACGAGGCCACTCCGGAAGCGGAGCCGGAGGGAGAGGGATCATGACGGCTATCGACGTCGGCGACGGGGAGGACGCGCGACAGGGGCTCGTTACCCTTGTCATAACCGTTGTTGAAATCCTAATCGACGCCCTCGAGCGCGAGGCGGTCCGTCGAATGGAGTCTGGTAACCTGTCGGACGAGGAGATAGAACGCCTCGGGAGCCAACTCGCGACGATCGAGGCCGAGATCGAACAGCTCAAAGCCGACGAGGAGATCGAGGACGGTGTCGACGATCTCCGGGGCGATCTGGACGGGCTGGTCAACGACGCGATCGAACAGCTTCACGGCGAGCCGACCGCCACGCAGAACCCCGGTTACTCCGTGTTCGGAGGTGAGGGCGAGTGAGCTCTGACGGCGCGAACGACGGTGACGGTGCCGCCAAGGGACTCGAGGCGCTCGACGAGCAGCCGGCCGACGAGCACGCCGAGACACCGGCTATCGACGAGGGGCGCTACCTGTACTGTCTCGTACGGGCCGACGAGGACGCCGAACTCGAGACGACCGGCGTCGACGATGAACCGGTCTCGATCGTCGCCGAAAACGGAATCGGTGCGGTCGTCCACGCGTGTGACGGCATCTACGACTCGGCGGACCTCGCACAGATCCGCCGCTGGCTCGTCCGCCACCAGACGGTCGTCGACGAGGCGGGGCAGGCCTTCGGAACGCCGATTCCGTTCCAGTTCGACACGATTCTGCGCGGCGACGACGCCGCCGTCCGCGAGTGGCTCCGCGAGGAGTCCGAAACCCTCGAGCGCGCCCTCTCTGGGCTGGCCAACCACTGGGAGTACCGCGTCGAAGTGGTCGAAGTTGATCCGATCAGCGACGAGGCGCTGATCGAGCGTGACGAACGGCTGCGCGAACTGGACGAGCAGATCGGCGGCTCCGGGGAGGGAACGGCATTCCTGCTCGAGAAGCAGTTCGACCAGCGGCTGACTGAACTCCGAGCCGCACGACGGGAATCGCTGACCGCCGACCTCGAGGAGCGATTGGCCGCAAAAGCGCGGGAAGTCCACGCGCTCGAGCGATCCCCAAGCGCGAAACTCTCGAACGACATAACCGACACCGAGTCGGAAACGGTCGGAGACTCGAGCGACGGATCGGACGAGTCCAGTGACGGCGAAACCCTCTGTCGGCTCACGGTGCTGGCCCACGAGGACGACGAGGAAGCCATCGGCTCGATACTCGACGACGTGGCGGCGAACGACGGACTCGAGGTCAGGTTCACGGGACCGTGGCCGCCGTACACGTTCGCACCGGAACTCGGCGATGACGGGACCGCCGCGGACGAGCGGGCGAATCCACAGCCATGAGACCGCAAAAGAACGACGATGCGCTCGTCGACGTGCTTGACGTGTTGCTCAGAGACGGTGCGATCCTCCGCGCGGACGTGATCATCTCCGTCGCGGATATTCCGCTGGTCGGGATCAAGCTCACGGCGGCCATCGCCGGCATGGAGACGATGACGGAGTACGGCCTCTTCGAAGAGTGGGACGCCACCCGCCGGAATGCAGCAGTCAGCCGACGCCAGTACGATCGGTCGGAACTCGACGAGGACCCGTTCGACGAACTCGGTGTCGGTCGCTCCCACGAGGACGCCGAGGACGGAGACGAGCCGTCAAGTTGACTGCGGACTCGAGACTGTTGACTCGAGACTGCTGACAGGAGAGGGACGGCCGAACGAAGTGACGACGACGGGACGATGCGATCGACGGAGAGAGAAACACCGCTATTGCACTCGTAACATCTTCCCCGGCCTGAACGGCGAGGCGTTACGCCTGCTCTGCACGTAACCGGTCGACCCAGTTCGGTTCGTCCGTTTCCGTTCCCCCCGGAGAGGGACAGTGGTCAGGCGTACTTTGGACGTTCAGTCGTGTGCTCGACCTCGCCAGTGACGGTCTCTTCCTCGCTATCGTCATCGTAGACGTACTGGCCGGTCGCCCCACACAGGGTGCACTCGTACGTCTCGGAGATCTCGTTGATCATTTCGCCGTCCTCGAAGTAGACGCGACTCTGCGTGATCTGCAGGAACTGGGCGGTCTCGCAGTTAGTGCAGGTGATCATACTCGTTTGATGGCCAGCACCAGATGTAGTTATCCGGCTTGTAACTGAAAGGCAAAGACGACTATGAGGGTCTTACCCGCCGACCGCCATCGAACGGGGATCCGGGCGACTCGCCCCGTCGTTCGCGGCCGATCGAGCGAGAGTAACTGTTTCGTACCCCGGGACGGAGGCGGGATCGTCCCGATAGCTCGATGACGAGCATACCGTCGAAAAGCCGCTTTTCCAGCCGTAATGAAATGGTTATCGTCCCACTTATCGAGGTGAAACCGAGCGACAACGACCGGTGCCGAAAGGCGATTCGAGGTCGAGGGAAGCGCGACTGGTTTGCGCCGACGGACGCACCGATCGAGACGGTAGCGGAGCGGCGATCATCGGTCGACGGAGATTCGGTTATCGATCGACAGAGACCCGATCACCGGTTCGAGCCGCCTCGTAGGCCGCTTCGGTCAGCGCCGTCACCCGGAGCGCGTCTTGGACCGTCGCCGGCGGCTCGGTTCCGTTTCTGACGCTCTCGAGGAACGCGTCGGCCCGGATCCGTTCGTCGCGGGGATCGATGTAGGGAACGTACTCCCCGGCGTCGGAATCGATTTCGACGACCTTTCGGGACCCCCACTGCGTTCCCTCGAGGTAGATCGCACCCTCCTCGTCCCAGAGGTGGATGTGCTCGCGAACCGACGGCGCGTCGCCGTGAAACGAAAACGTGCCCGTCGCACCGTTTTCGAACCGAACGTCGAGGTGAGCGCGGCGGTCGACTCGCTGCTCGTCGTCGTAAAACGCCATGCTCGCGGCGACGGACGCCGGCTCGAGGCCGGTCGTCCAGCAAACGGCGTCGAGGACGTGGCTGCCGGTATCGTAGAGAAAGCCGCCCCCGGACAGGTCGGGATCGAGCCGCCAGGTCCCTCGCGAATCGTCGATCCACCCCTGCGTGATGGAGGCGGTCAGCCACTCCGGTGGACGGTCGGCGAATCGGTCGCGAGCCGTTCGAAACGCCGTCTGAAGGTGGCGCTGGTAGCCGACCATCACGGTCCGATCGCTTCGATCGACTCGATCCGCGAGGTCGCGGGCCCGCTCGAGGTCGGTCGTCAGCGGTTTGTCGCAGTAGACGTGGTGGCCCCGATCGAGGGCGGCGACGACTTGCTCGTAGTGGAGGGTGTGGGGCGTCCCGACGAGCACTGCGTCGAGAGACGCCTCCGCAAGCATCGCCTCGTACTCGGCGTATTGCTGATCTGCGGACACGCCGAACCCGCGGCCAACCTCGTCGCGGAGCGCCGCATCGAGATCGCAGACCGCGCGGACGGTCGCGTCAGGGTGACGGTGAAACTGGCCACCGACGGTGGTTCCGATGTAGCCCAGTCCGACGATACCGATCCGAATCGGCCGCGATCCGTCGTCATCACTCATACGATCCCGTACGGGCTGCAGTCCCATCCCTCTGGAGGCATCGCAAGCAAGTATCTCCACCCGGTCGATCATTCGAGTTCGATCTCGAGACGGGCGAGGGTTCGACCGATCCGCTACTCGAGTCCGTTCGTCCACGCAGATCCGTTCCGTTCGTCCACGCGAGTCCGTTCCGTTCGTCAGCGCGAGCGAGTACCAACAGCCGGGGTGTACCAACCGGTAGCAGGGTGCTACGATCGGAGTAGACGGTGCCTGCGTTCGGTTCGGAGTCGCTACCGGGAGCCAAGCGGATGCATAACAATGGGTAACACGTACAACGTTCGACCTGCGGGGTGGTAACTCCCCGCCGGGTACGTGCTCGGCCCATCTGTGCGCTGACCAGCCGATTGCGTGCGTTCGTGCCCGGATCGCTCGGACGTGGACTCGCCCCCGCTTCGAGTACGCTCATGTCTCTCACGCCCAGGGCGGTTCCCGCCCGCCCGGGTTTCATGATACGCAAACCGGACAGTCGCAGCTCTCGGGGGCGGAGCCCAGCAGTAAAACCGAGCGGGACGACGATCCCCGTTCGCGCTCAGAACTCCGTGATGACCGGAATGCCGACCGTTCCGTAGTCGTCCATCGAGGCGAGCGTATCGGGAGCCTCCTCGAGCGACAGCGTCTCGCCGATGATCTTGTCTGGCTCGAGGGTGCCCTGTGCGATCAGGTTGAACAGTTCCTCGTAGCGGACCAGCGGCATCCCGAAGGAGCCGTGGAAGTCGATCTCCTGCATCGTCATGACGTCGACGGGGAGTTCGATCTGGCCCTCCTCTTCGCCGGTCGTCAGTCCGACCTGCACGTGGCTACCCCGCGTGCCGAGGCTGTTGACCGAGTTCTTGCAGGTATCGGCGACGCCCAGTGCGTCGATGGAGACATCCGCTCCGCCGTCTGTGATCTCCTGGACTGCCTGGGCCGAACTGTCGACCTCGGTCACGTTGACCGTCGCCCGGGCACCGAGTTCCTCGGCGCGCTCGAGTTTGTCGTCGACGAGGTCGATCGCGATCGGGTGGGCACCCAGCGCGTCCGCGATGTGGATCGCCGAGAGGCCGACGCCGCCACAACCGTGGACGGCAACCCAGTCGCCGGGACGGAGGTTCGCGCGGTCGGCCAGCGCGTGGTAGGCCGTCATGAACCGGCAACCGAGACCTGCCATCTCCGTGAAGCCGACGTCGTCGGGGAGTTTCACGCAGTTGAAGTCGGCTTCCCGAACGGGAAACGCCTCCGCGAACGCGCCCTGTGAGTACTCCGACAGACCGAGCGGAAGCACCGTCTCGCAGTTGTTCGCCCGCCCCTCACGGCAGTGCGGACAGGTGCCGTCGCCCAGGTGGAACGGCACCGCGACGCGGTCGCCTTCCTCAAGGGTCTCGACGTCGCTTCCGACCGCCGAGACGACGCCGGCGGGCTCGTGGCCGAGGATCTGCCCTTCCGGGACGCCCGCGCCGATCCAGCTCCAGTCGCCCTGCCAGGCGTGCCAGTCGCTCCGACAGATCCCACACGCTTCGGTCTCGACGATTACCTGATCGGCTCCCGGCTCCGGATAGTCGACGTCTTTGACCGTCAGCGGTTCCCCATGTTCTTCGAGTACGGCTGCTCGCATGTTCCAACGGTAGTAGTAGCGAGTATAAAAGTGTAGGCGGTACGCCATCCAGTTGTCAGAAACTATCTATGAGTTGTCTTCCGTTGTACGAGTGGATTGGGCCGGGAATCCAGCCGAACCCCCTCGATAACGATCGGTGTCGAACAGATCTCGACAACGGGACACGGATGTACAGTGAAGTTGAAACGATATCGGTACGGGGGCGGAACGTTCCGTCGAATCGGACGAATCGCTTCGAGGGGTCAATTGCTATCGTACCCAACTTCTAAAGCTTTGACCCGAAGACCCTATTCTGAATGATTATACGTTAAAATATGAAAGGTACTATATATTTGTTCGGCTGATGTGGTGGCAATCGTAGAAGTTCGCACGATAGAGGGGGAGGAAAAGACAAAACAAGCCGATTTTAGCTCAAAACCAATGCCACTCAGCGATAACTCCGAGAGCACGAGGAATCGATGAACTGGGGATGCACCTCCGAACTAATAGTCCCTAAATTGGTCCTAATAGCCGCTAATAGCATATTACGGCGGAGCGTATGTGATCGAAAACACCAAACTCGATGTTCTAACAATAATAGTATCTTATCAGGGAAGTGTCGATATTCTATTATAGAATTTGATCGGATCTCCTCTGGATCAGCCGTTGCGGTCGCCCGCTGTAACTTACAGCACTATGTCTGTAATAGAAACATCGCCGGCACCGGGTAGCATCGACGGTTCGACTGGAAACCGCGTTCTCAACCGGTTACGAGCCGTCTAATGGCCATCGTTCGTCCGGACACGTTCTCGTTTCAACGAACTCTCCAGAAGTTATGTGATAACGACGGAAATTGGTCAGATGCGGGGTTTCGACCGAAACCATCACCCACGCGTACGAATAGTTCCCGTACCGTTTTCAGGCGATGCCCTCGTCGGTCAGGGGATCGGCGTGCGCGGTCGTTCATTTGTGTCTGCTGGAGTACTACACCGGCCCCAACGTCGAGAAACATGCATAGGGTAGTTCGGTATCGGCGAACGGTTTTCTTGAACGGATCGACGGCGGAATCGATCAGTCGGCGCGTTCTCGAGCCGTCCGCCGGCGGTGAGGTCGAACCCCTCTCCTCGGCCGCGACGACGTATGGTCATCGCGGCCGGATTCCCGCGGTCGTCACACGTTGCCATCGGTCATTTTTTATCAGATCGGGATATAGAACCGGTATGCGCGACTGGATCGATAGCTACGAGAAGCGAGCGTGGCAGACGACAGAGAACGGGACCGTCAGATACGCCCTGATCGGCCTGGGGTGGTGGACGATCGACGTCGCACTGCCGGCGATCGAATCGTCCGATCTGGGCGATGTGACGGTGCTCGTCAGCAGTTCGACCGACAAGGCGACGCGACTCGCCGACGAGAACGACATCGCGGGCGGGATCAGCTACGACGAGTTCCACGACGGCGCGGCCGCCGACGAGTACGACGCCGTCTACGTCGGCACGCCCAACGCCTACCACCTCGAGTACGCCGAGACCGCGGCCGAACTGGACAAGGCGGTCCTCTGTGAGAAGCCGATGGAGGCGACCGTCGAGCGCGCCGAGCGGATGGTCGCGACCTGCGACGCCGCGGACGTGCCGTTGATGATCGCCTATCGCATGCAAACCGATCCGGCAGTGCAACGGGCCCGCGAGTTGATCGCCGACGGCTTCCTCGGGGAGCCAGTGTCCGTCTACGGTCACAACACCCAGTCACTGCTCGAGATGATTCCCGACCCCGACCAGTGGCGGCTCGACGCCGATCTGAGCGGGTACGGCACCTCGGTGATGGACCTGGGAATCTATTCGATCAACACGACCCGATTCCTGCTCCAACGCGACCCCGTCAGCGTGCAGGCCGAGATGGTCTCGAATCACGAGGCGTTCGCCGACGTCCCGGACGAGCGGTCTTCGTCGCTGCTGATCTTCGAAGACGACGTGCAGATGATCTCGACCTCGAGCCAGCACGCCCACGAAGATACGCATCTCAAGATCACGGGAACCGAGGGACGGATCGAGCTCCGGCCGGCGTTCCACGGGGAGTGTTCGCTGCACCTCTCGCGCGGCGACGTGTCGGTCACGGTCGAGCACGGAAGCTTCGACGCGGAGCGCGAGATGGAAGAGGAGTTCGACTACTTCGCGGACTGCCTCCTCGGCGACGGCGACCTCTATCCGGACGGCCGACACGGTTTGCAGGACATGCGGATCATCGAAGCGGTCCACGACTCCGCGGAACGAGGTGAACCGGTCGCGCTCGAGTAGACTGACGACGGGAGCCAGTCCGCCGATCAGGACTCGTCGACTTGTGCGTCGACCGACGCCACGGCCGCGAGGTTCACGATATCCTTGACCTCGTCGCCCCGCTGAAGGACGTGAACCGGTTCGTCCATGCCGACCAGCATCGGTCCGATGGCGTCGGCCCCGCCGAGTCGCTGAAGCAGCTTGTAGCCGATGTTACCGGCCTCGAGGTTCGGGAAGACCAGCACGTTCGCCGGTTTCTCGAGGTCGCTGAACTCGTAGGTTCCGGTCAGCATTTCCTCGACGACGGCGGTGTCGGCCTGCATCTCCCCGTCGACGGGGAAGTCGACAGCGGGATCGGCACGGAGCCGACGGGCCGCTTCGCGAGGTTTCCGCGTCCCGTCGTTGTCGACGCTGCCGAAGTCCGAGTACGAGAGCAAGGCGGCCCGGGGCTCGACGTCGAACCGGCGAGCGAGCGCTGCGGTGTGGCGAGTGACTTCCTCGAGGACGTCCTCGTCGGGGGCCTGATTAACTGTCGCGTCGGCCACGAAGACGATGCGATTCTTGAACGTGAGCAGGTAGACCCCGGCCGCGTAGTCAGCGTCGTCGGCCGTGCCGATCACCTGCAGGGGCGGCCGGAGCGCCGACGGATAGTGGTTCGTCAGCCCCGTCAGCATCGCGTCGGCGTCGCCGCGGTCGACCATGACGCTCCCGAAGTAGTTGGTGTCGTCGCGGATCATCGACGCTGCCTCGCGGCGAGTGACGCCGTTGCGCTTCCGTCGATCGTAGAGGTGTTCGATGTACGCCTCGTACTCGCCGCTCTTGGGGTCGACGACGTCCGGTTCGAACTCGAGACCGAGGGTCGCGACCGTGCTTCGAACCTCGTCCTCGTCGCCGATCAGAACCGGCTCAGCGATGCCTCGTTCGACGATCTGGGCGGCCGCCCGAACGATCGTCTCGTCGGTCCCCTCGGCCAGCGCGATACGCTTGGGATCGGATTTCGCCTTGTTGAGTACCACCCGCATCATTTCACGGGACTTGCCGAGCCGTGCCTCGAGCGCTTCGACGTACTCGTCGACGCCGAGGTCGACACGGGCCGCGCCGGAATCGATCGCCGCGCGTGCGACTGCTGGAGCGACCTCGAAGAGGACGCGTGCGTCCAGCGGCTTCGGAATGATGTAGTCTGGGCCAAACTGAAGCGGCTGATCGCCGTACGCCTTCACCACCGAGTCCGGCACGTCCTGTTTGGCCAGCTCGGCCAGCGCCGACGCCGCCGCGACCTTCATCTCCTCGTTGATCTCGGTGGCGCGGACGTCCAGCGCACCGCGGAAGATGAAGGGAAAGCCGAGGACGTTGTTGACCTGATTCGGGTAGTCCGAGCGTCCAGTCGCCATGATAACCGTATCGTCGCGGGCGTCTTTGGCGTCCTCGTAGCCGATCTCCGGATCGGGGTTAGCCATCGCGAAGATGATCGGGTCGTCGGCCATCGATCGGACCATCTCCTGACTGACGATGCCGCCGGCCGACAGGCCGACGAAGACGTCCGCGCCCGCTATCGCCTCCGCGATACCGCCTTCGGGAACGTCGCTGGCGAACTCCTTGTTGTACGCGTTCAGATCGCCGGACTCGGCCCGTTCAGTGGTCAGAATCCCATCGATATCGCACATCGTGATGTTCTCTCGTTCGACGCCCAGCGAGACGTAGAACTTGGCCGTCGCGACCGCGGCCGCACCCGCGCCAGAGAACGTGACCTCGAGCGACTCGAGGTCCTTGCCGGAGATTTCGACGGCGTTGAGCAGCGCGGCCCCGCTGATGATCGCGGTGCCGTGCTGGTCGTCGTGAAAGACCGGGATCGACAGGCGCTCGCGGAGGCGTTCCTCGATTTCGAAGCAGTGGGGAGCCGCAATGTCCTCGAGATTGATGCCGCCGAACGTCGGCTCCATCGCGGCGACCGACTCGACGAACGCGTCTGGTTCGTCGAGGTCGAGTTCGATGTCGAACACGTCGATGTCGGCGAAGCGCTTGAACAGGACGCCTTTGCCCTCCATGACTGGTTTCGACGCCTGTGCACCGATGTCGCCGAGTCCGAGCACTGCCGAGCCGTTCGAGACGACGCCGACAAGGTTTCCCTTCGTCGTGTACTGGTAGGCGTCGTCCGCGTCCGCAGCGATCTCTCGACACGGCGCGGCGACGCCCGGCGAGTACGCCAGCGAGAGGTCACGTTGCGTGTTCGTCGGTTTCGTCGTCGAAATTTCTATCTTACCCGGCGGATCGGCACGGTGATACTCGAGTGCGTCTTCGTCCATTGTTGTACTCGTGTGTCGCCAGCGAATCGACAAAAGTGTACGCTTCTGATCGACCGATTTGCGCCGTCAGAGGGCCGATCTGTACCGAAAATCCGTGATCAATCCGCCGCGTGACGCGGAACGTGAGCGCAATCGACACATTCCCACGATCGCCGTTCGAACGAGAGTCCCACGACGACGAACGGAAACTGGCGGTCGGTATCGCGCGGGGATTCCGCCGTCGCCAGTCATCGGAAGGCCGTCACGGGTTATCCCGTCGAATCGGGGCGGACGGCTCGAGCTGCGGAGTTACACTTCGTTCGGTACTGGAAACCGATCGGTTTCGCCTCGCCGCGTTCACTCGTGAGCCAGTCGGTGGTAGCGAGAACAGTTGTCTCTACCGGGCGTCCGGCTCACGACAACTGAACCGATAACCTGCGGGACAGTCCTCGCCGCCAGACTGTTCGCTTATCGACCGATCAGTGTCTCCCATCGGGAACGGGATGCTTGGACTGGAAGACGAACGAACACGACACCCTGTTCAGACACCGTGAACACATCGTTCGTTTCGGCCAGTAGCCGAGCGGATTCGGAACGAAATCGTGTATAGAGGAATCTGCGTCCGAACGGCAAAAACGGCGGTTCGTTTGCCGACCGCGACGAACCGTCTCGCGTACGAAACCATCGCTGACCGAACAGAATTACACCCCTAACTCTGTAACCGTCGATAGCCAGCAGACGGTGAGCGGTTACCGGACTATTCCAGGTCGGACCGTTTCGGTACACTTTAACAGGCGACTCGCTGATTGCTCCGACGGACCAGACGCCAGTTGAAAAATCAGCGCCCAGACAGTCTTGCGTGATTAGTTATACTAATTTCACCAACTCGGTCCGCGACCAATCTCGCCTCATTCGTACTCTTATCGCACTTTCCACTGATTTCTAGTAACTAAAAATATTATTACCGTGCTGCCCACATATTAAATCCATCATATATCTCTAATTATAAATCAACGGTAGATACCATCCCCAATAGGTATCTGTCAGTTGAGTTTCTGAAGGGCCAGGAATCTAGTTCGATAACCGTAACATTTGTACGATAGGCGTCAGTGACTACCGGTATGACGGACGACTCGAGCGGCGGTCGTCGAACCAAGGTCGAGCGAGTGATAGACGAGTACAACCTCGAGTCGTGGGGGGATCGCCTCGAGACCGAGTGGGTCGGCGACGGAACGGATCGAACGAGTCTCCGCGACCTCGCGACCGAGTTCAACAAGGCCGTCCTCCGAGCGGCTCTCCGCGATGCGGGCGGGTCGGTGCTCGATTCCGATATCGAAATTCTGTATCGAACGCTCACGGACGACGACGTGTCGCGCTCGGACGCGGTCAGAAAGCGACGTGAACTGGAACGGTCGGGGATCGACATCGACGCCGTCCGCTCCGATTTCGTCACTCACCAGACGATCTATACGTATCTGACGAACGTTCGCGACGCGTCCCTTCCCGACGAGGACACCGAGGACCGACTCGAACGAAAGAAAGAGACCGTTCAGCGACTCGCCGGCCGAACGCAAGTCGTCACGGAATCTACGCTCGAGGAACTGAGAAACGCCGAGGAGATTACGGACCGCGAGTACGACGTCTTCGTCGATGTCCGGACCATCTGCGCGAACTGCGGAACCGACTATTCCGTCGCCGAGTTACTCGATCAGGGTGGCTGCGACTGTGAGGCCGGGAAGACGTCGTAACGCGATACGTCGGAAAATCGGCCGTTACCGCATAGCATTTATAGCCGGCGGCGTGAAATAACCGTCGTGTCATCTCCAGAGTCAGTCACCTCGTCGATTACCGTTCTCGCGGAGAATATCGGCGGTATCGATAGTAGCGAGGTTACGCTTGAACCCGGCGTTAACGTCCTGACTGGACGGAACGCGACGAATCGAACGTCGTTCCTCCAGACGATTATGGCCGCGCTGGGCAGTCGGCGCTCCTCGTTGAAAGGCGATGCGGACGCCGGTCGCGCCGAATTGGAATTCGACGGTAAACGGTACGAGCGATACCTCGAGCGACGCAACGGTGAAGTGGTCTTCGACGGTGATCCCTATCTCGAGGATCCGGAACTCGCGGACCTCTTTGCCTTCCTGCTCGAATCCAACGAAGCGCGCCGAGCAGTGAGACGCGGCGACGAGCTTCGTGAACTCATCATGCGTCCGATCGATACGGACGAGATCGAAGCCGACATTTCCACCCTCGAGGCCGAGAAACGCGACCTCGATGATCGCCTCGAGCGCCTCGAACAACTCGATTCCGAACTCCCAGGGCTCGAGTCGAAGAAACGGGAACTCGAGAACGAGATCGAAACGACGACCGAGGAAATCGCCGACCTCGAGGACGAACTCGAGGCGTTCGATCTCGATGTCGAGGCGAGCCGCGACCGGAAAGCGGAGATCGAATCGGCGTTCGCCGACCTCCAGACGGCGCGGACGGAACTCGAGTCTATCGAATACGATCTCGAGACCGAACGGGAGAGCCACGCCGAACTCGAGCGGGAACGCGACGAGCTAGAGGGAGAACTCGAGGCATTCGACGACGATGATCACGAGTCGCCGGATCGGCTCGAAGGCCGGATCCAGGAACTTCGCGCCCGGAAGCGGTCGCTCGATACGACCGTGAGCGAACTACAGAGCGTGATCCGATTCAACGAGGAACGGCTCGCAGACGACGGGTTCGAGCTGGATCTCGAGGACCACGTCGAGTCGGGGGAGGAAGACGACGGCGACATCACGGAACAGCTCCTCGCGGACGACGACGTCGTCTGCTGGACGTGTGGCTCGCAGGTCGGTCGCGACCGGATCGAGTCGACGCTCGAGCGATTGCGATCGCTCCGCCAGGACCAGCTCGAGGAACGAAGCGAGTTGCAGGCACAGATCGACGACCTCTCCTCGCGACGGAAGGAGCTTCGCGAGCGAACGCAGCGACGAGGAGAGATCGAAACGCGGCTGTCGGCGATCGATGACGAGCTCGAGCGCCGCGAACAGCGCATCGAGGAACTCGAGACCGAAGTCGAACAGCAACGGACGCGTATCGACGAGCTCGAATCCGAGGCCGAAGCGTTCGAAAACGCGGAGTACGGAGACGTTATCGACACCCACCGCGAACTGAACCGGCTCGAGCTCGAACTCGAGGGACTCGAGGACGACCGCGACGACGTGCAGGCCCGAATCGAAGAGATCGAGGGGAAGATCGAGGCGCGCAGTGACCTCGAGGACCGCCGCGAGACCGTCGAAGCAGAGCTGACCGACCTCAGGACGCGCGTCGACCGGATCGAAGAAAACGCCGTCGACGCGTTCAACGAGCACATGGAGTCGATCCTATCGATCCTCGAGTACCGAAACATCGACCGCATCTGGATCGATCGTCGCGAGAAGACGGTCCGGGAGGGGCGGCGGAAGGTCACGCAAACCGCGTTCGACCTGCACATCGTCCGGTCGACCGACGACGGAGCGACGTACGAGGATACCGTCGACCACCTCTCGGAGAGCGAACGCGAAGTCACCGGACTGGTCTTCGCACTCGCAGGCTATCTGGTTCACGACGTCTACGAAATCGTTCCGTTCATGCTGCTGGATTCGCTCGAGGCGATCGACTCGACCCGGATCGCCGATCTCGTTGAGTACTTCGAGGAGCACGTCGACTGTCTCGTCGTCGCTTTGCTCCGCGAGGACGCCGAATCGCTCTCGGACGAGTACGCCTACGTTCGGGAGATATAAGCCGCTGAGCGATGCCGATTCGGAACGACTGAATCGGTTCGTGCAATTCGTTCGATGCTTCCGACAGTACCTCATACACAGCATATTTATGATAATACTACAAGCGAAGATAGTTCAGATTTTTTCCTATCCGGTGGTCGATGGCCGTCTGATCGGTGAAACCCGATAAAAACACCCCTCTCTGTCGGTGTTATTCGTCGTCGAATCGATTTGTCTCGACGGTCTCGTATTCTCTCTCCCCATCCGAGGGACTCTCCCTCGAGGGTTTTTGTAAAATAAGATCAATAGTGGAGTGCGATAGCAATCATATTTCTCATATGAATGGTGGGAGGAAGTAGTCGGCGGCCTGAATAGTCTGTCAGATCGAGATAAATTCACGAAACGGTCAACTAGTGACATCGGATTGGTGTGTACAGTACACGGGTCTGACGCGACTCGAGCGGCTTGGGTACTGGCATCGTCGGTGACCGAACACGGGTGTACGTTGGATTTGCAATTGTAAGCTACAATATCACCGCTTACCTGTTTGTCGTGTAACCTATTCCGAGACGAGACCGACACGGGCCCGTTCAATGATGGTACCGGTGCGATCGAGGGAGATGGCGCGTTCACCGACCGATGGGCCGCTACTGTCCCGGCGAGCGACCGGTCGCTCGTCGGCGGGGCGATGGCATTGGGCGGCGGCTGGCTCGTCGCTCGAGGCCAATCTGTCCGCACGCGGAAGCGGCGACCTCGTGTGAACGCACGGTACCGGCGGGACGAAACAGCCGCTGCGTGCAGCGCGTGAGTTCGCTCCGATCGACGATCAGCGGTCGCGGCCAGAGGCGGCCGACCGTGACGCGGACGAACCGTCCGCCGTCAGGGCTGTGAATCGGGAGCCGACGGCGGGTTCTCGTCAGTCGATATCAGGTTCCCGAGGAGGGAGTCACCGATTACGACCACGACGAGAGCGCCGACGATATCGAAGACGAGGTCGAAGAACGTGTCGGCCGCCCCGTAGGAAACGAGTATGGGTTCGAGTCCGAGGCGATTGGCGGTCGTGTGAATACCGTACTCGGCGATCTCCCACAGTACCCCGGCGCAGGCGACGATGGCGACGACCCAGAGCCGCGGGTCGCGTCCGCGGCGACGGGCCGCGGCGAAGGTTACGCCACCGAGAATCGTCGCCGAGTGCGTGTGGGTCACGTGGTCCCACCACCAGATATCATCGTACGGACCCAGCATTCCGACTGCGTGAGTGAGCATCGCCGTACTCAGATACGTACGTTGCCACGGCTTGAACGTCACGTCGTACCGGCGTTCGACGGCCCCGGGGAGGTACGTCGCCGCGATCGAGACGACAGCGTTGAAAACCGCCCCCGGATCCCGCCGCCGGAAACCGACGACGAGGACGGCGAGAATCGCGTACCGGACACCGCGATCGGCCTCGTTGGCTACCGATGTCTGCATTGGTTTGGTGGCAGATTGCAGTCGAGGTCCATAACGATACTGAAAGGAGACGAGCTCGCGGTTGCCGTCGGTCAGCGGTCGCTACCAGCGCGGAAGTCGGTCATGTACCGCGTTCGGGTCCGTACCGAGCGGGGAGCAGTACCAGGAAGCGATCCGGGAGCGTGCGGACCACGAGGACTTCCGCGATCGTCGGGAGCAGCCGTCGAACGGCAGTGTAGACGACCGCGACGACCAGCGCGGCTCCCACGATCAACCGAAGGACGCCGTCGAGAGCGATCAGGAGCGGGACGGCGATACCGAGCGAGAGCAGCAAGTCCTCGGGCGCGCCGTCATACCGGACCCAGCGACGCGGCGCGAGCCACCGCCCTCGACGATGGTCGTAGACGGCGCGACTCGAGGTCGCCTCCCACGGCCGCAGTTCCAACCCGCCGCCGAAGATATCCATGACGCTGTGGACGGCCGCACCGAGCAACAGGAATGTCGCGGCGATCGTCGCCGCCGTCGGGAGGAGCACCGCGAACGGGACGACCGCGACGCCGAGCACCGAATAATAGACGGGATAGTGCAGCGTCTTCCGATGACCGAGGTACATATCCAGATCGGGGAGAATACCACCGAGCAGGCCGGCAGTGAGAGCGACGCCGGCGAATTCGGGGGCGAGTATGACAAGCGGGAGGGCGAGGGCCAGCCCGACGAGCGCGTGCGTTGGCAGCATCATTGTGTCGTACTACAGGCAACATAGCCGTTTGAGTATGTCGGTCGGTGAGGCCAGCATCGGTCGGCCGCCAGAGTCGCATCCTGCAGTTCCGTTCGGCCACCGATCGGCATCCCGTCGGACTTGGGCCCGTCGCGATCCGCGCGGGTTCGAGTGCGGCGCGTCGATATCTGTCGGAACTGCTCGCTCGTGTCGCCACGACACGACGACGACCCAACGAACGACCGTCCAACGACTGTCACGGTTCTCGAGGGCAACCTTTGATGGGGTTCGACACGAAATCACAGCGTGATGGCCGCCGATAGATACAAACTGTTCGGTGTCTACCTCTCGGAGGACGTCTTCGACGCACTCGACGAATTCCTGTACAAAGACGCCGGCGTCGTCGACTACGAGGAGTATTTCGATCCGACCGCCTCGACGGTCCCCGCGGGCGATCCGGGTGCCGATGCCACCGACAGGCTCGTCTCGGCGGTCGTGGCGGACTTCGCGGAACTGTACGACGAGGCGGATTTCGAGGCCCCTCGAGGCGTTGATTCCGACGCGTTCGTCCTCGCCCATCTCGCGGCCGATCCCCAGACGATCGCCGCCGCTCGCGAACGCTTTCAGGCGGCCGCCACGATCCGAGAGACCGACCTCCGGACGGTCCACACCGCGATCCTCTCGGCATTTCTCTCGCGGGAGTCAGCACACGAGGGCCCCTGATTCCCGGAGCCACCGGGACTGCGGAACCGGTCGGTTCAGCGGTCCTCGTCCGACGAAGAGACGATCAGGATAAGCAGTTGCCCGCGGTGACCCTATATTATCCGCCAGTGGCTTCTCCCGCAATGATGGGGTCGCTCGAATCGGTCCCGGTACCACCGGACTCGTCTTCGCTTGCGCTACTGGTCTCAGTGTCACTGGTGGACGTATTTTCGTCACTGGATACGTTCCCGATACTGGACTCGGTTCCATCACTGGATTCGTTTTCGCCGACGAAATAGCCCGCATTGCCGCCGTCAGTTGCGTTTCCGAGAGCGGTCTCCCCGTCTCCGTCGCTGTCACCAGCGGTCGAGTCGCCCGCACGATGGGACGTGTTCGTCTGCACCTCGTCGGATTCACTGGCACTCGAGTTCACAGTGTCGGCAGTTTCGGTTCGGTTCGACGTATCCGAGACGGTGTCGTTCGTCGGAGTGCTGTCGGGTGCGTTGGTCAGTCCGACCGACGCATTTTCCGCCGCATCTGTCGCGTTAGCATCACTGTCGTTTGATCCAACAGCGCCACCATCCGTTTCACCCGATCCGTCGTCCGTTT
>NZ_JBHDYC010000003.1:0-326554 GCF_041894845.1 Natrinema sp. H-ect4
GAGACGGGCGGGGGAACTCGCGTCGACCGGGCCGTCCGCCGACAGTTCTCCTGTTGGATTCGGTGCTAAGAGCGAGTTACGCGAATGGATTGAGCCTGCGTGCGCAGGTCGTGGTGTCAGTTGGCAGCGCTCACGGGACCGTTCCAACGTATGATCCGTGGAAACTCACGACACTGACACTGGTGTTACGTGGTGGCTTCGGGGTTGCTGGGGATTGATACCTCTGCAGTAACACTATGTAACTACGATGAGCGATGAGACGACTACGGACGATGCGACAGTGATCGTTGTCGGCGGCGGCCCCGCCGGACTGAGTGCGGCCCTCTTCGCCGCGAAGAACGGTCTCGAGACGTCGGTGTTCGACACCGACGGGACGTGGATGCACAAGGCCCACCTGTTCAACTACCTCGGCATCGGCTCGGTCGGCGGCAGCGAGTTCATGGCGACGGCTCGACAGCAGGTCGACGACTTCGGTGTCGACCGTCGCCAAGACGAGGAAGTGACTGGCGTCAGCGAAGCCGGTGACGGCTTTACCGTCGAGACCGAGGCAGGCAGCTACGAGGCCGACTTCGTCGTCCTCGCGACCGGTGCGAACCGCGAACTGGCCGAGGATCTCGGCGTGGCGTTCACCGACGAGGACACCGTCGACGTCGGCGTCGAAATGGAGACGAGCGTCTCGGGCGCGTACGCGACCGGCGCGATGGTTCGCCCCGAGGAGTGGCAGGCCGCCATCGCCGTCGGCGACGGGGCCGCCGCAGCACTCAACATCCTCTCGAGCGTAAAGGGCGAACACTACCACGACTTCGACGTTCCCGACGACGCCGCGCGCGTCTTCGGCGAACACGTCGCGGAGTAATCGCGGAGACGCCGAACTCGCAACCGAACAAATCGCATTCGAACCCACCTCGGTCGGATTCACGACCGATTCGATTCACCCACCATGCCTACCGAACCCACCAATCCAGTCACGCCGGAACTACCCGACAGCCCCGTCCACACGACGGGAACCGATCACATCACCATCTGGGGGAGCAACGAGGCCGATACGATCGAGTTCTACCAGGACCTGCTCGGGATGCCGCTGGTGCTCCGCCAACCCAACCTCGACGACCCCTCGCAGACGCACCTGTTCTTCGACACCGGCGACGGTCGCATTCTGACCTTCTTCGTCAGCGACGACCGGCCGTCGAATCAGCGCGGCCAGCGCGGCGGCACCGGTGCCGTCCACCACCTCTGTTTCAGCGTCGACCCCGACGATTACGAGGACACGATGGCGGCGCTCGAGGACGCGGGCCACCAGTACAACGTCTTCGACCGGGGCATCTTCCACTCGATCTACACTACGGACAACAACGGCCTCGTCATCGAGCTCTCGACGGACAAGTACGAGGTGCCCGACGACCGGCGCGGCGAGGTGCTGGCGAAGGCACAGGAGCTCCGCGAGGAAGACGGCGCCGACTACGCCAAGGACGAACACCTCCGTGGTGCGATCGAGGCGCTCGGCCTCGAGCTAATCGAACACGACCTGCCCGAGGCCAGCGCCGGCGTCGGTGGTGTCGAATGAGCGCGGGGGACCGCGTCGACGGTCCCCACCAGGACCAGCAACTCGTGGCGGGTGGAACCGACCTCGAGGATGCGACCGCCGCGCTCGTGCTCACCCACGGTCGCGGGGCGACCGCTCGCGGGATGATCCAGATGGCCGACGAAGTGGGCCGGGAGGGGGTCGCCTTCCTCGCGCCGCAAGCGGCCCGCCAGACGTGGTACCCAAACTCCTTCCTCGCGCCCGTCGAGCGGAACGAGCCCGGCCGGAGCTCGGGGCTGCAGGCCATCAGCGACGCGATCGATGCGGCCACCGACGCCGGGATTCCCATCGAGCGGATCATGCTGCTCGGCTTCTCGCAGGGGGCCTGTCTCGCCAGCGAGTTCGTCGCGCGAAACCCGCGCCGATACGGCGGTCTCGCCGCCCTGAGCGGCGGGCTCATCGGCGAGGCTATCGATCCCGACGACTACCTCGAGAACGATCCCGACCTCGAGGACACCCCTGTCTTCCTGGGCTGCAGCGATGTCGACCCCCACATTCCCGAGGAGCGCGTCCACGAGACGGCTGACGTCCTCGAGTCGATGAATGCAGACGTCACGAAACGGCTCTACGAGGGGATGGGCCACGGCATCAACGAGGACGAGATGGCGTTCGTCTCGGGGATGGTCGCAGCGCTGGTCGACGACTGACTGCGGACTCCGTCACCGACCGGTCGCGGTCTACCGAGTCCGTCCTCCTCGACTGAGTCGCGCTTCGCTCGAGGGTCGGCTCAGCGGATAACGGTAACCGGCATGGGGGCGCGCCGGACGATTTTCTCGGCGACGCTGCCGAGCAGGATGCGGGAGAGACCGGCCCGTCCGTGGCTTCCGATAATGACGTGATCGATGTCGTGTTCTTCTGCGAACGAGACGATCTCGCGTGCGGGCTTCCCAACGACGGTCTCGGTCCGAAACTCGACGTCGGGATCGCTGGTGATCGCGTCGATCTCGTCGGGGAACTCCTCGGAGATCTCCTCCTCTCGTTCCCGCAGCATCTCCTGGATGATACTGATCCCCGCCTCCGTCGAACTGTCCGCCGCCTCGATGACGCGCAGCAACACGATCTCCGCGTCGGGATACGTCGAAAACGCGTGTTCGACCGCCTTCTGCGCGGGCTTTGAGCCGTCGTACGCGACGAGTACGTCCATACGCCTGATAGCTCTCGCGGGAGTATAAATCCGGTCGATAGCAACCGTTCTGCTCGACCGAACGAGCGACCGTCCTGTTTTCGATCAGTTCGCTAATTGTGTCGCCGATCCCCAGTATCGTTCCGGGTCGGCGACTGCTGTCTCGCTTCGGACTGTCCGAGCGGCATGCGGTGGCGCGCGCTGAGTCGCGGTGAACGCCAGTGAACCGCGGCACAACCCCGTGCGAGGGATGAGTGAGTGAACGAAGTGAACGAGCGAATCGGCTGGGGAGGGCGTGGCTATTCCCTGCCGCCACTGGCGGCAGGACACTACCTGCTGCTATCCTCATGCTACAGATCAAATCGGATTGATCGCCTGTTAGCAAGTAACTTCGAATACGCTCGAGGCCTCACTCACTCACTCTATTCCACATACCTTACAGTAGTTATAAGTCAATTTAGTCCAACAATTAGAACGGAAGCCACACTCCATCCGTCGCGCGGGGCATGCGCCGAAATGCCCCGGGTGCTAGAGACACCCGAGACGTGGCTTCCAACCCACGAGGGTTCGAAAGCCATGATTGCGTACATTCTCGCGGGATATAAACGTCCCGTACGACCGCGGAATCGCCCGTCACGACCAGCGCCGACTCCAGAATCCGGTTTCGACGGGCTCCGTTCTTGGTGGTCGGTATGACCGCCGATCCGGACGCAAACGACGGGAGCGACGACGAGGACTCGCCGTTTCCCGACTGCCCGCGCTGTGGCGATCCCGCGTTGGTCTCGGTCGTCACCGGTCCCCACACCGGGTCCGTCGGTCCCTGTGGCTGTTCGGTCCCGCCGGATGTGTTCCCGCTCGAGCGCGAGTGATATCTCCGCTGGGCACCTATTCCCTCCGTCGGGCTCGAGCCCCGGCGGGCAGTCGACCTCCCGTCGCCGGACGCCACCACCGAAACCACCGCGTCGACGGCAGGGGGTCGGCCCGTAAACGGGACTCGAGCGGGTGTGATCTGTGACTGCTCGAGCGGCTTCGAACTGCACTCTCCGTTGGACCAGTCTGAGCAGCGACGGTAGATGGTGACGAGTGTCCTGCCTCCGCTGACAGCAGGGAGTTGCCACGCCCTCCCCAGCCGATTTCTACTCACGGGCCGAAGGCCCGTCTGCTCACGGCGGCTCCGCCGCCGTTCGCATGGTATGCGAGACCTCTGGTCTCGCACTATTCGTATGGTTCGCGGGACCGACGGTCCCGCGCTAACGCTCACTCCCTGCGGTCGCTCGCTCATCCCTCGCACGGCTTCGATCCGCGGCTCACACGGCTCACGGTTCCCTGCGGTCACCGTTCGCGTTCCGAGGCGCTCACTTCGTTCACGCCTCGCCTCTGTTCGCTGCGGCCCAGCGCGCGCCACCGCGTGCAGTTGTTCGGGTTGTTGTAGGCGCGGACGTGAATTAGAGTATCTGAAAAGGCGGCAATGAACGGACTGAGAGTGGTTATTCTTCGAACCCGTCCTCGAATCGGAACGTCCCGTTTCGCTGCACGACTTCCCCGTCCACCTCGATGACCGAATCCTCGCTCATGTCGACGATCATGTCGACGTGGACCGCGGAGTCGTTGGCCTCGTTGCCCTCGCCGACGGTGTCGTCGTACGCTCGGCCGACGGCCATGTGGACGGTGTCGCCCATCTTCTCGTCGAAGAGCATGTTGTAGGTGAACTGATCGATGTCGCGGTTCATCCCGATGCCCAGTTCACCGAGTCGGCGCGCGCCATCGTCGGTGTTGAGTACCTCGGTCAGCACCTCTTCGTTCTTCGCCGCCGAGTGGGAGACGACCTCGCCGCCCTCGAACTCGAGGAAGACGTCCGTAATCTCCCGGCCCTGATGATAGAGCGGCATGTCGAAGAGGACCTCGCCCTCGACGCTGTCTGGCTGGGGTGCGGTGAAGACCTCGCCTCCCGGCAGGTTGTGTTCGCCGTGGTCGTTCAGCGTCGGGTTGCCCGCGATGGACATCGTCACGTCTGTCGTGTCGCCGCTCTTGATCCGGATCTCCTCGGCCGGATCCATGATTTCGACCATGTGCTCCTGGTGGGCGCGCTGGGCCTCCCAGTCCTTGTTGACGGCGTCCCAGACGAAGTTCTCGTAGCCGTCCGTGCTCATCTCGGCCAGCTGGGCGTTCGCCGGCGCGGGGAACTGCGTGAGACACCAGCGCTTCGAGAGGCGCTCCTCGAGAATCGGGCGATGGGCCTGCTGGTGGGCCGCGCTGGTCTCGGGGTCGACGTCGCTGGTCTGGGTGGCGTTGTCCGTCGCGCGAATAGCGATGTAGACGTCGGTATTCTCGACGAGCGCGAGTTCGTGCTCGGGTGTGTCGAACTCGTCATCGGAAGCCCGAAGATACGCGCGCTGCTGTCGCTTTCCGGTTCGCTGGCTCGTCGTGATCGGGTTCGCTCCCCGATCGCCGATCACCTCGTGGAGCGCGACGACCAGGTCCTCGGCGACCGGATGGGCATCGATGACGACGTTATCACCGTCCTCGAGGTCGACCGAGTGATTGGCGATAATCTCGGCGTGTTCGCGGATTCGCGGGTCCATACCCCGGTATTGACGGGGGGAGGAAAAAACGGTTCGTGATGGGGATCGATCGGCCGGCGACCTGCGACCGCCCCGAATCAGCGATCGCCGCGCATTCCGTCGCGGAACTCGAGGACGGTCCGCCGCAGGAGGAGATACGCGAAGAAGACCAGCGAGAGGAGGATCACGACGACCGCAATGATGACGGGATCGTCGGGGATGAGGCCGATGAGGGTGTCCAGCATATTCGCCCGCTACACTGTCAGCGTGGTTAACCGTTTCGACCTCGAGCGGTTGAATCTGCCCGCCCGAATCGGTAACTAAAACCGGTATTTCAGCTTGCGCTGACTATAACGTGTGGCGGGTCCTCCGTTCGAATAGGCCTCGATCGCCGGCCCTCCACCGTCCGAGGCGCGTCCTCGAGATCGGGGCCTGTCGCCCGTCCCTGCGACCGCGACCGGCCGTCCGCCCACTCCCGTCTGACAACTGCGAGGCTGCGTGCGGCCGGACCCTCTGACATCGCTTTCAGGTCACCTCCCCGCTGACATCGTACGCTGGTCCCGCGATCCTCCCCCGTCGCGTACTGCATCGCTCGTCGCTCTAGCGGAGCGGACGACCGACTCGTCGGACCCGCGTTCCAAAGCGGAAAACTGAGCCGCGACACGACCCGTTCAGTCGCCGCGCTCGCCGACCTTGACCAGTTGCTTGCCGATGTTCTCGCCCTCGAACAGGCCGAGGAACGCGTCGGGGGCATTTTCGAAGCCTTCGACAACGTTCTCGCGGTAGCGGAGTTCGTCTTCCTGAATGAACGTGGAGAGGCGCTTGAGCGCCTCGGCCCACCGATCCTGATAGTCGCCGACGAGCAGTCCCTCGACCTTCGCGCGGGTCTCGATGAGTTTCGCGAGCTTTCGGGGACCCGTGGGAACCTCGGTCTCGTTGTACAGCGCGATCTGGCCGCAGACGGCGACTCTCGCGTGGACGTTCAGGCGGGGCCAGACGGCGTCGGTGATCGGGCCGCCGACGTTGTCGAAGTAGACGTCGATCCCGTCGGGGCAGGCCTCGGCCACCGCGCTGCCGAGGTCGTCGGTCTCCTTGTAGTTGATTGCGGCGTCGAAGCCGAGCTCTTCGGTGAGCCACTCGACTTTCTGTTCGCTACCGGCGGTGCCGACCACGCGCGCGCCGTTGATCCGGGCGAGCTGGCCGACGACGGAGCCGACCGCACCCGCGGCGGCGGAGACGACGACGGTGTCGCCGGGGTTCGGATCGCCGACGTCGAGCAGGCCCCAGAAGGCCGTCACGCCGGGCATGCCGAGCACGCCCAGTGCCGTCGAGACCGGACCGAGGTCCGGGTTCACCGGCTGGAGTTCGTCCGCGTCGGCGACCGCGTGCTCCGCCCAGAGGAGATCACCGGTTACCACGTCGCCTTCCGCGAATTCGTCGGCCTCGGACTCGAGGACTTCGCCGACGATGCCGGCCTGCATGGGTTCGCCGACGTTCCACGGTTCGGCGTAGGATTCCACGTCGCGCATCCGCCCGCGCATGTAGGGATCGACCGACTGATACAGCGTCTCGACGAGCACCTCGCCGTCGCCCGGTTCGGGCCGGTCGACGGTGACGAGTTCGAAGTTTTCCGCGGTCGGTTCGCCGACCGGACGACTTGCGAGTTGCCACTGCCTCGTTTCTGCCATATTTTCACATGGCCACCCCAACAGGTGAAGGTTGGGCTCGCGGAAGTCTACAGCATTCTGCTGTCCTAGAACAGGCTGTGTGTATCGAAGTTACACGAAAACAAGAAATTCAATTATACTGTGGCAGATTTATGAGTTATTTGGCTCTGAACGCTTTGAAACAGATGATTCTGAAAAATATTTGTGGTAGATAGTCGTCACTATCGCGACGAATGCGGCGATATACAGTAGTGACGTATGAAGGTGTTCCTCGGGCAGGAACCGGAACATCTCGTCAGTCAAGATAACCGCCACTAACACCCAAAACGACGTCTGACCCGCTTTCTGATACGGGGCTTGACTCTGATCTTCGGTCAGCAGAGACTCGCCTCGAGAGGTCGTAACGGATCTGTATCCGTGATAGATGAGAATGAACGCTGGTCCTCCTCCAACAATTGGAAGCAGATATGTGGAATTTCCAGATAAAACGATTCCGATTAAGAGGAGTTCTAAAAACACACCAGAGCCGATCAATAGGTAACCAGACCTTCTCTGTCCTTTGGGCTCTTCTGGATCTTTGGGCATTTTTGTACCACATTTGTATTACTGGTCGTCCTAGTCTTAATATCTTTCGGATATTCTCTAATTTTACGCCCTTTTCATCATGCACTGTCCCTTTCACAGCCACCTCCAAGAGAAAAAAATTTCTATGCGTCCCTGGGATAGATTTTCAACAAATAGAGATCAGAAAATATATTAACTAATTAGATTACTATGACTATATATGGGTGATAAAGATGAGATTGCGTCGAGAAGAAAAGTTCTCAGAACTATTAGTGGATCCGCGGCTGCAGTAGCTGTCGGGACTGGAACAGTGACTGCCGATCCGGATCGCGACAATCTTGATGTGTTAGATGTAAATAAAGTCCAGAAAGTTCTTGATATGGTTGGGGATCCGACCATTCAGCAGAAAGTGGTTGATACTCTTCCAGGAACTGAAAAACAGAAAATCAAACTAGAAACGGAGATTGGTATCCTATCGTATGTTGATTTTCATGATGTGGATACTGATGAAAACATGGCATTGAGGTTTGAATTCAATGATCTCAAATCAATAACCGCTAATAGGCTGCCAGATCGGTATCAATCCGCACCGAATGAGTCGGAACTTTTATTAATGGTAGATGGTAGTGATGATATACTCACGCGACGATCATTAACAGAAGAGGAAAATGATTACATTTATTCATTGATTGGCAACCAGTATAAATTAAAATCTGACAAAATAGAGAATATCAGTAGTGTATATTGTGACAAATTAGGAGGAGTATACTTCAATATCATTAGTGAAAAAACTAGGGTGGAGTTTTTAATCATTCAGGAAGAAGAAAAATCAATTACTAATCCCGCGACTAATCTTGATTCTGATAATTTGAATATAATGCGTCATGGAGACACCGTTCCATCAAAATCAGTACGTCCTGCACAATCTGACCCCTCTTGCGGTGGACTAGTATTCCACCCCTGTGGACAATGCACTGCAGGAACTGCACTTTGTGGCGCCTGTGCTCCGACATGTGTCGGCTCTTTTGGCGTTACTTGTGGTGCATGTATCCTCGAATGTGGATATACAACAGACACATGTTGTAAATGCCTCCACTGTATTGATGGTATTCCAGATGACCAGATTGACCGGAAGTGTCCATCAGACCTTGAAGATGACGCTGTTGATAAAGGAGGCGACATTCTTGATGATGCAACAGATGCTATTGGTGGTTTGTTATAAAAACAATCCTCCCTGACTACCGAGAGTTCCACCCTTCGAACCTTTTTGGCTGCCGTTCGCGTACATCAGCTATGGCGACCGATCGCGATATCCTCGAGCGACTGCTCGCGGGCAACGAGCGCCACGTCGAGGTGCTACTGGCGGATTATTTCGCGGACATCTAGGCGGCCCAGCATCCGACCGTCGTCGCGATCTGCTGTTCGGACTCCCGGGTCTCTCACGAGGGTATGTGGGTGATCGATTGGCCGGGCATGGTCTTCACGTCGACGACATCGGCAACCAGACCTGGGACGAGGGCCGCGGCGATCGGTGACCGAACGCCGGTTCTCCCTCTGAACGGTATACAGGGCGTCACGCGCCGCATATCGACGTTTAATGCGAGTCGCAGGCTTTATGAGTGTTGCGGCGCTTTCTCTAGAAGCAATGGCGAAAGGAACCGTTGATTTCTTCAACGACACTGGCGGCTACGGATTCATCGAGACTGAGGACGCGGACGACGACGTGTTCTTCCACATGGAAGACATCGGCGGCCCGGACCTTGAGGAAGGACAGGAGCTCGAGTTCGACATCGAGCAGGCCCCCAAGGGCCCGCGCGCGACGAACGTCGAGCGCCTGTAAGGCGAATTCGAACTGGTATCGGCACTTGACTGCAGTATTTTATCACCCCTGAGCGGCGGCGTTGTCGAACGCGAAACTCCTCGTCCGCCCGACCACAAATTTATCCTTCAGTGACACGAACGACGAGTGATGACGGACCACTCCGACGCAGTCACGTGGTCACGTAGCGCGTCGGCGTCGACGCTCGGTCGTCTCTGTCAGTACCTTCAGGTCGGCTTTTTCGGCGGAATGACGCTACTGGTGGTTGCACTCGGAGCCGCAGGGCTTGCTCTCTCCGCCGTAAACGGCGCGTACGGACGACTCGCGCTGTTCGTCTTGCTCTTGCTGATCGGCGGGCCGTTCTCGCTGCTTTACTTGCTCCCGCTGGTCGACGACGAGACGGTCCGCTCCTCGATACGGACGTGGGCGGACCGCACCGGGTACGATCGGCTTCGCCCGCTCCCCGCGGCGGTGAGCGTCCTCGTCGGCGCGGTCGTGATCGTCGGCTCGGTTGCGGTGTCTCCGGTGGCCTTGCTCGCGTTGTTCTTGGTGGTCCCGGTCGGGACGTCGATCGGCATGCAGATGGTGAACTCCCGCGGCGAAATCGATCCCGTGGTGGGAACGGTTCGCGTGAACGACCAGTCGTTCGATCTCGAGGAACTCGCGGCCGTCAGCGTCCGCCGCGTGCCCGGGACGGGAACCGTCGTCCTCCGACCGTCGTACGCAACTAAAACACGAGGGGTGACGGCACCGGGGTACGTCTCGATGCCCCGAGACGTCTACGAGGAGGCCCGACCGCTGCTTGAGGCCGCCGCGAGCGAGACGGAGCGGACGATCCGACAGAGCCGGTCCGAACGCGTCGTCCTCGTCGTCTTCGGCGTCGGCACGCTCGTCGGTGCGGTCGGCGCCGCGTTCCTCGGGTTCGAGCGCGGGGGCGACGCGCGCGTAATCCTCTCCTATATCGCCTTGCTGGTCGGCTGCTTCGGGATTGCGTTCCTCGCGCTGGCCGCTCGAGAACCATGACGCCGTCGACCCGGACCGTTTTGTGGATCCGCCACCGACTCGAGACCATGACGGAGCCACTGGTCAGACGCGGCGAGGCGATCGAGTACGAGCCGGTCGACGCGGCCGACGGGCTCTCGAAGGGCGTTCTGATCGACGACGACCACGGCGCGCCGAACTTCGCGATTCGGCGATTCGTCCTCGAGCCAGGTGCCGAGGTGCCGAAACACACCAACGACGTCGAACACGAGCAGTACGTCCTCGAGGGCGAGTACACGGTCGGCATCAGCGATGCGCCGAAGGCGCATCGAGCAGACGGCGATAGCGCGGAGCAAAGCTCCGCGGACCGTTCGAGCGGGCGACGCCCGCGAGAAGAAGCCGTCGACGGCGACGACGAACACGAGGTCGAAGCCGGCGACTCGCTGCTGATCCCAGCCGGGACGGTCCACTGGTATCACAACGAGGGCGACGAGCCGGGTGCGTTCATCTGTGCGGTTCCGAACGGAGACGACGAGATCGACCTGCTCGAGGACGGCTAACGCCGGGCGGATCCGATCGAGCAAGGAGTAACGCAGCCCGTTGGGGATGATGACAGCATTCTCCCATACCGTTCTGTAACCGCAACTACTAAGCGTCTTTTAGGTACACCTAAATACGATGGCAGAAGCGCAGTCGGTCGAAGGGCACAGGTCCGCCCGAGAGCGGGAGGGATGGGTTACGGGAATGCTCGTTCTCTTTTGTCTGGCGAGCACGGTCGTCACCATCGTCGCCGGGCTCGTGCAGGTAAGCTTCGGGGAGTATTCGATGACGTTCCTCGAGGCCTGGCAGGCGGTGTTCAATCCGAGCGTGATATTCAACCTCCATGCCTGGTCGGCGTTCCTCTTCGGCACGGACCTGCCGGAGATGAGCACCGCGAGCATCGTCGTCTGGACTCTCCGAATGCCGCGGGTGTTCGTCGCGATCATCGCGGGCGCGACGCTCGCGATTTCCGGTGCGATCTTCCAGGCCGTGACGCGGAACGAGCTGGCGAGTCCGTTCGTGCTTGGGGTCAGCTCCGGCGCAGGATTCGCCGTGCTGGCGACGCTGGTTGTCTTCAGCGGCCTCACGCCGTTCCTGCCGCTGATCGCCGCGCTGGGCGGGACGGTCGCGTTCGTGATCGTCTACACGATCGCCTGGAAAGGCGGGACGAGTCCCGTCCGACTCGTGCTCGCGGGCGTCGTCGTGAACATGGTCTTTCAGTCGCTCCAGCAGGGGCTGTTTTTCTTCGTGGACGATCTGGGCGTCGTCCAGACGGCGATCGCCTGGCTGACGGGATCGCTCACGGGCACCGGCTGGGAAGAAGTACGGATCGCGATCCTGCCGGCGGCCGTGGCGATCGCGATCGCGCTCGCCGGTGCGCGGCAGTTAAACGTCCTCATGTTGGGCGAGAGCACCGCTCGCTCGCTCGGGATGCGCGTCGAACGGGTCCGGTTTTCCCTCTCGGCCGTCGCGATTCTGGCCGCCAGCGCCGCAATCGCCGTCGCTGGTATCGTCAGCTTCTTCGGCCTCGTCGTCCCGCACATCGTTCGGAACACGGTCGGTGGGGACTACCGACGGCTGATGATCGGGTGTCTTTTCGCCGGGCCCGCACTGATGGTCACCGCCGATGTCGGTGCGCGACTCGCGCTGGGCGGGACCCAGATGCCCGTCGGCGTCGTCACCGGACTGATCGGCGGGCCGTATTTCCTCTATCTGATGCGGAAACAGCAATCGATGGGTGAGCTATAATGGCACGCACACAGCAGGACGTAGATCGAGAACAGGAGCGGATCACCGACGATAACGGCGACACGGTCGAGAGCGCACTGGTCGGCGACGACCTCGAGCTCAGTTATCCGACGAGCGAGGAGACAATCGTCGACTGCGCGCGCCTCGACATCCCCGAGGAAGCGGTGACCGCGCTCGTCGGCCCCAACGGCAGCGGGAAGAGTACCCTCCTGAAGGCGCTCTCGAAGCACCTTACACCGGCTACGGGATCCGTGCAGATACACGGCAAGGACCTCGACACGTTCAGTCGCAAGGAACTGGCGCGCGAAATGGGGGTCCTCTCGCAGGAGAACGACTCGCTCGGCTCGATCCCCGTCGAGGACCTCATCTATCACGGCCGCTACCCGCATCGGGGCTTTTTCGACGGCGTCACCGAGGAGGATCACCGGGCGGTCGAACGCGCGATCGAACTGGCGGGGATCGACCACCTCCGGGAGTCGGAACTCGGTCAACTGAGCGGCGGCCAGAAGCAACTGGCCTGGATCGCCATGGTGCTGGCACAGGACACCGACGTCCTGTTGCTCGACGAGCCGACGACGTTTCTGGACATTCACCACCAGTTCCGGGTGCTCGAGACGATCCGCCAACTCAACGAGGAGAAGGGGGTCACCGTGGCCGTCATTCTTCACGACATCTCGCAGGCGGCCCGGTTCGCGGACTATCTGGTCGCGATGTGCGATGGCGAACTCTACGACTGGGGGCCGCCCGAAGAGGTCGTGACGGAACAGTTGCTCGCCGACGTCTTCGGCGTCGAGGCCTCCGTTGAGTACGAGCCCGAACTGCAGGTACTGCCGAAGCGCGCGCTCCCGGAGAGCCAGACCTGACGCCGCCAGCCGGAAGGCTTTTGTATTTTTAGGCCAGCCTAAAACTCGATGACAGCCGATTCGAAACGGACGAGACGACGCGTGATGAAGACGGGAGCAGCGATCGCCGGACTCGGTACGGCCGCCGGCTGTCTCGGTACGCAGGGGTCGGGAGATGGCGAGAGCGAGTATTCCGTCACGATAGAGCCCGTCGGCACCGTCGAGTTCGAATCCGTTCCAGAGAGATGGCTCCCCTATACGGGAGATTACGCGGATATGGGCATTGCGCTCGGACGGGCCGACGGGCTGGTCGGAATCGGCCTGCAGAGCCGGTACGGAACCCACTACTACGACGAACTGCCGGGCGTTTCGGTCGACCCGGACGACCTGACTGAACTCTGGGACGACGGGACCGGGAAGGAGGTGTTCTACGAACTCGAGGCCGACGTTCACCTCATCGATCCGAACTTCATGATCAACCGGCTCGGCTGGAGCCAAGACGATGTCGACGAGATCAGCGAGACCGTCGCGCCGTTCGTCGGCAATACGATTTTCTCGGCCAGTTACGACTGGCACGATTACACCCGCTACACCCTCTACGAGGCCTTCGAGAAAGTGGCGGAGGTATTTCAGGAGCGAGAGCGCTACGAGGCGTTCGAACGGCTCCACGACGATGTACTGGCCGACGTTCGGTCCCGACTGCCCGACGAGCGGCCCGAAGTCGCGGTCCTCGTCCCCGCCTCGGCCGAGCCGGACGCGTTCTATCCCTACCACATCGAGGACGATACCCAGTCCAAACACTGGACCGATCTTCGGGTCGACGGTGCGCTCGCCGCGAGCGGCGTCGGCGACGCGCAGGCGGCGAGCGGCACCATCGACTACGAGACGTTGCTCGAGATCGATCCCGACGTCATCGCGATCAGACAACAAGGGAAGGTCACCGAGTCGGAGTTCGAGCAGGGGATCGTCTCGTTCATGCGCGATCACAGCGTTGCGAGCAAACTCCGGGCGGTCCGGAACGACCGCGTTGTCTACGGCGGCATGACTTACCAGGGACCGATCATTCACTTGTTTCAGCTCGAGCGGGCGGCCCAGGGAATCTATCCCGACGAGTTCGGCGGCGAGAAGCTGTTCGACCGGCAGGCGGTCGCAGATATCGTTACCGGCGACACCTGACACCGATCAGTCGGACGGCTCCGGAACACTTTTACTGTTTTAGGCCGACCTAAAATTTGATGGGTAACGAACGGACGTGGACGAGACGGAACGTGCTTCGAACGGGGGGTGCGCTCGCAGGCGTGAGCGCGATGGCGGGCTGCATCGGAGATGATGGGTCCTCGGACGGCGAAACCGCATACACGGTATCGATGCCGCCGGTCGGCGACGTTGAGTTCGAGTCGGTCCCCCAGACGTGGGCCGCCGGCACCGCGGATTGGACCGACATGGGGATCGCACTGGGTCAGGAGCCGCCGGTGGGACTCTATATCGCGGGGCGGTTACATACGGGGTATTACGACGACATTCCCGACGTGAGCGTCGACCCGGACGATATCGAAACGCTTTGGGACGACGAGTTCGGCCCCGAGAAGTTCATAGACCTTTCCGAGAGAGTGGATGTGCTCGTCATGGATCCGAACTTCCTCACGGGGCGGGCCGACTGGAGCGGCGACGCCATCGAGCGGATCAAATCGACAGGGACGCCGTTCTTCGGGAACAGTATCACCTCTCGGGGCTACTCGTGGCACCAGGACTACGACTACCTCACGATGTACGAGGCCTTTGAGAAACTCGCCGAAGTCTTCCAGGAACAGGAACGCTACGACGAGTTCGAGACACTGCACGACGAGTTCCAGTCGGAACTCGAGAACGTCGTTCCCTCGAGTGGCCGACCTGAGGCCGCGGTCCTGTACCCGCAGATAGCGGACGACTCCTTCCTCCCCTACATCGTCGACGAGTCGACGAGTTACAAACACCTGCGGGACCTCGGAGTCGAGGACGCGCTCGCGAACTCCGACGTCGAGAACTTCCACAGCACCCGCGGATCGATCGACTACGAGACGCTCCTCGATGTCGATCCGGAGTACATCCTGCTTCGCACCGAGCAGTACCTCAGCGAGGAGGAGTTCCAGCAGAACTTCGTCGAACCAATGCAAGGCCACAACGCCGGGCAGAAACTGACGGCCGTCCAGAACGACAACGTATACAAGACCGTCCCGTTCTATCAAGGCCCGATCATCAACCTCGTCGCCACTCAGCGGTTGGCCCAGCAACTCTACGGCATCGAGGACGACCTGTTCGACCCGCAGGAGGTCAGCGACATCGTCAACGGCGACTTCTAGGCGAGCGCTCGGTCGAACTCCGCGAGGCGGCGCGCGTTCGGGTCGACCCGGGATCGACGCGCTCGAGTCCGAATCGCTCAAGTACGCCACGCTACTACTCACTGTCGTGTCGAAGCAGGTCCAGCAGGTCGATACCATCTTCTGTCACGAAACCGGTGGCGACTTCCTCGTCGTCGTCGAACGTGACGGGAAGCGGCTGTTCCGCGCGAAACTCGAGCTCTCGGAAACCTCGGCCGGGCCCCGCCCCGCGAAGTTCCGACTCAAAGATGGCTCGAGCGAGGAGCCCCGCCAGCCCGACGAGTTCGTCGAACTCGCCCGCCGGTCCAAGCGGATCCGCATCTCCGAACAGACCTCGAGCGCCGGTCGGCGCGACCTTCGGGAGATGCTCGAGGGCTACCAGCTCGAGGACAAGGTCAAGACCGTCCGGACCTGTCGCTACTGCGCCGGCGCGGGCCGGTACTCGCCGATCACGACCGAGACTGCCGTCAAGGACGACAACGACTGGATCTGTACGGACTGTGCGAAACAGGAACTCGAGCGCCAGCTTTCCTTTTCGGGCGGCGGCGAGGTCTCGGGTGCCGCCAAGGAACGTCTCGAAGACCTCATGCTGGAAGTACAGGATTTAGAACGGATCGTCAACCTGCTCAAGGGACAGCTCGACCCCGATCTGACGAAGTTCGATACCATCTCGGCGACGACCGAGGAGGTCGACCCCGTTCGGACGGACTCGTTGAACCTGCACCCGGGCATTCAGGACCTGCTCGAGGACCGGTTCGAGACGCTGCTGCCGGTCCAGAGCCTCGCGGTCGAGAACGGCCTCCTGGATGGCGAGGACCAGCTCGTCGTCTCCGCGACGGCGACCGGGAAGACCCTCGTCGGCGAAATGACCGGCATCGACCGCGTCCTCGAGGGCAAGGGGACGATGCTCTTTCTCGTGCCGCTGGTGGCGCTGGCCAATCAGAAGTACGAGGACTTTCAGGACGAATACGGCCACCTCGTCGACGTCTCCATCCGCGTGGGCGCGAGCCGGATCGCCGACAACGGCAACCAGTTCGATCCGAACGCCGATGTCATCGTCGGCACCTACGAGGGGATCGACCACGCCCTGCGGACGGGCAAGGAGATGGGCGACATCGGGACCGTCGTCATCGACGAGGTCCACACGCTGAAAGAGGAGGATCGAGGCCACCGGCTGGACGGCCTCATCTCGCGGCTCAAATACACGTGCGAGCAGCGGGCGGCGCGCCGCGACGAGTACGACGGCGCACAGTGGGTCTACCTCTCGGCGACCGTCGGCAACCCGAAGCAGCTCACCGAAGCGCTCGAAGCCACGCTCATCGAGTTCGAGGAACGGCCGATCCCGATCGAACGCCACGTCACCTTCGCGGACGGCCAGGAGAAAGTGCGGGTCGAGAACAAGCTCGTCAAACGCGAGTTCGACACCGAGTCCTCGAAGGGGTATCGCGGGCAGACGATCATCTTCACCAACTCCCGGCGGCGCTGTCACGAGATTTCGCGGAAGCTGGACTACTCGGCCGCTCCCTACCACGCCGGACTGGACTACAAGCGCCGAAAGACGGTCGAACGCAAGTTCGGCGAGCAGGAGCTCTCGGCGGTCGTCACGACCGCCGCGCTGGCCGCGGGGGTCGACTTCCCCGCCTCGCAGGTCATCTTCGACTCGCTGGCGATGGGCATCGAGTGGCTTTCGGTCCAGGAGTTCCACCAGATGCTCGGCCGCGCGGGCCGGCCCGACTACCACGACACGGGGACGGTGTACGTCCTCGTCGAACCCGACACCGTCTACCACAATTCGATGGAGATGAGCGAAGACGAGGTCGCCTTCAAACTCCTCAAAGGCGAGATGGAGTCGGTGATGACTCATTACGACGAGGCCGCGGCCGTCGAGGAGACGCTCGCGAACGTCACGGTCGGCGGCAAGGCCACGAAGGCGCTTAACGACCGGATGCTCGGCGACGTTCCCACGAAACACGCCATCGGAAAGCTGTTGCAGTACGACTTCATCGACGGCTTCGAACCCACGCCGCTCGGTCGCGTGGTGACCGAACACTTCCTCGAGCCCGGCCAGGCGTTCACGCTTCTCGACGGGATCCGGAAGGACGCCCATCCCTACGAGCTCGTCGCGGATATCGAACTCCGGGACGAGGACCTCTGATCGGGTCCGCGATGTGATCCGTGACTGTCACTGGCGCATCAAACGGCGGCCACGATCGTTTGTGAGCCGTCTCGACGGCCGGAACGGTAAAGGACGACAGCGTTCAATCGATAGTCAGTACGGGCATCCAACCCGGAGCTGTCACTATGGACACGACGACGCCAGCCGCGATCGACCCGCCCGCGAACGTGTTGCTCGTCCACTCGAGACGAGCATCGCCGAACGCCTGCGAGGAGCTGTGTTACCACGACAGCGACACGGCACACCTTGCGGTCACCTTCGCTGACGAGGAGCCCGACTGTCCCGACGAGGATGCGATCGACGGCCCGCTCGGGCAGCTCACGATCGGGGATGTCCTGACTGACGCCGGCGACGAATCGGAGCCTGATTTCACCCGGCCAGTCGTCACCGATTCGGTGACCGATCCGACCGATCTTTCCGCGATCGGCGTCGCAGTCAGCCGGTTTTGTAAACACTGGGACGAAACCGGCGGGGAGATCACGGTCTGTTTCGACTCGCTCGATGCCCTGCTTCGCCACAGCTCTCCGAAGGAGGTCTTCCAGTTCGCACACGTCCTCACGAACCGGCTCTCGAGCGTCGACGCCTACGCCCACTTCCACTTCGATCCGACGCGTCACGAGGATCGGGTCGTCTCGACGTTCGGGACGGTTTTCGATGCCGTCGTCGCCGACGACGATACCGACGAGTCGCTCCCGGAAGCGACCGACCAGGACGTCGCCGCGTTACTGGCCGAGTGGGACGAGGCGTCGACGATCGACACCGGATCCGATGCGGTCACCGAAGCGACCGACGAGGATATCGCACGTCTTCTCGGAAACTGAGACGGACTATAGTAGCCACTGAAACGAATTATACACTGCTCACAACGCGATCCGTGATCAAGTGTGTCTCGACTTTCAGTGGCTACTATACTCTCCGCCAGTTCCGGCGCACCCGCGACCCGCCAGACAGGGGCGCCAGTACATCGGTACAGCAGCCCGTATGCGCGACGGTTCGACGCCGATCAGCGAGGCTCACGGAACGAAGGCGACACCGAACAGCGAGAGCGCCAGCACGAGCAACGAGCCCGGAACGCCGCCGATCGCGACGATTGCAACCGTTAGCGGCGTCACCGCCACTCCGACGCCGAAGACGACCTGAGCGAGGTACAACACCACGAGTCCGCTCACCGCGTTGACGATGAAAGGTCTCGCGACCTCGATGAGCTGGGCCGCCACGAGGACGAGCACCAACACGAGAATCAGAAGCAACATCTCGAGTCCGGTCATGGCCGGCGCTATCACGGCATCGGGCAAAACCGTTCGGACCGTAACGAAACGCTTTATGATGTGGGCGCGGTTGGAGTAGATACGGGATCGTGGGTTAGCTTGGTATACTTCGGGCCTTGGGTGCCCGTGACCCCGGTTCAAATCCGGGCGATCCCATATACTGCTGCGAGCAAAACCGCGAGCAACAGGAATCGGAACAAACTCGGATTTGAATCGGGGAAGAGCTTGCTCCGACCGCGCTTCAAATCGCTTTCATCCGTTCAGGTGTGTAAATCGTTACGGTGGCTACTATAGTGGATTGACCTGACAGGGGTGCTCCCTCATCGCTGAACCCAGCATATCTGGAACGCGACTCGGCTCTCGGTCGGCGGAATTCTACGGGCTTCTGCCCGTCTCATCTTCGGTGGCAAAGAGGAGACGACTACCGGTATCGCAAATCTCGGATGGTTCCACTGAGGTATCAAAACGCGTCGTGAAAACTGAGTGCCGAGGATCGAGGCGTATGTGTTCGGGGCGTGACGAGCTCCGGTGCTAGCCGGTGGCAGGGCCCACACGGAGTAAAGTCACAATGGCCACAGGGGTTTCGTACAGCCGTAGTGATCGTTTTGGTATTCGTCGTCATCACCTCACTACTGTATAGCACATGTCCAACAATAAAGCTTCTCATCGAGGTAATCATGACGGATTGGGTGGAAAATATGGTCATATGTATTTCTAATTGTAAACTCTCTTCGATATCACCCGTTCGAGACGGACCGTCATGGGGCGTTTGTGATCGTCTTCCAAATCCGTCCCTGTCGCGGAGCAGTAGCAACCGATCGAATGACTCCGACCGGGCGCACAACACCGATCAGGGTGACGGGGTTGGCTGCTCGAGCCGAGTGAACGAGCCGTCACCGCAGACGCAGTCCTCGCTCGTGCCAAGCGGGCGGATCGAACCCGCCGGCGTGACCTCGGCGACGAGGATCGCTTTACAGTTCTCACAGCGGACCGCGGCCCGCGTCCGGTTAGATTGAGTCGCCATGGGGTGAGACGAAGTGGCTACATCGCTATCAGTGTCGCTCCAATGTACGAAGGGGTTCGGTAGGGGCGATTTCGTATCGATCGAAACGGGACGACTCTCCCCTGAACACGACCACTCTCGAGCGACCTTCGAAAAAGCGAGGTGAGAGCCGAGACGAGGAAAAATACGTCCCGGTCTCCTGCCCTACTCGAGGAACCGATCGCCGACGTAGATCACTCCCGCGGCGACGAGGCCGACGGGAATCGCCATGGCAATGAGGGGGACGAGTACGTCGCCGAGATCGAAGAGATCGGTCCCGCCGCTTCCACCGGTGCCGCCGGTGTCCGCGCTATCGGTACTGGGTGAGAAAACGACGGTGACGAGGACGCCGACGATCGTCATCACGACGTAGCCGAGCGTCCCGCTGGCGAAGGCCGTGATCATCGCTTCGCGCGTGTCGGCCATCTGCCGATCGAGCTGAAGCCCGCTGATCGCACCGAGTATCGGTCCGGTAAACACCATGACGCCGAACAGGACGATCATGAAGAACGCGGCGACGAATCCACTCTCGTCGGAGCCGTCGAAGAGCAGCCGGGTGCCGAGCGCACCGGTCAGTCCGAACCCGGCACCGACAATGGCGAAAATCGACGTCGTATAGGTGAGATACCCCTTGGTTCGATCGTCGGAGAGAACGTCCGAGACGGAACGGTTCCGTTGCTGGTGTGGTTCCCGTCTGGGAGCCGAGCCGGCAGTCGATTCGGATGGTGAATCTCGAGACACGACGTGTCGGACCAACCGCGTTCAGTTAAGAATAGTGGCCATCTCGTGACTGTATTGGGCCTCTAGATTGTGAGTCGTCCTCGAGCCTCGGCGGACACGAGAGACACCGACCGACCGCGCAGACGACTGCGACCGCCCGCAAGCCCAACGATTTCGGCGTTACTTCGACTGTCAGGAAACATGGCCTCTCCCGGCTCGCAATTCCGACGCTGGCTCGTCAACGGGATCGTAATCACGATTCCGCTGGTTGCGACGCTGCTGGTGGTGATGGTCGTCCTCAACTTCATTCGCAGTGCGATCTCGCCGGTGACCGCCGGCGTCACCTATCTCTTGGCCGACGAACCGCCGGCTCTGGCAATCGAGTTCGTGACGCTGCTCTCGCTGCTCGGTGTCTTCCTGCTGGTCGGCCTCGTCGCGGAGCACACGCCCGGCAAGTACCTCTCGAAGCGAGTCCACACGGTGATGGAGACGATCCCCGGCGTCAGCACCGTTTACGAGAGCGTTCGCCGGGCCAGTCGGCTGCTTGTCGATGGCGACACGGACCAGTTCCAAGACGTGAAACCCGTCGAGTTCCCCCACGAAGGCGCGTACATGCTCGGTTTTCTCACCGCGGAGACGCCTCCCGTCGTCGAAGCCAGCGCGGACGAAGACGAGATGGTGACGATCATGGTCCCGCTCGCGCCGAATCCGGCGACGAACGGCTACGTCATGCATATGCCGACCGAGAAAGTCCACGAGGTCGACCTGACCGTCGAGAAGGCGTTCCGCTCGATCGCGACGCTCGGCGTCGCCGCGGATAGCCTCGGCGAGGCCGCGAGCGGTGCCGATTGATACGGGCTGCTGTCACCCTCCTTCTCGGTCCCTGACAGCCAAAACAGATTGGCCGTAGTTACATACCGTCGGGGTCGAACGAACGACTGTGGCCGCGCGGTCAACCGGTCGACGGGAATACTGGACACGGCGTGTGGTCCACGTCGGCCTGCCACGAAAACAGGGTCGACGGGTTCGACGTGGACCGAATCGATTTTCCGATTTCTCGAGGGCGGGGACACGGCTTCGTATCGCACCCGACCGACGGAACGATGGCGGCTCAAGGGCGGGGACCGGCCGTGGCTCGTCTCCGTTCAGTTTCGCCCCGGTATACGACCATTTATACGCGATGGCGGTCCTAGAACGGTGCAATGGCGCAAGCGGGAAATTCCGAACTCGTCGACTCTTTCGAGCAGTTCTTTCGCAACTACTACGACAACGAGATCAAACAGCTTGCCCAGCAGTATCCCAACGAGCAGCGGTCGCTCCACATCGACTGGCAGGACCTCTACCGGTTCGATCCCGATCTCGCAGACGACTTCATCGCACAGCCCGAACAACTCCAGCGCTACGCCGAGGAGGCGCTCCGGCTGTACGATCTTCCGATCGACGTGAGCCTCGGACAGGCTCACGTCCGGATCCGAAACCTCCCGGAGACGGAATCCCCCGAGATCCGAGAGATCCGCGCGCGAGACATGAACTCCCTCGTGCAAGTTCACGGAATCATCCGTAAGGCCACCGACGTTCGACCCAAAATCGAGGAAGCCGCCTTCGAGTGCCAGCTCTGTGGGACCCTCTCTCGAATCCCCCAATCCAGCGGGGACTTTCAGGAGCCCCACGAGTGTCAGGGCTGCGAACGGCAAGGCCCCTTCCGCGTCAACTTCGATCAATCCGAGTTCATCGACTCACAGAAACTCCGCGTTCAGGAGAGCCCCGAGGGGCTGCGCGGCGGGGAAACCCCACAGGCCCTCGACATCAACATCGAGGACGACATCACCGGCGAGGTCACCCCGGGCGACCACGTCTCGGCGATCGGCGTTTTGCGACTCGAGCAACAGGGCGACCAGCAGGACAAATCCCCTGTCTTCGACTTCTATATGGAGGGGATCTCCGTCGAGGTAGACGAAGAGCAGTTCGAGGATATGGACATCACCGGCGAGGACAAAGAGGAGATCGTTCGACTCTCAAGCTCCGAAGGGATCTACGAGAAGATGGTCGCCTCCATCGCGCCCTCCATCTACGGCTACGATCAAGAGAAGCTCTCGATGATCCTCCAGTTGTTCTCGGGCGTGACCAAGCAGTTGCCGGATGGCTCGAGGATCCGTGGCGACCTGCATATGCTCCTAATAGGAGACCCCGGTACCGGTAAATCCCAGATGCTCGCGTACATCGAAAACATCGCACCGCGGGCCGTCTACACATCCGGGAAAGGATCGTCCTCAGCGGGGCTCACCGCCGCAGCCGTTCGCGACGACTTCGGCGACGGCCAACAGTGGAGCCTCGAGGCCGGCGCGCTCGTCCTCGCGGATCGGGGAATCGCCGCCATCGACGAACTGGACAAAATGCGACCGGAAGACAGGAGTGCCATGCACGAGGCCCTCGAGCAACAGAAGATCTCGGTCTCGAAGGCGGGGATCAACGCGACCCTCAAGTCCCGCTGTTCGCTGCTCGGCGCGGCCAACCCCAAGTACGGCCGGTTCGACCAGTACGAACCGATCAGCGAGCAGATCGACCTCGAGCCGGCGCTGATCTCGCGCTTCGACCTGATCTTTACGGTCACGGACACCCCCGACGAGGAAAAAGACCGCAACCTCGCCGAACACATCATCACGACAAACTACGCCGGCGAGTTGACGACTCAGCGCGAGGAGATGCCCTCGATGGACGTCAGTCAGAGCGAAATCGACGAGATGACCGCGCAGGTCGATCCGGAGATCGAGGCCGAACTCCTGCGGAAGTACATCGCCTACTCGAAGCAAAACTGCCATCCGCGCATGACCGAGGAGGCCCGCGAGGCGATCCGGGACTTCTACGTTGACCTGCGCGCGAAGGGGACCGACGATGACGCACCGGTCCCAGTAACGGCACGGAAACTCGAGGCGCTGGTGCGCCTCTCGGAGGCCAGCGCCCGCGTTCGGCTATCGGATACGGTCGAGCAGGCCGACGCCGAACGGGTCATCGAGATCGTCCGATCGTGTCTGCAGGACATCGGCGTCGATCCCGAGACCGGCGAGTTCGACGCGGACATCGTCGAAGCCGGGACATCGAAGTCCCAGCGCGACCGTATCAAGAACCTCAAGCAACTGATCGGCGACATCGAGGAGGAGTACGACGACGGCGCGCCGGTTGATATCGTCCTCGAGCGGGCCGAGGAGATCGGCATGGATCACTCGAAGGCCGAACACGAGATCGACAAGCTCAAACAGAAAGGCGAGGTCTACGAGCCGAGTACGGACTCGCTCCGAACGACGTAATGTCGGTGGCGGATCGATCTCGACAGCCCTGTTCTTTGCGCAGCGAAACGACGCGTTAGAGTTCTCTGAGGTTCCTGACGGTCGATCGAATCGTCACGGCTGCGACGTCGGCGACCTCGGCCGCAGCGGTCTGGGTCAGTGACGGCCACTCATCTCGTTCGCCGGCTGCCTTGTAGAGACAGGCAGCCGCGACCCCGCTTGGATTACGGCCGCCAATCAGTCCGGCCTCGAGTAAGACAGTGATATGCTCTCGCGCACGGCGTTCAACCGCCTGTCCAAGCTCGAGTTTCGACGCATACCGCGGGAGATACTGCATGGGATCGATCGGCCCCGTCGGCAGACCGAGTTCACGGTTCAAGGCATCGTAGGCGACGGTGAGTTCGTCGCTGTCGGCGCGCGCGACGGCGGCGATTTCGTCGGTCGTTCGGGCGATCGAGCGCGTCCGACAGGTCGCGTAGATCGCGGCGGCGGCGAAGCCTTCCAGCGACCGGCCCTGCAGGAGGTCCTCGGACTGAGCGGACTCGAAGAGCGCACAGGATTGCTCTCTGGCGGAGTCCGGTAGTGAGAGCAAGGCGGTGATCCGCCTGATCTCTGCGAATCCGTACACCTGATTTCGTTCGGCCTTCGAGGAGATTCGAGCGCGGTTGTGCTCTCGGCGTAATCGAGCGATCTGCCGTCGTTTTCTGCCGGTCAACCGAGAACTGTACCCCGAACTCGAACCGGAGCCGTATCCGATCTCCGTCGAGAGCCCGCGATCGTGTCTCGAGCGGGTCAGCGGGGCTCCGGTACGTCTCGGGTCGGTGTCTTCGTCATCGAACGACCGCCACTCGGGACCGCGATCGATCGCGTCCTCTGCCGAAACGAGCCCACACTCCTCACAGACTATTTCAGTATCCCTCTTTCGCAATCTGCCATCACATTCAGGACAGACTACAGACGCATCAGCATTTACCATTGGTTATTTCATTCCCTATCTACCACTGGCTCCCGCTTGATATTTAAACTGTTGGAATATCTAAAGGAAATCGTGAGCGGGGAGGGAAAGAACGGGGGAGGCTATCGGTCGACCAATTGCGCCAGCAGGGACCGTGACTTCGATTCCGACTCGCGGGTTGCCGTTTCGTCGTCGTCCGCTCGATCGGCCAACAGTTGTTCGTACTGATCGATGACCGCCTGTCGGCGTCGTTCGCTCGTTTCGACCATTTTCTCGAGGGCGGCGATCCGGGCGTGAAGCCGCGCGCGTTCGATCTTGTATGCGAGGGGCGGTTCCCGTCGATCCGAGTCAGGGGAGGGCCGTTGCAGCGGGTGACCGTCTCGGTGGTCCGATCCGGCGGGTCGGTTCGGAGAACTGTGTTCGGTTCGTTCGGCACTCAAGTGGATGGGCGTTGGACCTCGTTGCTCGGCGGACATGGCTCGACAATGCCTACCATACCGTTTCGGAAAAAGGTCAGTCAGTCGGGCGTCAGACGCGTCTGACGCGGGTCGTCCGTCCGGCCGACGTTACTCCTGAAGATGGTCGAGTACGCCTTCGGTGTCGGCCGGCACGGGTTCGGGTTCGCTCCCCGCCGCAGCGGCGGCGTCGGGATCCTTGAGCAGGTGACCGGTGGTGAGACAGGCGACGCGTTCGTCGTCGTCGACAATTCCCTCGGCGCGGAGTTTTCGGAGGCCGGCGACGGAAGCAGCCGAGGCGGGCTCGACACCGATCCCCTCGCCCGCGAGGTCGCGCTGGGCCTCGGTGATTGCCTCGTCGGAGACCGCGACGGCGGTCCCACCGGTCTCGCGGATGCCGGGCAGCGCTTTCGGCGCGTTGACCGGGTTCCCGATACGGATCGCGGTCGCGCGCGTCTCGACGTCGTCCCAGCGCCGGACTTCGTCGGCCCCGTTCTCGATCGCTTCGACCATCGGCGCGGCACCCTCGGCCTGGACGCCGGTCAGTTTCGGGACCTCGCTCTCCTCGAGTTCGCCCGCCTGGACGAGTTCGCGGAACGCCTTGTACAGCGCCGACGTGTTACCCGCGTTGCCGACAGGGAGCACGATCCGATCCGGAACCGTGTCGTAATCGGCGAGGAAGCCCTCGAGGATCTCGAGGCCGATCGTCTTCTGGCCCTCGAGCCGGAAGGGATTCAGCGAGTTCAGCAGGTAGGCCTCGCCCTGCCCCGCGAGTTCCTGAACGATGTCCAGACAGGCGTCGAAGTTGCCGTCGACCTCGAGGATGCGCGCACCGTGGAGGCTCGCCTGGGCGATCTTGCCGGCGGCGACCTTGCCGGCAGGGAGGAGCACGAGCGTCTGCATCCCGCCACGGGTGCCGTAGGCGGCCAGCGCGGCGCTGGTGTTGCCCGTCGAAGCACAGGCCAGTCGGCCGACGCCGAGTTCTTCGGCGACCCGCACGCCGACGGTCATCCCGCGGTCCTTGAACGAACCGGTCGGGTTCATCCCCTCGTGTTTGATCCGCAGGGTCTTGACGCCGATATCGTCCTCGAGCCGAGGGACCTCGTACAGCGGCGTCGCACCCTCCTGAATGGAGACGCCCGATTCGAACGGCAGCGCGTCGGCATAGCGCCAGACGCCCTCACCCTCGAATTCGTCGAAGGTGGGCAGGTCGGCGTAGCGGACCTCGAGCAGTCCGTCACACTCGTCGCACGTGTATCGGACGTCGTCGAAGGGAGCGAAGGTGTCGCCACACTCGATGCACTCGAGCCAGACGCCATCGTCGGCGTCCGCAGGTTGTTCCGGTTGATCGGCCGAGAGACTGAGGCTCATTGTCGGTCGAGAAGGTGGCGAGGGGGAAAAAGTGACTGGATTCGTCGGTGGGCGACCCGCTGGGCCGCGTCGCTGACCCCGTTTCAATGACGTGACGACGATGCTCGAGTCAGTCGACTCCCCGAACTGCGAACCCGATCACTGCAGTCCCCGTAATTCGTGGTCGATACCCCTTCCCCCAGCGTTATAGCAGGACCAGCGCGATCAGGGCCGCCGGCCCTAACACCATGAGAAGCGTCGCGAGTACCAGTCTGAACGACATGGGTCGTGTCACTCCTCGATCGACTCAGATATAAGTACAATAGACAGTTCAAATCTATGAACACACGGCAGCGGTGATCAATATCGAATTGACCGTGGAAACGAGCGATTTCTTCGACGATTCAGTAGGCCGACGAGCCAGCGCAGCGAGTATGCTCGGCCGCGAGCGTTCCCAGGAGCGTCACTCACGAAAAAATCTGGACCAAAAACCCCACTCGCTTCGCTCGTGGGCGTGATCACTCGAGCAGCCAGCTCAATAACGCCTTCTGGGCGTGCAGCCGATTTTCCGCCTGATCGAAGACGATGGAGCGGTCGCCCTCGATGACGTCGTTGGTGATCTCCTCGCCGCGGTGGGCTGGGAGACAGTGCATGACCGACGCATCGGGGGCGTGCTCGAGGAGGTCCGAACTGACCTGGAAGCCCGCGAAATCGTCCATCCGGACGTCGCGTTCGTCCTCCTGGCCCATGCTGATCCAGACGTCCGTATAGATGATATCGGCGTCAGTGACCGCCTCAACGGGATCGGTCGTGGCCGTCGGATCGCCGCCGAGTTCGCGGGCCCGCTCGAGGACGGCGTCGTCGACCTCGTACCCCTCGGGCGTCGCGATTGTCAGATCGACGTCCGTCAGCGCACAGCCGAGCGCGAACGATTGGGCGACGTTGTTGCCGTCGCCGATCCAGGCCGCCGAGACATCCTCGAAGCCGTCCGCGTGCTCGCGGATCGTCAGCAGATCCGCGAGCGTCTGACACGGGTGAGCGTCATCCGTGAGTCCGTTGACGATCGGAACCGAGGAGTACTCCGCGAGCACTTCGATGTTTTCGTGTTTGAAGACGCGAGCCATCACCGCGTCGACGTACCGCGAGAGCGCACGCGACGTGTCTTTCAGCGGTTCGCCCCGCCCGAGCTGGATGTCGTCTTCCCCGAGGAAGATCGCGTGCCCGCCGAGTTGCGTCATCCCCGTCTCGAAGGAGACCCGGGTACGGGTACTCGCCTTCTGGAAGAGCATCCCCAGCGTCTGTCCGGACAGGTCAGCGTGGTCCTCGCCGGCTCCGACGGCGCGTTTGTACTCGTCAGCTCTGTCGAGAACTGCGAACAGTTCCTCCTCGGAGAGATCGTCGACGTCGAGGAAATGTCTCGGCCGTGTGTCGTCGGTATCTGTCGTCATTGTAATCGTTCGTCTGGAATGCGTGTATTCACTCTTCACTGAGCGTCCGCGCGACGCGCTCGAGGACCGATACCGACTGGTCGAACTCCGACAACGGCAGTCGTTCATCGGGCGCGTGATCGAGGTCCGAGTTGCCCGGCCCGTAGGTGACCATCGGGCAGTCCCAAGCCCCGGCATAGATGTTCATGTCGCTCGTTCCGGTCTTTCGCACCAGGCGAGGATCGCCACCCTCCTTGCGGATGGCGACGCGAAACGCCCGTGCGACCGCCGTTCGCGAACTCATCATCACCGGCGGGACCTTGTCCTTCCAGGTCACGGTCCCGACCTCGAGTTTGGCCTCCGCGGCTTCGCGAACGGTCCCGACGTCGAGCGCCGGCGGCACGCGCAACTGGATGTCCATCGTCGCTTCGACGGAGAGGCCGTCGTCGCTGACGCCGCCTTCGATGTCGACTGGCTTGGTCGTTACCTGTTCGAAGACCGGTTCGTACTCGTCGCCTTCGAAGCGGTCCTCGACGGCAGACCACCAGCGGACGGCGTGCTGGATCGCGTTCGGGTCCGGCCGGGAGGTGTGGCCGGACTCACTGGTCGCGACGTACGTGCCGGCGATCAGTCCGCGATAGCCCAGCGTGATCCCGTCTGCACCGGACGGTTCGCCGTTGACGACGGCGTCCGGTGACTCGTCGCGGTCGTCGATCAGGTAGCGCGACCCTTTCGAGTCGATCTCCTCGCCGACGACGCCGACGAAGGAGACGCCGGTGCGGACGGCGGCGGCCGCCATCGCGGCGAGGGGCCCCGTCGCGTCGACGCTGCCGCGTCCCCACAGAATCTCGTCGTCGCCGGTCTCTTCGACCTCGACGGGGATATCCCCCGGGACGGTGTCGATGTGTGAGGTCAACAACACGGCGTCGTCCGCCGGCGCGCGGACGTTCCCGACCGCGTCGATCCAGACCTCTCGGTCGCGTGCCTCGAAGAAGTCCACGAGGCGCTTGGCCGCCTCCCGTTCCTCGCGGGTGGGCGATGGGATCGAAACGAGATCGATCAACAGTTCCCGGGCGTCCGCCGCCGTCACGTCCGTCGGTTCGCTCGAGTTCGCGTTCATGATTCGGTGTCGGATGCGACGACCGCGGTTAGCGCGTCCACGAGTCGGTCTGCCTCCGTCTCGTCGATCACGAGCGGGGGCAGCAGACGCAGAACCGTTCGACCCGCGGGGAGCGCCAGCACCTGGTGGTTCATCGCCAGATCGCGGGCGACGCGGTTTGCACCGCGTTTCAACTCGACGCCGACGAGCAGCCCGTCGCCGCGGACCTCACGGACCTCGTCGCCCAGTGCTGCCTCGAGTTCCGCCGTGAGATAGTCTCCCATCTCGGCTGCGTGGGCGGGCCACTCCTCCTCGACCAGCGTCGAGACGGTCGCGTGAACCGCCGCGGCGACGACGGGGCCGCCGCTGAACGTGGCGTTGTGCGAGGCTGCGCCGTCGGCGATCCAGTCCCGGACCGCGACCGCGCCGACGGGGAGTCCGTTGCCCAGCCCCTTCGCCGTCGTGAGCACGTCCGGCGTGACGCCCGCGTTCTGGCAGGCCCACATCTGGCCCGTCCGGCCCATTCCGGTCTGGACCTCGTCGAAGACGAGCGCCGCGCCAGCTTCCTCGGTCAGTTCGCGGGCGGTCTCGAGGTAGCCCGCGGGCGGAACGTTGATCCCGCCTTCGCCCTGGATCGGCTCGAGGATGACGGCTGCGGTCTCGTCGTCCACGGCGGTCGCAAGCTCCTCGCCGTCGCCGTAGGGGACGAACTCCACGTCACCGGCCAGCGGCTCGAAGGGCTTTTTGTACTTGTCCTTCCAGGTCGCAGCGAGTGCCCCCATGGTCCGTCCGTGGAACGAGCGGGTCGCGGCGACGATTTTGGACTCGCCGGTCGCCGACCGGGCGAACTTCAAGGCGGCCTCGTTGGCCTCGGTCCCGGAGTTACAGAACCAGGCGGACTCGAGTCCGTCCGGTGTCGACGCGACGAACGCGGCGTAGGCGTCCTCGCGCGACTGGACGGGATACGAGGAGTCGACGAAGGTTAGCTCGCCGACTTGCTCCTGGACGGCTTCCACGACCGCGGGGTGGGAGTGACCCAGCGGCGTGCACGCGAAACTCGCGCCGGCGTCGACGTACTCCGTCCCGTCGGCAGTGTAGAGGAACGGCCCTTCGCCGCGCTCGATGCCGATCGGCTTGCTTCCGGAGATGAAGTCGAGGTCGCTCATTCTGCGGCCTCCTGTGCCGTCTCGTCTGCATCCGCATCAGCGAGCGCGCCGGGCTCGAGGGTCGTCCCCTCGCCCGCGAGCGCGCTGGTGATCGGTTCGTCGGCGTTCGCGGTCGCGACGATAACTGACGACGCGCCGCCCTCGAGGGCCTCCTCGGCTGCCATGACCTTCTTCGTCATGAACCCTTCAGCAGCGTCTTTGACAGCCTCGAACTCGTCGGGCGTGGACGCCGACTCGATTTTCGTCGACTCGTCGTCGGGGTCCTCGTAGATCCCCGAAACGTCGGTGAGGACGACCAGATCGGCCTCGAGCGCGCCGGCGATCGCGGCCGCGGCGCGGTCGGCGTCGGCGTTGACTGCAGTATAGCCGCCGCCCTTCTCCTTCCCGAGCACCGGAACGGAGACGACGGGCGTGTAGCCGCCCGCGAGGGTCGTCTCGAGCAAGTCCGCGTTCACGGACTCGATCGTGCCCGAGTGGTCGCCGCGCTTGATCTTCTTCTTGCCGTCCTCTTTGACGCGAACGGCGGACTTGCGCTTGCCGCAGAGTAGTTTGCCGTCGGTGCCCGAGAGGCCGACCGCGTCGACGCCCTCGTTGTGCAGGCTCTCGACCAGATCGGTGTTGAGCTTGCCCGGCATCACCATCTTGAAGACATCCATGGTGCGCTCGTCGGTGAAGCGGCCGACGACGCCGCCGGGTGTCTCGACGTAGGTCGGTTCCTCGCCGAGTTCCTCGAGCGTCTCGTCGACGGCGGTCGAACCACCGTGCGTGAGAACTACGTCTTCGCCGTCCTCGACGAGGCTCGCGACGTCGGCGAGTGCGCCTTCGGGATCGACGGCGCGTGCACCGCCGATTTTCACTACCGTAGTCATCTCAGGGTGCCCCCACGGGGTGGAGCCCCGTAAACTCGAGTCCGGCCGTCTCCTCGAGCCCCAGCGCGACGTTGGCAGCGTGGACCGCCTGCCCCGCGGAGCCTTTCATCATGTTGTCGATCGCCGAGAAGACGACGATGCGCTTGTTCGATGGGTCGAGTTCGAAGCCGACCTCGGCCAGATTGGTGCCGGCGACCGCTTTGGGTTCGGGGTAGCGGTAGACGCCGGAGCCGCCGGCGGCCATGCGAACGAACGGCTCGTCCTCGTAGCAGCCCCGATAGGCCTGCCAGAGGTCGCCCTTCGAGACGGGTCCCGAGGGGAAGACGTGATTCGTTGCGCTCGCGCCGCGGATCATGTCCACGGCGTGGCAGGTGAAGGCGACCGAGGTGTCGAGGAACTGCTCGATCTCGGCCTCGTGGCGGTGGCCGGTCGGCGCGTACGGACGGACGACACCCGAGCGCTCGGGGTGGCTCGAGGCCTCGCCGCCACCGGCGCCGCCCTCCGACGACCCTACTTTCACGTCCACGACGATCTGCTCGCCGCCCTCTAAGATGCCGTGTTCGAACAGCGGGTAGAGGCCCAAAATGGTCGCGGTGGCGTTACAGCCGCCGCCCGCGATGAGGTCCGCGCCTGCGAGGTTCTCGCGATTGATCTCGGGAAGGGCGTACTCGGCCTTCTCGAGGTACTCCGGGGCCTCGTGCCCGTCGTACCACTCTTCGTACTGGGCTTCGCTCTCGAGGCGGAAGTCCGCCGAGAGGTCGACGACGGTATCGGCAATATCGAAAAAGTCGTCGATCCGGCCCATGGAGACGCCGTGTGGCGTCGCCGCGAACAGGACATCGACGCTCTCGAGATCGTCGGGCTCGGTAAAGCGCAGGTCCGAGCCGCGCAGCGGCGGGTGGACGGAGCCCACGCTCTTGCCGGCTTTCGAACGGCTCGTGACCTCCGTAATATCGAAATTCGGATGGCCAGCGAGCAGTCGCAGGAGCTCGCCGCCCGTGAAGCCGCTCCCGCCGATGACGCTTGCGGTGACGGTCTCGGCGTTTGCGTCCGCGCCGGTCTCGGTGCCGTCCGCCATCAGGCGCTCACCTCGAGTTCCTCGTCGGCCGCGGCGTCGGCTTTCGACTCGAGCCAGTCGACGACGGTTCCCGCAATATCGGTCTCGACGGCCCCGTCGAGAGCCTTGAACTCGACCGTGTGGTTGACCTCGTGGACCGTATAGGAGTCACCGGTTTCCATGAGATCGACGCCGAGCAAGCCGCCGCCGACGGCGTCGCTTGCCGTCTCGACGAGTTCGCGCGCTTCGTCGTCGACGTCGAACGGATCGACCTCGGCACCTTTCGCCGCGTTGGTGATCCAGTGATCCGAAGAGCGAACCATCGCGGCGATGGGCTCGCCGTCGATCGCGACCACGCGAATATCGCGGCCGGGTTTCTCGACGAACTCCTGGACGTAGAACACCTTGTGCTCGTAGTGGCCCAGCGTGGCCTTGTGCTCGAGGATGGCCTCGGCGGCCGACTCAGAGTCGATCTTCGCCATCAGGCGACCCCACGAACCCACGACGGGTTTGAGGACGCAGGGGTAGCCAAACTCCTCGATGGCCTCCATAGCCGTCTCCTTCGTGAAGGCGACTTTCGTCGCGGGCGTGGGAACGCCCGCCTTCTCGAGCGCGAGGCTGTTTTTCACCTTGTCGGCGCAGATGTCCGCGGTCTCGTGGCTGTTGACCACGGGGATGCCGTAGGCCTCGAAGAACTGCGTGGCATACAAGCTCCGACTCGTGGCGAGACAGCGGTCGACGACGATGTCGAGGCCGTCGAATTCCTCGGGGGCTTCCGAGATGTCGAAGGTCTGCTTGCGAACGTCGATCTTCGTGACCTCGTGGTCGCGCTCGCGAAGCTCGTTGAGGAGGAGTTTCTCGTCCTTTCGAATCCGCGAGTAGAGTATGCCGACGTTCACGCGAGACACCTCTGCGCCGGGGTTGCGGCGCTACGCGCTCTGCGAACTGACTGCGCAGGGGACGGCGAAATCGCGCCCGTCTGCAAGGTCACTCACCCCAGTCCTCTTCGAGCTCGGGGGCCCGCTCGAGGACTGGCGGCTCCGTATCGACGACTTCGAGCTCGGCTCCACAGGTCGTACAGTCGACAATCTCTCCGACTTCCAGATCGTCGTGCAGGGACACTTCAGCCCCACACTCGACGCATTCGGTCATTGTACTCGCACGTGGGGGCCGGGATCCCTTAAAGCCTTCGAACTTAACAGCAAAATTATATTAACTGCACGCCACTCTACCGGTCCGTGTGGGCTACTTCACCGCAGGTCTACTTTGACATATCATGAAGCAGGTAATTCGTCCCCTCGCGGGGACCGTCGCCGAACGGCCCGAGCGACTGCCTGCGATTTCGCGGGTCGACCGGACCGTCCCGCTCGAGCGACCGCCTCAGACATAGCCGTTCACCTCCGAACGGAGCGCCTCGTGTGCCGCCTCGAGCGCGTCGCCCGCGGCCGCGAGCGTTTCCTCGGTGGCTGCGAGCGCCTCGCGGGCCGACTCGAGCTGGGGAGCGACTGCCTCGGGTGCGGGCCCCCCCTGCGAGTCTCGGCTCGCGACGCTTTCGGCCGGATCGAGCGCGTCCGCGACCGCCACGGGGTCGACGTGGGCCTCGAGCGACTCGCCGAGTACTTCCTGTGCGGCGGCCTCGAGGGCGTCGTAATCGGCCCCACGTTCGGCGGCGACGGCGACCAGTTCGTGTGCGGTCCGAAACGGCAACCCGTTCGCCGCGAGCAGATCCGCGACGCCGGTCGCCGTCGAAAAGCCCTCGCCGGCTTCCGCCGCGAGGGTCTCTTCGTTCCAGTCGGCGGTGGCAACCGCACCAGCCGCGACCTCGCTGGCTTCCGTCACGGCGTCGACAGTCTCCCATGCGTGTGGCGTCGCCCGCTGGAGGTCGCGGTTGTACGCGCGGGGTAATCCTTTCAGCGTCGTCGTCAGCCCCTGGACGCCGCCGGCCGCGTCGCCCGCGACCGCGCGGACGAGTTCCAGCGTGTCCGGGTTTTTCTTCTGGGGCATGATCGACGACGTCGAGGAGTAGTCATCCGCCAGATCGACGAAGCCGCGGTTCGCGAAGATAATCACGTCCTCCGCCAGCCCCGATAGCGTCGTCGCGTGCGTCGACAGCGCCTGCACCGTCTCGAGTAGGAAGTCTCGGCTCGAGGCGGCGTCCATCGAATTGTCGACGACGCCCTCGAAGCCCAGTAATTCAGCGGTTCGCTCGCGGTCGATATCGAACGTCGTTCCGGCGAACGCAGCCCCGCCCAGCGGCGACTGGTTGATCCGGCCGTAGGCCTCGAGCAAGCGTTCGGTGTCGCGGCGGACGGCTCCCTCGTAGGCCAGCGCCCAGTGAGCCACCGTGGTCGGCTGGGCGGGCTGGAGGTGAGTGTAACCGGGCATGATCGTCTCGGTGTGCTCCGTTGCGACCTCGACCAGTGATTCACGCAGCGCGAGCGTCGTCTCGATCGCCTCGAGGACGTCCTCGCGCAGGCGATAGCGGATGCAGGCCGCGACTTCGTCGTTGCGCGAGCGCGCGGTGTGCATCTTCCCGCCGTCCGCGCCGATGCGTTCGATAACGGCGGTCTCGATCGCTTCGTGGACGTCCTCGCCGTCGGGCAGCGAGTCGTGGCCGTCGACCTCGATCGCGTCGAGCGCGGTCAGGATCTGCCCGGCTACGGCGTCTCCAATAATTCCCTGCTCGGCGAGCATGACTGTATGTGCGCGGTCGACCTCGAGGTCGGCCGCGAAAATGCGTTCGTCCGCCGCGAGCGAGGAGAGGAAGCTCCGGGCGGGGCCGCCGCTGAAGCGGTCTCGGCGGACGACGCCGTCGGATCCGAGATCCGACGAGGATGGCTCACCGCCTTCGTCGCCGCCGTCGGCTTCGAACTCGCCGCCGTTCTGAGCGCTCTCCTCGGTCATGATTACTCGTCGTCTTCGTCGCCGCTTCCATCAGTCGCGAGTTCGACTTCCTCGTCGGCTGCGTTCGCGGCGATCGCCTCGTTCGCGAGGCGGCGCTGGAAGCCGTGGTACTTCGCGACGCCGGTGGCGTCTTCTTGCTTGATCTTGCCGACCGTCTCGGTGTCGAAGGAGGCGTGTTCCGCGGAGTAGGCCGCGAACTTGCTGTCGCGAGCGACCGGACGCGCCTGGCCGCCTTCGAAGCGGATCGTGACGGTACCGGTCACGCGCGTTTGGGTTTCCGCGATGAAGCCCTCGAGCGCGCTCACGAGCGGCGCGTCGATCAGGCCCTCGTAGCCCTTCTGGGACCACTGCTGGTCGATCTGTGTCTTGAACTGGCGCTCCTCCTGCGTGAGAACGAGCCCCTCGAGGGCCTCGTGAGCGTTCAGCAGCGTCGTCGCGGCCGGGTGCTCGTAGTTCTCGCGAACCTTCAGCCCGAGCATGCGGTCTTCCATCGTGTCGGTGCGGCCGACGCCGTATCCGCCGGCGAGTTCGTTCAGGGACTCGATGAGTTCGACCGGCTCGTACTCCTCACCATCGATGGCGACGGGGTAGCCCTGCTCGAAGGTGATCTCGATCTCCTCGGTCTCGCTACCGGGCTCGTCGGTCCACTCGTAGATGTCTCGCGGTGGGACGTAGTTGGGATCCTCGAGGTCGTCGCCCTCGACGGAGCGACTCCAGATGTTGGTGTCGATCGACCAGTCGCCGCCGCTGCCGCCCTCGACGGGCAGGTCTCTCTCGGCGGCGTACTCCTGCTCCCACTCGCGGGTGAGCCCGAGTTCGCGCACGGGGGCGATGACCTCGAGGTCCGAGCTGCGCCAGACGGCCTCGAAGCGGAGTTGGTCGTTGCCCTTGCCCGTACAGCCGTGGGCGATGCCGGTACAGTCCTGTTCCTCCGCGACCTCGAGGATCGCCTCCGCGATCACCGGTCGGGCGAGCGCCGTTCCCAGCGGGTAGCCCTGATAGGTCGCGTTCGCGCGAACGCTCTCGAGACAGAGTTGCGCGAACTCCTCTCGCGCGTCGACGACGTAGTGGTCCAGGCCGAGCGCTTCGGCGGTTTCTTCGGCCTCATCGAACTCTTCGGCCGGCTGGCCGACGTCGACCGTGACGCCGATCACGTCATCGTATCCGTATTCTTCCTCGAGCAGCGGGACACAGACAGTCGTGTCCAGGCCGCCCGAAAACGCAAGTGCCACGCGTGTCATATCGTACTCGAGTAAACCCACAGGACGGACTTAAGCCCGTTGGTTTCAATTCCGAAAATAAATGGGAGAGGCACTGCTAACTGAAAATTCTGCAGTTTCGGGAACGGTGGAACGATCCGGGAACGTGGGGTGAAATAAAGAATGGGCTCAAAGGCCCCGTCGCGGTCGCCGGCGAGCGAGGGTCCCGTCGGTATCGGGAACGGCGAGCGTCGTGCCGACGGAGTGGCTCATTGGTCAAACACTGGAGATGCATCGCCTTAAATCCTACTACATCGTGCTCCTACCGGTCAGCACCACGACACACGGCCGATCTCGAGGAGGGAAATGATGGTAGATATAACGGGAAAACGACTGTCACGCTCGCGAGACCAACGACTGGGATCAGTATCGCTGTGAACGAAACAACCGGTTTGTGGGGTGTCGATTGCAGAGTAGAGTGTCCTGCTACCGTGGCAACAGGGAATCGCCACGCCCTCCCCAGCCGATTGTGGTCCTCGCTCCCACAGGTCGCTGCGGTCCTCATCCCTCGCACAGTGTCGTCGGCCGCTCTCGCTGTGCTCACGGTTCCCTGCGGTCACCGCTCGCTTTCCGAGGCGCTCACTGTGTTCGCGCCTCGCGACGCTCGACCGACCGACAGCGCGCGCCACCGCATGCCGGTTGACTAGGTCCGGAATGAGGCAGCGGTCTCCTCGAGAGAGCGAGAAGACGATAGACGCGGCGACTACCGACGCGACTCGTCTTCGGGCAGCGCCAGTACGTTCTCCCGGCCGATCCGGAACACGTCGATCTCGTCGTCTTCGCGCAGGTCGCCGACGACCTGGCTCGTCTTAGCCTCGGTCCAGTCCAGTTCCGAGACGACCTCCTGTTGTTTCACCCGTCCGCCGCGTCGCTCGAGCAGGCGCAAGACCCGCTCCTCGTTGCTCAGCAGTTCCGGCGGAGGTCCGTCCGGCGAGCGATCCTCGGACGGGCTCGAGTCGACGTCGGTCGAGCCGTCGGTTCGCCACGCCCTGTCGGAGCCGGCGTCGGTCCCTTCACCGCCGGGACTGTTTCGCCCGACCAGCCAGCCGACGACGCCGACGGCCGCCAGCAGCGCCAGCGCGAGGAGGACGATTATCCACGGCATCGCCGGTCCCTCGTCGGATGGGGTCTGGTCTGCGCTCGAGTTCGAGTCGCTGCTCTTGGCGAGCACGACCCGGGGTTGGTCGTCGGTAAACGAGTCACCCTGCCACGAGACGGATCCCTCCGCCGGCTCGCTCGGTGACGGGTCGATCTGTGGCTCACCCTCGCTCTCGTAGACGGTGTACTCGTCCGGCCAGTGGAACTGCAACGTCGTTCCGTCATCCAGCGTGAATCCGGACAGTGCGGTACCCGCCTTGATCCGGTTAATCTCAACGAGCGCGAAGTCCGACCACTCGAAGGAGACTTTCGCGTGGCCGATCTCCCGCGGTTGAGCGTCCTCCTCCGTGGTGATGGACATGCCCGAAATGTTCATCTCCCGATTCGTCCGGTTCTCCCCCTTCTCGAGGGTGTCGTTCCAGCTGTCTCGCTCCTCCTCGACGTACCGCTCCGTGTCGTTCGAGAGACCCTCGTTCAGGGCCTCCCAGTCCGCCGTCGAATTGTTCTCGCCGTAGAGATCGAACTGGTAGTCGGCGATCACCTGCGCCGAGCCGTTCTCGGCGATGGCGACGTCGATGTGGATCCGATCGGCGTCCTCGAGTTCCACGCTCTCGTTCGACTCCGTCTCGGTGCCGTCCGACCCGTCCTGTAGCGCCGCTCGCTGCGTCCCGGCGTCAGCCGCCACAGCGAACGGTGCCGAGACGAGCGCGAGCGAACACGCGACCACCACGAGCACGCAAATCAGGGCCCGCAGCCCCCTCACGTCCATTATGGGAACATGCCGTGGCCGTCTAAATAGGTCTTTCCGACCGCGGGAACGATGGTTTTTCACACAGTCAGCCGAACGTGAGTGTATGATCGACTCACGCGGTGAACTCGAGGTCGAAACGCTGCTGAAGATCGTCCTCGGGCTGGTGGCTGTATTGCTCGTCCTCGAGATTCTCGGGGCGGTGATCGGCAGTATCGCGGGGCTACTTGGCCCGTTCTTTATACTCGTTCAGCTCGGGATCGCGGTCCTGATCGTCCTCTGGTTGCTCGATCAAATCTGAATCGGCGACGCGATGGTCGCTTGCGAGACCATCAGACTGATAGCCACACCGGCCCAATACCGGGCGAAGTGTACAGCGTCAACGTTCCAGTTCCCGGCCGCGTCCGCCAGCTTGCGAACCGGCTCCACCCGGACCTCGTCGGATTCGAAACCATCCGCGAGGACCACTCCTGTCTCCTCAAGCGCCTCGGCGAGGCCGACCACGTCGCCCAGCTCCAGCACCGCGCCCACCGCGCGCTCGAGGGTGCCCCCGCAGTCGAAGCCGAAATCACGGCCATCGACTACTTCGCGGACCCGCCACTGGGGTCGGCACCGGTCGTCTATCTGGCCGTCGAGAGCCCCGGCCTCGAGGCCATTCACGCCGACCTCACCGAGGCGTTCGAGACGGTCGAGGGACTCGAGGGCGGCGACTACGTCCCGCACGTGACGCTCGCCCGCGGCGGCGACCTCGAGACCGCGACGCGGCTGGCCGACCGCGAGATCGAGCCGATCCGGTGGACGGTCAGCGGACTCGAGTTCTGGGACGGAACCTACAAGCTGCCGGTGAGTCGGATTTCCCTCCCCGCCTGACTCGAGCCGAATATCGAATCGTGAGCCGTCCGGTGGCTATTACTCGACGGTCTCGCTATCTCGTAGCCATGTACCGACGCACAGTTGTCGCGGGTTCGACAGCGGTTCTTCTCGCGGGGTGTAGCGAGCTGACGAGTTTCACGGACGATGGCTACGTCGATTCGACGGTTCAAGACGAGCAGACGGCGGAGTTCAACGCCGAGGCCGGCGAGGAACTGACCGTGACCGTCGAGAACGTCGCCGTCGCCGAACCCGAAAACGAGACGACCGTCGAGCCCACAGCGATCAGTTTCCGCCTCGATCACGCGGAGAACGGGCCGATAGAGACGCGCTCGCTCTCGGAGTCGGAGACGTTCGACGTGACAATCGAAAGCGATGGGACCCACCTCGTGATCGTCACGAGCGGCGCGGCCGACGTGACGGTCGAACCGAGCGAGTGACGCCGTGCAGCGCGGTTCGAGGCAAGTCAGGGAGCCGGCGGCTCGCCGTCGTACGCTTCGTGGTCGCCGTAGAAGTTGCGCATCGCGAATTTGAGCTTCTCCGGACCGATGTCGATCAGTTCCTCGCGCTCCTCGTGCGGGAAGGTGCCGTTGACGCTGTACTTACCGAGATCCGACTTCGCCGAGCGAGAGTAGCGCCGATCGAGTAGCGCGCGGACGCCGACCTCCTCGGGGGATCGAATGACGCGGCCGAGCGCCTGTCTGGTCTTGCGGACCGTCGGGATCTCGACGGCGTAGCGCCAGCCCGTCTCGGTGCCGTCGAAGGCCACGTCGTAGGCCTCCTGAACCGCCTCGGCCCGATCGTCCAGATGGGGGTAGGGAACGCCGACGACCAGTACCGTGTTGGCGTCGTCGCCGTCGAAGCTCACCCCCTCCGCGAGGGTGCCCCACAGCGAGGTACAGAGCACCGCGTCGTCGTCCGCGACGAACTGCTGGCGGAGCTCCTCGACGGAGACGCCCGGTTCGTCCAGATAGACGGTGCCGTCGGTCTCGCGCTCGAGCCGGTCGGCGTAGCGACCCGCCTCGCCGTAGTTGGGGAAGAAGGCGAGCGTGTTGCCGGGCGTCATCCGGATGGCGTCGTGGATCGTCTCCGTCACCGTCTCCTGGACCGCGAGGTCGTCGCGATCCGAGGAGAACAGCGGTGGCGTCTCGACGGCGTACGTGCGACGGTTCTCCTCGGGGAACTGCAGCCCGTAGGCCATCGTCACCGCGTCCTCGAGGCCCAACACGTTCTCGGTGACGTCGAACGGCTGGAGGGTCGCGCTCATCAGGACGGTCGCGTGGATTTCGTCGAACAGCTGGCCGGTCACCTGCCGCGGGAGACAGGAGTACAGTTCCGCGCGGCCGTAGACCTCGTCCGTGCCGGCGTCGCGGGTGACGGAGACGACCGGGTAGAGCCCCTGCGTCGAACTCTCCGACATCCACGCGCTGACGAAGGCCGCGGCCCCCAGCGTCTGACACTCCGTCCGCGTGGCCGTCTCGCCCTCGCGGTAGGCCTCTTCGTACTGTTCGTCCAGTTCCTGGCCGAGTTTCATCGCGGCCTCGAGATCGTCCTCGATTCCCCGTCCCGAGTAGCGCTGCAGGAACTCGAGCGTGAGGTCGTCTTTCCGATCGTCGTTGGCGATGGGAACGTCTTCCCAGCTTTCGCCGATCCCCTCGCGGGCTCGCGGCCCGCGGCCGCTCGCCTTTCTCGAGGCGCTCCGCGCCTCGCTACCCCCGAACCCGAACGAGTCCTCGTAGGTCTCGACGAGCGCGCGGTGAAATGCCGAGAGGACGTTCGCGGCGTCCTCCGAGCGCGGGTCGTCGGCGTCGGCCAACTCGTCCAGCGCCGAGTCGAACGTCCGCTCGGAGCAGGTCCTCGTCGCGTGCTCGCGGGCGGCGTCCTCGACGTTGTGCGCTTCGTCGAAGACGGCGATCACATCGTCCGGATCGCGGCCCAGCCAGCGGAAGAACTGCTCGCGAATGGTCGAATCCAGCAGGTGGTGGTAGTTACAGACGACCAGATCAACGCCTTCGATCCCCTCTTTCAAGAGCTCGTAGCCACAGAATTGCTGCCCTTCGGCGTGTTCGTAAATCTCGTCGGGCGTGCGAACGTCCTCGAAGAGCCAGCCGAAGAAGTCGTCCGTGTCTTTGGTCAGGTTGTTCCGGTAGTAGTCACAGACGTTCTGGTCCTCGAGATCCTCGAGTCGCTCTTCGATCTCCTCGAGTTCGTCCATGACGGCGTTTCGGGCGTCGGCCGCTGACCCGTCGCCGTCCTGGCTCTCGGCGAGCAGTTCGCGCTGGCGGGCCTCGAGTTGCTCGCGGTCGCGTTCGGTGTCGACGACGGCGCGGGTGTTGTCCCGCAGGGCCTGACACTCCTCGTAGCCGACGTCGATATGACACATCGACGATTTGCCTTTGAAAACGACGGCGCGAATCTGTTCCTCGCGCGTGATCGCGCGGGCTTCGGCGACGAACTGGCGCATCTGCTGGTGGACGTTCGTCGTGATGACGACCGTCTTATCCTGCTCGCGGGCCACCTCGAGGGCCGGTACGAGCGACGAGAGCGTTTTGCCAGTCCCGCAGGCACCCTCGAAGAGGACGTTTTGCCCCCGCCCGAGGGTGTTGTGGATGCGGTCCATCGCCTCGCGCTGATTCTCGTACGGCCTGTCGTACGGGAAAAAGCGCATATACCCGGTCTCGGACACAGTACGTGATAGGTTCGCGCTCCGATAAAAGGATTCGTCTCGATTCGGTCGGCCCATTTAAAGAATCCCGGCGATCGCGCGCGGCTCGCGCGACCACCGGCCGGCGAACGCGCGGTACAGGGCCATGTGTCTCGAGTGCCTGCCTCCGGTATGGCGATTCCCGGATACGATTCGAGTAACGTCGCCGAGTATACCCTCGAGAGCGCAGGTGCCCGCGTCGCCGTCGTCGCGGGCGTCGTTCCCGACGAGTTCGGCCTCGCGAAGAGCAGTCGCGAGCCGCCGGTGGATGCGCTCGCCGATCCCGTCGACCTCGTGGCGCTCGACGAACTGAAGGCGGTCGAAGCCGTCCGGATCGCGATGGTCTACGACCCCTCGAGACTGCCCCCCGGCGCGAGCCCGACCGATGTCGCGGTCGCCGTCGAAACCGACGATGGGTGGGAGCCACTCGAGTCGACGGTGGACTTGGAGGAGACGACGGTGACGGCGGTGTTGAACGACCGGCCGCCGGGGTCGACGGTGGTGGCGGGCTACGACGATAGAGACGACGCGAACGCAGAACCGATTGAATAGCGCGACCGGAGGAACGGTGGGCGATCAGGTTTCGGTCAGGTTTCGGGTTCGATGTAGACTTTCTGCACCTGATCGTCGTGGTCCATCAGGGCCAGTTCGATCTGGGTGATGCGCTGTTCGATCGTTTCAGTGTCCAGATCGGGCTCGAACGCGACGTCGGCGGTGACGAGCAGTTCCTCGGCACCGAAGTAGACCGTCCGGAGGTCGACCAGTTCGGTCACGCCGTCCCAGTCGGTGACGATCCGTCGGAGGTCGTCCTCGGCGTCTTTCGAGAGGCTCTCACCGATGATGAGCCGCTTGTTCTCCCAGGCCAGCGCGATGGCAAAGCCCATGAGCATGATTCCGATGACGAGCGCCGCGCCGGCGTCGTACATCGGATTGCCGGTGGTTCGAGTGAGGTAGATCCCGAAGAGGGCGATCCCCGCGCCGGCGAGCGCGATGGTGTCCTCGGTGAGCGCGGTCAGCGTCGTCACATCGCTGGTCTTGCTGAACGCCTCGCGGAAGCTCGACCAGCCGTACTCGTCCATCTGGCGGCTCATTCCCTGATAGGCCTTCCAGAGCGCGTAGGACTCGAAGGCGATCGCCCCGAGCAACACGGCGTAGTTAACGTAGACCGGATCGACCGTTGCTCCGAGCAGCGTAACGTCCTCGCTGGCCCGGTGGACGCCGCCCTCCTGCAGCGCGCTGTAGCCGTGTCTGGCGCTCTCCCAGCCGGCGATACCGAAGAGCATGACGCTGACGAGCAGGCTGTAGAAAAACTGTGCCTTCCCGTGGCCGAACGGATGGGACCGATTGGCTTCCTGCGCGCCGTACTTGATTCCGACCAGCAGGAAGATCTGGTTGCCCGTATCCGAGATCGAGTGATACGTCTCCGATAGCATTGCGGGACTCCCGGTCAACAGATATCCGCCGAACTTCAGGATCGCGATCGCGCCGTTCGCGAACAGTGCGGCGAGCACGACGGAGGTGCTACTGGCCATCGGCGACGACTACGGAGAGGGAGCCTAAAAGTGTAAGCCGTTCTAGAGCCGGCTGTCCCTCGCTACCACGTCCGGAGACACCATCTCTGCGCGCGATCGGGACGGTCGGATCGGTCGCATCCGAAAGGGACCTGTCAGCGGCGACCGAAGCGCGGCCATGATCGCGATATTCTCGGACACGCACAGCAGACGCGGCCACGAACTCGAGGGCGAGGCCCTGACTGCGGCCCACGAGGCCGATATCGTCATCCACGCGGGCGATTTCACGAGTGAAACCGCTCTCGAGGACTTCCAGAACGAGTGCGACCGGCTGTTCGCGGTGCACGGAAACGCCGACGAGCCGGCGGTCTGTGACCGACTGCCGACGGCCCGCGTCGTCGAGGCGGGGGGCGTTCGGTTCGCCGTCACGCACCGACGGGACGGCGGCGAGACGGGGCTCGCCATGTTCGGTCGCTCGAGGGGGGCCGATGTCGTCGTCTTCGGACACAGCCACCGGCCAACGGTCGTCGAAACCGACGATCTCACCCTGTTGAACCCCGGTAGTCACGCCGACCCGCGCGGGAATCAGCCGGGGTTCGCTACTCTCGAGGAGCGCGATGACGGCGGCCTCGAGGGCTCGATCCGGCACCCGGACGGGACGGTGCTCGAGTCGCTCGAGATCCGAACGGTGTGACTCTTCGCGACAATAGTTCAGGTGGAAGAGCGTCTCGCTCATAGTTGTCGTTCCACCGGAGCCGTTCCGGGTTCGGTGACCAGGAGACGTGTGAATGGAACGGTGTGTTCTAATGGAATTGTGTGAGACGAAGCGTCCTGCTATCGTGGCAACACGGAATCGCCACGCCCTCCCCAGCCGATTCGCTCGTTCACTCCGTTCTCTCGCTCATCCCTCGCACGGCTTTATGCCGCGGCTCACAGTTTGTTCGCCGCGGCCCAGCGCGCGCCACCGCACACCGGATGGTCGGTCTGGAACGAGACGTTCCTCCCCAGTATCGAGCGAAATAGTGAGTTCACCGCGTCGAACTCGAGGGCCGCCGATCGGCCGCTCTCAGTCGGTCAGTCCGTAGCCGATCTTGAACAGGTAGACATCGATTGCCAAGACGAGGACGGTAATCGCCGTGAGCACCGCGAGCGAGACCAGCGGCGCGAAGTCGGTGTAGGGTGCGGGCAGGATGCCGACGCCGATCAGGTCCGAGTGGCCCAGCAGTCCGTACCGGACGCTGTCGACCATGTAGACCATCGGGTTCACCAGCGAGAGGCCCACCTGCCAGGCGTGGTCGAACGTCTCGAGCGAGTAGAAGACCGCGCCGAAGAACACCAGCGGCCGGAGGATGAACTGGTTCATCACGGTCAGATCGTCGAAGTCTCGAGCGACGAGGCCGCCGATGATACCGAACCCGGCGAACAGCGCCGTGATGACGACCATCGTGGCGACGAGGTAGAGCCCGTGTTCGAAGCTGATCGGGACGAACAATCGCCCGACGGCGGCGATGATGACGCCGACGATGAGACCCCGAACCGCGCTAGCACCGACGTAGGCGACGACCATCTCGACGTACGACAGCGGCGAGGTCAGCGTTTCGTGAATATACTCGTTCCATCTGCCGTGAAAGATCGAGAACGAGGCGTTCTCGAAGGCGTTCGAGATCGCACCGAGGACGATGAGCCCGGGCACGATGAAGAGGATATAGTCGAAGCCCGCGATCTGGTCGATCCGGTTGCCCAGGATCACGCCGAAGACGGCAAAGTAGAGCACGTTCGTGATCGCCGGCGGCATGAACGTGTTCTTGGGCCGGCGGACGAATCGCAGGATCTCGCGCCGGAAGAGCGCGCGGAAGCCGACCGACAGCATCAGGCGACCCCCTCCTGCTCTCGTTCTCGTTCGGGCTTCGACGGGGTCGCCTCGCCATCGCCGGTGTCGGCGTCCTCCGTACCCTCGGCTCCGGATCGGGTCACGGTCCGATCCTCGCTCCGGGTCAGATCGACGAAGATCTCCTCGAGCGAGGTTCGGGTGATCTCGAGGTCGGCGATCTCGTGGCCCATCGCCTCGAGGTCGTTGAGCAACTGCGGTGCAGTCGAACCGCCGTCGTCGACGCGGACCTCGAGCAGGTCGCCGGAGACTGTCGCTTCGTGTGCGTACGTACCGAGTTCGGGTGCGCTCGCGGGCGGTGACTCGAGGCGGACGGCGATGGTATCGGTGCCGCGCCCCTTGAGTTCGTCCGGGGTCGCGACCGTCACCTTCCGGCCCTCGTTCATGATCGCGACGCGGTCGCAGAGCCGTTCGGCCTCCTCGATGTAGTGGGTCGTCAGCAGGATCGTCGTCCCCTCCTCGTTGAGTTCGGTGACGAGTTCCCAGAGGTCGTGGCGGAGCTGGACGTCGACGCCGGCGGTCGGCTCGTCCAGGATGAGCAGGTCGGGCTCGGTGACCAGGGCTCGAGCGAGCAGGAGTCGGCGTTTCATCCCGCCGGAGAGCCAGTCGAAGCGCTCGTCGCGCTTGTCGTAGATCCCGACGCGTTTGAGAACCTCGTCGGCCCGGTCGGCGGCTTCGGCGTCTGGAACGCCGTGGTAGCCCGCCTTGTGTTTCAGTACTTCTCTGATCGAGAAGAATCGGTCGACGTTGAACTCCTGTGGGGCGAGGCCGATTGCGTCGCGGGCCTCCCGGTAGTCGTCCTCGACGTCGTGGCCGAAGACGCGCGCCTCGCCGCCGGTCTTGCGGACCAGGCCGACCAGCGTGTTGATGAACGTCGTCTTGCCCGCCCCGTTGGGGCCGAGCAGGCCGAAGAATTCGCCCTCCTCGACGGTCAGCGATAGCTCCTGCAGGGCGCGCAGATCGCCGTACTCCTTTACGAGATCGACGGTCTCGATGGCCGGTGGCATCGGTACAGCGTCAGCCCCGACTACGGTTAAACCGTTTGTTCGGGGAACACGTCGCTCCAAAACCGGCTTGTGACTGTCCCTCAGTCCGCCGTCCGCGGCCGACTCGAGGGAGCGATCGCACCGCTTTGCTGGACGATGTCGAACGCGGTCATCACGTCGGTTCGCGAGATCAGCCCGACGAGGTCGTCGTTATCCACCACGAGCAGCCGACCGATATCGTGCTCTCGCATCTGATCGATGGCGGCCATCGCGTCGGAATCGGGGGTGATCGTCTGCAGCTCCGTCGTCATCACGTCTTCGACGGTGTAGGCGTCGCGTTCGACCGGTTCGATCTCGCGGGCGTCGGTCAGCGTCACGAGGCCGATGAGTCGCTCCCCCTCGAACGCGTTCGTATCGACGACCGGATAGCCGGTGTGGCGCTCGGTGAACATCCGCCGGATCAGCTCCGCGACCGTTGTCTCGGGCTCGACGGTGTGGAGGTCGTTCGCCGGCGTCATGATGTCGCCGACGGTGACGTCTTGGAAGGCCGCCTTCATCGTCACCTGCTGGGCCTCGCTCGAGGCGGCGATATAGACGAAGAAGGCGACGCCGATGAGGATGATGTTCCCCGAAAAGAGGCCGAACAGTCCCATCAGGACCGCGAACAGTTTCCCGATGCTGGCGGCCTGCTGGGTCGCCTGCGCGTACGGTTGACTGCGAGCGAGCAGCGCTCGCAGCACCCGTCCCCCGTCCATCGGGAACGCGGGAAGCATGTTGAAAATGGCGAGCGCGACGTTCAGGACGGCGAGATAGCCCAGGACGAATCGTGCGCCGTCGAGGCTTTCGGGGGTGACGACGAAGAGCGCGTAGGAGGCGACGCCGACCAGAATGCTGACGATCGGCCCGGCGACGGCGATATTGAGTTCCTGTCGCCAGTCTTCGGGCATCTCCGAGAAGGAGGCGATGCCGCCGAACAGCCAGAGGGTGATCGACTCGATCGGAAACCCATATCGTCGAGCGGTCAGCGAGTGGCCGAGTTCGTGGAGCACGACGCCGACGAACAGCCCGATCGCCGCGGCCAGCCCGAGCAGCCACGACATCGAACCGCCGGTGATGGCTCCGACGTCGATTCCCGCCGCTAACCCGTCGTTCAGTATCCCAGCGACGTCCTCGATCTGTGCCCCGATGAGATACGCGAATAGCGGGAGCACCAACAGGAACGTCAAATCCAGTTTGATCGGGATCCCGAACAGGGATCCGATCCGAAAACTCCTCATGTAGAGTGATTTTGGCGGCGGAACCTTAAATACGCCGCCGGGACCGGCGGTCGAGAGAGTGGATGGACCGCGCAATCGTGGCGGGGAACCCGTTACAGCAATCCGTCTCAGCCAGTTTTTCGATCGCGCTGCGTTCTCGCCTCCACGCAATATAACCACAATAATATCCACTAGGCAATCTATATCCTCTGCACCATAGACTTATACAGGTGTTCGTGGATACTGTTAGTATGTTGATGCAAGATACGCAATCGACCGACCGACACAGCCCGCTTCCGACCGAACTCGACTCCGCACAGAGCAAACTCGTGTACGTCACCCTCGAGGCCACCGGCGGGGCGACGACCGGCGACCTGAGCCAACTCCTGAACATGCAGAAGCTCACCATCCTGAGCGTGCTCTCGTCGCTCTCGAGTCAGGGGCTGATCGAGGAGACCGGGTCGGCGTACGTCGTCGCGAACTGAGTTCGGAACCTGCCGTTTCGAACGGCCCGACCGCGTTGGGGACGCCGGCCCGTTCTCGAGTCGACACCACTGTCACCAGCCGGGACACCGGCCGTCGGTCCCGACGACCCGCGGTTCGCTCGCGGTGATCGACCGCGGCGCTGTCCGACGCGGCGCTTCGAAGCCTTTATCCGCCCGGTGGGCCTCCGTTTTTCTAAGTAATCACAACCATGTCAGACAAGCCCGCCTCCATGTACCGGGAGATCAGTAAGCCGGCCTACACGCGCCGCGAATACATTACTGGTATCCCTGGCTCGAAGATCGCACAGCACAAGATGGGCGACGTCAAAGCGGATCCCGACGACTACCCCGTCCAGATGAGCCTTATCACGGAAGAAGAGGTTCAGCTCCGTCACGGAAGCCTCGAGGCCTCGCGCCTCTCGGCGAACCGTCACATGCTGAAAAACGCCGGCGAGAACAACTACAAGATGATCCTGCGGAAGTTCCCCCATCAGGTCATTCGGGAGAACAAGCAGGCGACGGGTGCCGGGGCGGACCGTGTCTCCGACGGAATGCGCCAGGCGTTCGGGAAGATCGTCGGCACCGCCGCCCGAATGGGCGCCGGCGAGCGCATCTTCACCATCTGGTGTGACATCGACGACGCCGAGTTCGCCAAGGACGCGCTCCGTCGCTCCTACAACAAGATCTCGCCGCCGTGTCGCATCGTCATCGAGCGCGGCGAGGAAGAACTCATAGCGTAAAACGAAGTTTTGCTCTGCGGGCGCGGCGAAGCCGCGCCCGCAGAGCAAAAATTCGATTAAAAGCACTCCTCCCTCCGTTCACTCGTCCTTCCAGTCCTCGCTCACATCAGTCGTCGGCCCGCTCGCTTGTGCCTTCGGCACTCACTCGCGGTGAGTATCGGTGAATCGCCTGCCCTCCCCCGGGTGCGGGCTCCTCGCAGCGCTCGGAGCCCGCTCCCGGCCACCGCGTCTTGCTCTCGAGAATCCCGTCTCGAGCACCTTTTTGTCCGTCTACTCCGAGTACCGCGTATGATCGATCTCGCGGTCGCCAACGAGAAACAGACGTTTCGGCGGATGCAGGAACCGCTGGCCGAGCGCGATATACAGGTTCACCACGTGCCCGTCCGCGAGCGCACGGTCGCGCTCGGCGACCCGCCGTGGTCGCCCGACGACTACGACGTCGGCTTCGTCTATCCCGGTCGGCTGATGGAGGGCGGCGTCGCGGACGCCCTGCTCGAGATCCCGTGGCTCAACGACCACGAGACGGTGTTGACCTCGCGGAACAAGGCCGAGGTGCTGGCGCGACTCGAGCGGGCCGCCCTTCCGGTACCGGAGTCCGTCTACGTCTCCAACGATGTCGGCGAGGCCGAACTGGTCGAGGTCTTCGAGCGGTTCGAGCCGCCGGTCGTGGTCAAACCGAACTCGACGACGCGGGGCGTCGGCGTCGCGAAAGCCCACGATCTGGACTCTTTCCTCGGGATCTGTGACTACCTCTCGCTGGTCCACGACTACAAGGCGACCGGCGACCAGTCGTTTCTGGTCCAGGAGTACCTCCCGAACGCGACCGACTACCGGGTGATGGTGCTCGAGGGGGAGTACGTCGGCGCGGTCGAGCGCCGGCTCCCCGATGACGCGGTTCGCGAGGGCCAGTGGAAACACAACGTCCACCGCGGGGCGGAAGCGACCGGGATCGACCTCCCCGAACCGTGGCGCGACCTGGCCGAATCGGTCGCGGCCGAACTCGAGATCCCCTTCCTGGGCGTCGATCTGCTCGAGACCGGCGAGAAACTGGTGATCAACGAGACGAACGCGCGACCAACGATCGACGAGGAGACGAAGTACGAGCCGGAGTTCTACGATCGGCTCGCGGCCGCGATACGCGACGTCGCGGACTGATACGGTCTATTGTACCGATGTACCGGAGTAACCGCGAACCGTTCTGTGGTTGTTCCGGAACTGACTGACAGCAGTCCGTATGAAGCAACCGATACCGAGTCGATTCGACCGCGAGCAGCCCGATTACTCGAGGCTGATGTCCGACGACTGTTCGGCGCGATCGAAGACGACCTCGAGAATGCCGTTGTTGTAGGTCGCGGACGCGGTGTGCTCGTTGACGCGGGTCGGTAGCGAGACGCGTTCGTCGTACTGGCGGTGTTCGCTCTCGGCGGAGATGGTCAGCGTCTTGCCGTCGCACTCGAGTTCGATGTTGTCCTTCTCGACGCCGGGGAGATCCGCGACGACGCGGACCGCCTCGTCGGTCTCGTGGATGTCGACGTGGGTATCCATCCCGAAGCCGTTATCGACGGTATTCGAGGAGTTGAAGTCCACGTTGGTGTCCGCGCCGTTCATCATCTCGTTCATCATTCGCTCAATCTCGCGGAACAGGTCGTCGAAGGGTTCGTCGCGGTCGTCTCGGCGCATGACAGACAGTAAGCCACCAGGCGGCAAAAACTTTCTGTCGTCGCTATACGATCGGGGCGCGAATCCGCGACCTTACAGTCCGATTCCCAGCGTCTCGTTGGTCGTCTCGATGCTCTCTGCGGCGTCGGCACTGCCGGTCACGGCCCGGATCGCGTCGACGTTCTCCGGTACGACATCGCTCTCCTGGTGGATTCCCTGAAACAGGTAGAGATCGCGCCCGACGGTCGAGACGGATTCCTCCCAGACGCAGTTCTCCCAGATGTCGCCGCGCGGCCGGCCCGCGTCCAGTGCGTACTCCTTGAGCGTCCCGCTGCCGTCGATGTCCAGCCGCTCGGGGATCAAGAACAGACGCGACTCGTCGGCGAACAGTTCGCGGACCTCGCTCGCGTCGACTTCCTCCTCGAGGGTGACGTTGAGGCTGTGCATATGCATCAGCGTCGCGGGCACCTTCATCCCGAGCGTGTCGATGTCGAGGTCGGGGAAGATGGTCTCGACGTCGGGACCGTGGTGGGAAGGGATCGTCACCGGGTTCGGGAGGATGTCGTTGATCGGCCCGCGGTCGGACTGGCCGGGGTCGCCACCGCGACGGACGAGCGTCGCGCGGACCTTCTCGACGCCGTAGGCCTCCCGGAGCGGCGCGATGACTCGAGAGAGCCCGGTCGTGTTACAGGAGACGACGCGTACGTGATCGGCGTCGACGGCGTTCTCGAAGTTCGAGCGCGCGTTGAAGCTCACGTCGGTGAGTTCGGCGTCCTCACCGCCCTGGTAGAGCGCGGGCGTATCGTGCTCCTCGTAGAGTTCCTTGTTCTGGGCTCCGATTCCAGAGGGCGTCGCGTCGACGACGACGTCGGCCTCGGCGACGAGTTCCTCGACCGGACCCGCGATCTCGAGGCCGGCCTCGGCGAACAGTTCCTCGCGCTCTTCGATTGCCGCGTAGAGCGGGAACCCCTTTTGGATCGCCGTCTCGGCCTCGAAGTTCGGGCGCGTCTTCGCGACGCCCAGCACCTCCATGTCGGGCTGTTGCCGGACGGCGTCCGCGACGCGCTTGCCGATCGTACCGTAGCCGTTGATTGCGACCTGTTGCATGTACCCGGGAGTGAACCACCGAGCGGGATAATCGTTTCGAGGACTCGCAGCCGATTCTTACTCGAATCGGAGTTCTCGATCCCTCTCGAGGCCGATCTCGGTACCGGTTCGCACGGCACTCGAGCCGATCGATCCGTCCGTTCAACCTGATCCGGCGGGACGAATCGTCGAGCGAGACCGCCCGAGAACCCGCGAGCGCGACCGAGGGCAAGACATATCGGCCCGCTCGCCGCACACCCGCGTATGACAGCACTTCGAGCCGCGGCGGAGACGGCGGTCCGCCAGTGTCTGGGTCTCGAGGCGGGAGAGTCGTGTGCGGTCGTCACCGACGACGACCGGGCTCCGATCGGGGAGGCGATCTACAAGGTCGCGAGCGAAATCACCGATGACGCCGTGATCGTCCGCTATCCACCGGGCGAGACCCACGGCGGCGAGCCCCCCGCTCCGGTGGCGGCGGCGATGGCCGAGGCCGACGTCGTCCTCGCGCCGACGACCAAGAGCCTGAGTCACACTCGCGCCCGCACGGACGCGAACGAGGCCGGGGCGCGGGTCGCGACGCTCCCGGGGATCACCGAGGACGTCTTCACGACGGGGCTGGCAGCAGATTACGAGTCGATCGCGGCCCACTGCGAGGCGGTCCGCGAGCAGGTCGCGGGGGCCGACGAGGTTCGCGTCACGACCGAGGCCGGCACCGACATCACGTTCGGCGTTGGCGACCGCGAGTGGCTCGTCGACACCGGCATCGTCCACGATCCCGGCGAGATGTCGAACCTCCCCGCCGGCGAGGTGTTCATCAGCCCCGAAACCGCCGACGGGACCTTCGTCGTCGACGGAACGATGATGCCCCACGGGTTGCTCGAGGACGGTCGGACGCTCTCGTTCGCGGTCGAAGACGGGTTCGTCACCCGCATCTCGGACGACGATATTCGCGAGACGGTCGAGGACGCCGCGGAGACGGCCGGCGACGCCGCGTACAATCTCGCGGAGCTGGGAATCGGCACCAACGTCGCCGTCTCCGACCTCGTCGGCTCGGTCCTCCTGGACGAGAAGGCCGGCGGCACCGTCCACATCGCGATCGGCGACGACGCGGGGATCGGTGGCGACACCGAAGCGCCGATCCACCTCGACGGCATCATCCGGGAACCGAGCGTCTTCGCCGACGGCGCTCCCGTCGATCTTCCGGTCGCCGATGGTGACTGATTGATCGACTGAACGACCGACGACCGAAGCACCGCTCTCGACCGCGATTGCTATTGCTTCCGTCGAGTCCATTCCGTCGGGATGCGCTCGAACTCCAGCCGATATGTGAGAACCTAGTGGTTTCAAGTTCGGGTAGTGTGAGGTGGAATCCGATGAGCGATACTCGAGCGTACGATATCGAGGGAATCGAGCTCACCGACGACCGCTACACGGTCGAGCAGGGGCTCGTCCGAAACAAGTACAGGGCGCTCGACGCCGACGGGAACGTCGTCCTCCGGGGTAAACAGAAGATGCTGAAGATGAAAGAGGAGTTCCCCTTCGTCGACGCCGACGGGAACGAGGTGTTCACAGTGAAAGCCGGCGGCATCATCGACGTCGCGGGGAACTACGTACTTTCGGATGCCCGGACCGGCGAGAACGTCGTCATTCTGGACAACGACTACTCGCTGTTGCAGGATACATGGAAGATTCGCGACGCGACCACCGAGGAAAAGTTAGCCGAGATCAACTCCCGCGGCGCGATGGTGACGATGGCCCGGAACGTCCTTCCGTTCGGCGGCTGGATCCCGCACAAGTACGAGATCACCGATCAGAACGGCGCACACGTCGGCTCCATCAGCGGCCAGTTCTCGTTGCGCGACCGCTACGACATCGTCATCGACGACGCCAGCACCGTTCCCAAAGAACCCATCATCGCCGCGGCGATGGTCATCGACGCGATTCAGGAGAACTAGGGTCGCTCCCAACCGGACGACGGGTTCAATCGCCTTTTAGGTGCGTAGCCGTTAGGAGATCCATGAGCGAAATACCGGACCGGGTTCCGACGCCCTGTCCTTCGTGCTCGCCGGACCTCGAGACGGTCCACGAGGTACTTACGGAGGGCGGCGGACACCTGACCGTTCGATGCAGCGAGTGTAGTCACGTCCACAAGATTCAGCCCGAGACCGAGACGGAGGTCACCCTCGACGTCGTCGTCTCCCAGGGCGGCGAATCGTTCACGGCGAACGTCACCACGCCCGAAGACGAGCGCATCGAAGTCGGCGACGAGTTCATCCTCGAGACCGACGAAGTGCTCTCGACCGTCCGCGTAACGAGCGTCGAACTCGACGGACAGAAACGAGTCGAGGCGGCCCCCGCCGAGGAGATCGAGACCGTCTGGACCCGCGAGGTCGACAACGTGGCGGTCAACGTCACGATCCATCCCCAAGACGGCTCGAGAGACGACAGCCACAGTATCACGGTCCACGTCCCCGGCGACTACGAGTTCGAGGTCGGCGCGGTCGAGTCATTCGGCGACGACGAGTTCGAGATTGACGCCTTCGTCGTCCGCGGCGACGCCGACGGCTACCGGCGAGACCGCTTCGAGGAGGGTGGCGATACGGGCTTTGCGAAGGATATCAAACGCGTCTACGCCTACGACGAGCAGAGCAGCGCCTGGTCTGCCTGGTAGGCAGGCGACATCCCGATCATTGCCCACACTCTGCCTCTCTCCTGCTGTCTACACCCCAGCGCCACGGTTATCCATCGCCCCCTCCCCCGGTATTCGCCACCCGACTTCCTACCGTTCTCGAGCGCGTATTCGGCGCCGACCCATGTCCGACACCGATAGCGACGAGGCTCCACGCCGGTGGATGGTCGAGACCGTCGCACCGCACGTGGACGACGACCGCGTCCTCGCGGCCCTCGACGCGGTCCCTCGCCACGAGTTCGTCCCGCCCGACCGTCGTGACAGCGCCTACGCCGACCGGCCCCTGCCGATCGGCGACGGGCAGACGATCAGCGCGCCCCACATGGTGGCAATCATGTCCGACCTGCTCGAGGTCGACCCCGGCGATGCTGTCCTCGAGATCGGCACCGGCTGTGGCTACCATGCGGCGGTGACGGCCGAGCTCGTCGGCGACGAGAACGTCTACACCGTCGAGTACAGCGGGAAGTTGGCCGAGCGGGCCCGCGAGCAACTCGCGGACCTGGGCTACGACGGCGTCTCGATCAGGGTCGGCGACGGACGCGACGGCTGGCCCGAGCACGCGCCCTACGACGCCGTCTACTTCACCTGCGCGGCGACCGACGTTCCCGACCCCGTCGTCGACCAAGTCCGACCGGGCGGCCAGGTGCTTGCGCCGATCGGGACCGGTCGCCAGACGCTCGTCGACGCGACGAAACGCCCCGACGGCTCGCTCGAACGGACCAAGAATGGCGGCGTTCGATTCGTCCGGATGCGAGGGTAGCTGACAATCGGACGAGCAAGCGCGCCATTCATAACGGCCGGTGCGATAGCTAGCGTATGGACCTCGCGGTACTGCGAGAGGACATGGTCGACGGCCTCGAGGCCGCGCCAAAGAACGTCCTCTCGGACGAAACCATCGCCGTCGCGATGCGCGACGTGCCCAGGCACGCGTTTCTCGACGACGAACGGACGGCCTACGCCGATCGCGAACACGACGCCTTCGGTACCCGCGTCCTCGCCCCGAGCACGGCTGCCAGACTACTTCAGGCGCTCGCACTCGAGGATGACGAGACGGTACTGATCGTGGGCGTCGGCGTCGGTTACACCGCCGCCGTCGCGGCCGAGGTCGTCGGCGAAACGAACGTTCACGCTGTCGACATCTCCCGGCCACTGGTCGTCGAAGCGCGGGAGAATCTCGCCGACGCGGGCTACGACGGCGTCCTCGTCGACTGCCGCGACGGCGCGACGGGCTTCCCCGAGTACGCCCCCTTCGACCGGATCTTACTCGAGGCCGCCGCGGTCGAACCGCCCCGCGCCCTGCTCGAGCAACTCGCCGAGGGCGGGCGACTGGTTTTTCCGCGGGGCACCCAACGACAGCGACTCGAGGCGGTCTCGACCGACGGCGTGGTCGACCGGTTCGATCCCGTCTCGTTTGATCCGCTGCTGGTCGAGGGCGAGCAATCGGGAGCCGTCGAGCGAAACCGGATGACTCGCGAGGACCGCGAACGGGCACAGCGACGCGCCGAGTCCCGTCGCGGCTGGGAACAGGACTGGATCGAGTGGGACGAGGCCGTAGACCGGCAGTCACAGCGTCGCCGATCCTGATAGCACGGAACTCTCCTCTCTCGCCGAACAGTATCACGGCCCGATTTGCGGCCGCTCGTCTTTCGAGCCGGTACGCCGGTGTTGCTGGGACAGTCAGTACCGCTTTCGGATGACTTCGCGCGCACGACCGCGAGATGCCTCTCGAGGGTGGGTAGAAAGGGTGGGGGGAATGGGGGTGGCGACAGTCTGTCTCAGATCGCCAACTACTCGTACGAACTGATGGGAGTTAAATATACTCTCTAACTGTTTACCACCTCGATATAATGAATTCTAATTAATTAGTGTCCTACCGAGACATTGTGATCGGGGGCCGCTGATTGCCATAACCGATGGTTTTGACAGAGACGACATTTTCCTGTCTGGCCACCCCGACTGATCTGACTCGTTCACACGTCACTCTGCGGGAACTCTCTCGTCGGAATGCACTGTGATGAGTACTCCCATCAAAACCGGTTTCCGGCACCCGTTCGACGAACGGCGTCGCTATAGAACGAATGGTTCGGGAAAGGGGGTGGGGGAATTGGGGATGGCGATAATGTGCCTCGGATCGCCAATTACCGATACGAACCGATGGTGGGTAAGAATACTTTCTAACTGTTTGTGTGCCCTCACAGGATATACTACTTAATTAGATTTTCCGTCGAACGCCACGGTGACGAGCTTTCGTTCAGCCGCTCGCAGGTGGTAGTGGTACGTCGGCGGCGAGATGTCGAGCGCGTCAGCGAGGTCTTCGCCGGTGCTCTCGCGTGGCCACTCGAAGAACCCGCTGTAGTGAGCCGCTTGCAACGCTTCGAACTGCTTGTCGGTGAGTTGTTCCGCGAGGTGGGTATCGAGCTGTCGCGCCGACTGCGTGGTCGTCGTCTCCCGTTTGGCAATCAGTTCCGTCTCGGGATACTCCTCTCTGATCGCCTCGATGAGCGCCCGCGTCTCCACCCGCTGTGGAACGTCGAGAACGAGCGTCGATGTCCCGTCCTCGGCCGTCGCCATCCGGATCTGTACGTCGTACGTTCGAAGCACGTCGAGGAACGGCGTCGCCATCACCGTCAGCTCGAACAGCGTCTCGTCTTCGCCTTCGGAGACGACCGAGAGCGTCTCGATTGACGCCCACGATGCTTCCAGCGGGGTGAGATCCGCCGCCGCCGGCGCGCTGACGAACAGCACGATCCCGTCCTCGCCGCGGTCGACGACGCCCTCGAGCGCGATCGGCTCCGTCCCGGCGACGTGAGTCGACAGCCGGTTGAGCAGCAATCGCGAGCCCCCTACGGCGAGTTCGAGCTCGAGGCGACTATCGGTCAGCATCGCCCGCGTCCGTTCGACCGACTGAATCGCGTGTCCGATCGTCTCCCCGAGCTCGGCGAGCACCTCGCGCTCGCGCTCGCCGACCGCGTCGGCTCCCGCGACGTGGACCATCAGGACGCCGTAACGCCGTTCGTCCGCAGCGAGCGGGACGCCCAGGACCGTCTGAAACCCGTAGGTCAGCGCCTCCTTGCGTCGCATCGTCCACTGGTCGTCCTCGAGCACGTCGCGTACCGTCCGCACCTGCCCCGACTCGAGGATCTCCCGGACCTGTTCGATCTCGGGTGCGCAGTCGTTGCCGGCGCGGATTCCGTCGATGTACGCCGCGTCGATCCCGGCCCAGGCGGTCGGCGCGGGCGGTTCGTCGTCGCTCGCGGCGATCCAGGCGAACCGATACCGGTCCGTTCCGGCGAGGCGATCACATACCGTCTCCTCGATCGCCGCGCGCGTCGACGCTTGCGCGACGCCGTGATTGATCTCGCGGACGATCTCGTTCGTATGGTTGAGCCGCGTCAGCTCCTCGTTTTGCTGCGTGAGCGTCCGATCGTGATCGCGAAGCAACTGCTCGCGTTCGGCCCGGTCCAGCGCCGCCTCGGTGTTGGCCGCCAGAATGTGCAACAGCTCCGTCATCGTCTCGTCGAATCCGTCGACGTCTTCCGTCCCAGCGACCAAGACACCGTGCGTCCCCAGCGGGACGATCAGTTCGCTTCGACCCACTGTTTCCGCAGTATCGGCCCCGTCTTCGCGACTGACGTCCTCGTAATAGGCGCTGTCCCCCTCGGAGAACGCCTCCCAGATCAGCCCCTCTCCCCGTTCGAACGTCTCCGCGAGATCGCCCAACTCGGGCGAGCGCCGCGTCGACGCCGCGCGCTCGAGGGCCCCCGCCGTCGGCTCGAACGCGTAGGCCGCCGCGACCGCCACGTCCAGGATCTCGCGGGCCGTCTCGACCGCCGCCCGGTAGATCTCCGCTTTGGTCTCGGCTCGCATCAGATCTCGCGTCGTCTCGTGTAACGTCGTTAGCGTCCGCTCGTAGCGGCGCTCGCTCTCCCGGAGCTCCGTTTCAGTGCGGTACTGGGCGACTGCGTTCGTGATCTGGTTCGCCAACAGCGCGTACTGCTCCTCGCCGGATTCCTTCTGGAGATACTGTGTTACCCCCGCCGCGATCGCCTCGCTGGCGATCTCCTCCGATCCCCGCCCTGTAAAGAGGATAAACGGCAGGTCGGGGTCCCCCTCCCGGACTCGCTCTAACAGCTCAAGGCCCGTCATCTCCGGCATTTCGTAATCGCTGACGATACAGTCGACCCCGCGGCGCTCGAGAATTGCCAGCGCTTCCGCGCCGTCCGTCGCCGCCTCAGCCGCGATCGACTCGCGTTCGCGCTCGAGCATCTCTCCGGCCAGAGACGCGAAGCCGGGTTCGTTGTCGACGACGAGTACGGTGATCGCTTGTGACATAATTCCGCTGGTCCCGACGACCGGTATTGTGAACGGGTAGCCGTTCACCCGGCTGTCGGTTCACGTAATTGGGACTTGGCTGAGTACTAATATATTAGGATAGCAAACGAGCGCACGCTAACTCTTTGCCTATCGTCGATAGTGTCACAGAAACATCCATTTTGGGCCGGATGGAAACGGACTCAGTCACGGCAATCGAACCTCGAAGCGGTATGTTTCGGCTAGATTAACGCTGGGATGGTCGATCTTTGGCTCGGACAATCGAAGATACGTACTTTTCTTTCCGACATCCTCAATTGGCACCCAGTACAGTTCTTCGTTGTCTTTACATCGGACAGCGAACGCATCAACCTCTCCATCGTACCCGTCCATCTTGATGTCTCCGTCGACAGTCGTTTGACTGGCCGTTTTGAATCGAACGACTTCGTCTTCGATCCATCCAGTTTTACACTGCACTCGCTGGAGTCGATCGCCGGTATCTAGAACGAGATCGTATTTGTCGTTGTCACCGAATGGAACGGAAACGGAGTGTCCTTCTGCGATGAGCGCGGCTATAATTCGGGCTTCAGTTTCATCGCCGATTTGTTTGGTATTCATCGCCTTCTCAAAGCCAGTATTGTGTTCAATAACTACCGTAATATTACGTTCGATTAACCACTACTCGTTCCCAACTATACGTGGATGCAGGAACTTTCGAGGAATAGCAACTCGCTTCGCTCGTCGGTTAGTTCTTCGAGAAAGCGCCCGAGGCGGGATTTGAACCCGCGTCACGACCGTGACAGGGTCGTATGATGGGCCACTACACCACCCGGGCAACCTGCAACCCTTCGTTCCCTCGTCGGAGTATTAAGGGTTTTGTTCCCTTCTTATTCTCATCGTTCAGTGACAAAACCACTCTGCCTTTCCAGACGAAGTTATCTGGTCCTTCTATGGCACAAATCAGCGAATTCGTTCGGGGGGAGGGACGCACTCCGATACTATAGTGCCCACTGAAAGTCATTGTACGCCTGATCGAACGACAGCTGTCCGATCAGTGTGTGAATCGTTTCAGTGGCTACTATATCTCGTCGAAGTATCGCAGTCACTGAAACGATGTATCCGCTGATCGCATCGCCATCGCGCAATCAGATGTCTCAATTCGATCGATCTAGGCGTGTGGCTCTCTGTTTTCACCTTCCTTGTTCCGTTTTTCGAGGAATAGCGACCCGCTTCGCTCGTCGGTTAGTTCTTCGAGAAAGCGCCCGAGGCGGGATTTGAACCCGCGTCACGACCGTGACAGGGTCGTATGATGGGCCACTACACCACCCGGGCTTCAACACATGGTTACCCGCTGCTGGTATTAAGGCTTTTCAATCGAACAGCGTGTGGTACGGTCAATCGCGCCACGATAGCCGCCTCGAGCCCGTTTCCTCCACTATATCGTGCTACAACATCACACGACCCACAAGGAATATAACTGAGAACCGGATACTCTCGAGTGTGATCGACGGTTCCGGTCAACTTTGCCCGGCCGGGTAGCCCCGCTTGTGCCTCGAGTTAGTAACCGTTAAATGCCTCCCACCGCTATCTACCTGTAGTATCTCGTGACAGCCGCTTCTCTCCCGATAGCCGACACGCACACCCACACTCACACCAACACATGGTAGACGTAAGCCAACACGAACTGGTTCCGGAGCACAGTGTCCTCGAGGAAGACACACTCGAGGAGGTGCTCGAGGAATACAACATCGATCGTACAGATTTACCGAAAATACAGCGCAAGGATCCCGCCCTCCCCGACGAGGCGGAGATCGGCGACGTTATCAAGATCGTCCGTGACTCGCGGACGACCGAGCAGGCAGTCATCTATCGACTCGTGGTGGAATAAATGGCAATTGAACTAAACCGCGACGACCGACGAGAGATTTCGCGTGAATATTTCGCGAAGGAACGGATCGCCGAACACCACTACCGCTCGTTCAACGCCTTCCTCAACCGAGGAATGCAGCGGGTCGTCGACGAGAAGGAGACGATCGACACGGACATCGGCGATAAGGAAGGCGAGGAGCCGGTCCACGTCGAACTGGGCGACGTCCGCGTCGTCACGCCCCGCGTCCGAGAGGCGGACGGTTCCGAAGAACTGCTGTACCCACAGGAGGCCCGCCTCCGCAACATCACCTACTCCGCGCCGGTGTTCATGGAGATGTCCATCGTCAAGGGCGAGGAAGGCGACGAGCGGGTCGTCGACTCGACCGAGACGAAGATCGGCCGGATGCCGATCATGGTCGGCTCCGACAAGTGTAACATCGCCGGCTTCTCCGACGAGGAACTGATCGAGATCGGCGAGGACCCCGCCGACCCCGGCGGCTACTTCATCGTCAACGGCTCCGAGCGGGTGCTGATGACCAGTGAGGACCTCGCACCGAACAAGATCCTCGCGGAGTACGACAGCAAGTACGGCGACGAGATTCAGGTCGCCAAGACCTTCTCGCAGCGCCGCGGCTACCGCGCTCTTGTCTTGTGCGAACGGAATCGTGAGGGACTGCTCGAGGTCTCGTTCCCCTCGGTGTCTGGCTCGATCAACTTCGTGACGCTCGTGCGGGCGCTCGGCCTCGAATCGGACGAGGAAATCGTCCACAAGGTCTCGAACGACCCCGAGGTCGTCAAGTACATGCTCGAGAACCTCGAGGAAGCCGAGGTCCAGACCGAGGAGGGGGCCATCGAGGAGCTCGGGAAGCGCGTCGCCTCCGGCCAGGGGAAGAACTACCAGCTCAAGCGGGCCAACTACGTCATCGACCGCTACCTCCTGCCTCACCTCCACGAGGAAGGCGTCGAGGAGGAGGACGTCCGGATCAACAAGGCCCACTACCTCTGTCGGATGGCCGAGGCCTGTTTCGAACTCGCGCTCGGACGGCGCGAGTCCGACGACAAGGACCACTACGCGAACAAGCGGCTCAAGGTCAGCGGCGACCTGATGAAGGACCTGTTCCGGACCGCGCTGAACAAGCTGGCGCGGGACGTGAAATACCAGCTCGAGCGCGCAAACATGCGAAACCGGCAGCTCTCGGTGAACACGGTCGTTCGATCCGACGTGCTTACTGAACGGCTCGAGCACCCGATCGCGACGGGCAACTGGGTCGGCGGCCGATCCGGTGTGAGCCAGCTGGTCGACCGGACGGACTTTATGGGCGTTCTTTCCCACCTGCGCCGCCTTCGCAGCCCGCTCTCTCGCTCGCAGCCCCACTTCGAAGCGCGGGACCTGCACGCGACCCAGTGGGGTCGCATCGGGCCATCGGAGACGCCGGAGGGACCGAACTGTGGACTGGTGAAGAACTTCGCCCAATCGATGGAGCTCTCACAGAACGTCGAGGACGAACAGGAACTCAAACGCGAACTCGCATCGATGGGCGTCGAGGGCATTCCCGGTCTCGAAGGCATCGAACGGACGACAGCGGCAGGGGACGATTAAATTATGAGCAGCCAACAACGAGAGGCGAAAGTCTACGTCAACGGGTCGCTGGTGGGGACGCATCCCGACCCGCACGAACTCGCAGAACAGATCCGCGAAGCGCGACGCATCGGCGACGTCAGCGAGATGGTCAACGTCTCGGTGAAAGACCGCACTCGCGAAGTGATCGTCAACGCCGACGCCGGCCGTGCACGACGGCCGCTGCTGGTCGTCGAGGACGGCGAACCACGCATCTCCCAGCAGGAGATCGAGGCGCTCCAGGACGGCGACCTCGAGTTCGAGGATCTCGTCGATCACGGCTACATCGAGTTCATCGACGCCGAGGAGGAAGAGGACATCCTCGTCGGCGTCGACGAGGACGATCTAACCGAGAAACACACGCACCTCGAGATCGATCCGTCGCTGATCTTCTCGATCGGTGCGGGCATGATCCCCTACCCCGAGCACAACGCCTCGCCCCGCATTACGATGGGGGCAGGGATGATCAAGCAGTCGCTGGGGCTGCCGAGCGCGAACTACCGGATCCGGCCGGACACGCGCCAGCACCTGCTGCACTACCCGCAGCTCTCGATGGTGAAGACCCAGACGACCGAGCAGATCGGCTACGACGAGCGGCCGGCGGCCCAGAACTTCGTCGTCGCCGTGATGAGCTATGAGGGGTTCAACATCGAGGACGCGCTGGTCATGAACAAGGCCAGCGTCGAACGCGCGCTCGCTCGCTCGCACTTCTTCCGCACCTACGAGGGCGAGGAGCGCCGCTACCCCGGTGGCCAGGAGGATCGCTTCGAGATTCCAAGCCAGGATGTCCGCGGTGCCCGCGGTGAGGAAGCGTACACCCACCTCGACGAGGACGGCCTCGTCAACCCCGAGACGACGGTCGACGAAAACTCCGTCCTGCTCGGGAAGACGAGCCCGCCGCGATTCCTCGAAGAGCCAGACGACATGGGCGGACTCTCGCCCCAGAAGCGGCGTGAAACCTCCGTTACCATGCGCTCGGGCGAGTCGGGGATCGTCGACACCGTCACCCTCATGGAGGGTGAAGACGGCTCGAAGCTCTCGAAGGTCTCCGTGCGCGACGAGCGGATCCCCGAACTCGGGGACAAGTTCGCGTCACGACACGGCCAGAAGGGTGTCATTGGCCACCTCGCACCCCAGGAGGACATGCCGTTCACCGAGGAGGGCGTCGTTCCCGACCTCGTGCTCAACCCGCACGCGCTACCGTCGCGGATGACCGTCGGCCACATCCTCGAGATGATTGGCGGGAAACTCGGCGCGATGGAGGGACGGCGCGTCGACGGGACGCCGTTCCTCGGCGAGGGCAAAGACGAACTTCGCGGTGGGCTCGAGGACGCCGGGTTCAATTCGGCCGGTAAGGAGACCATGTACTCCGGTATCTCCGGCGAGAAGATCGACGCCGAGATCTTCGTCGGGGTCATCTTCTACCAGAAGCTCTACCACATGGTCTCGAACAAGCTGCACGCCCGCTCGCGCGGGCCGGTGCAGGTGCTGACCCGACAGCCCACGGAGGGACGCGCCCGCGAGGGTGGCCTCCGTATCGGGGAGATGGAACGCGACGTGTTCATCGGCCACGGGGCGGCCATGACGCTGAAGGAACGACTGCTCGACGAGTCCGACCGCGAGTTCATCCACGTCTGTGCGAACTGCGGGATGAGCGCGGTCGAAAACGTCGAACAACGGCGTGTCTACTGTCCGAACTGCGACGAGGAGACCGATATCCACGAGATCGAGATGAGCTACGCGTTCAAGCTCCTGCTCGACGAGATGAAGGCGCTGGGTATCGCACCGCGACTCGAACTGGAGGACGCCGTCTAACCCATGCAAGATACGACACCAAAAGACATCGGAGCGATCTCCTTCGGGCTCATGGAGCCCGAGGAATACCGGGAGATGAGCGCGACGAAGATCATCACCGCCGACACGTACGACGACGACGGGTTCCCTATCGACATGGGGTTGATGGACCCCCGGCTCGGCGTGATCGACCCCGGCCTCGAGTGCAAGACCTGCGGGAAGCACTCGGGTTCGTGTAACGGCCACTTCGGTCACATCGAACTGGCCGCGCCGGTCATCCACGTCGGCTTTACGAAACTCATCCGACGGCTCCTGCGAGGGACCTGTCGGGAGTGTTCGAAACTCCTCCTCACCGAGGACGAACGCGACGAGTTCCGCGGTCAACTCGACGAGTCCCGGAAACTGAGCCGGGATCTCAACGACGTGACGAAGGCCGCGATTCGGCAGGCTCGGAAGAAGGACCGCTGTCCGTTCTGTGGCGAAATCCAGTACGACATCGACCACGAGAAGCCGACGACTTACTACGAGGTCCAGCAGGTCCTCACCAGCGAGTACTCCCAGCGCATCGCCGGCGCGATGCAGGGCGATGAGGAGGAAGGGATCGACCGGACGACGCCGGACGAACTCGCCGAAAAAACCGAGATCGAACTCACGCGGGTCAACGAGATCCTTTCGGGCTCCTTCCGTCCGCGCGAGAGCCAGCGAAAGGCCATCGAGAAGGCTCTTGATATCGACCTGACCGAGGAGGACACGAACAAGCTGATGCCCAGCGACATCCGGGACTGGTTCGAGAATATTCCGGACGAGGACATCGAGGTACTGGGGATCAACCCCGAGCGGTCCCGTCCCGAGTGGATGATCCTCACCGTTCTCCCCGTCCCGCCGGTCACCGCGCGACCGTCGATCACGCTCGACAACGGGCAGCGATCCGAGGACGACCTGACCCACAAGCTGGTCGACATCATTCGGATCAACCAGCGGTTCATGGAGAACCGCGAGGCCGGCGCACCCCAGCTGATCATCGAGGACCTCTGGGAACTGCTCCAGTATCACGTCACGACGTTCATGGACAACGAGATCTCGGGAACGCCGCCGGCGCGACACCGCTCCGGCCGCCCCCTCAAGACCCTCTCCCAGCGACTCAAGGGCAAGGAGGGTCGCTTCCGAGGCTCGCTCTCGGGCAAGCGTGTGAACTTCTCCGCCCGGACCGTCATTTCGCCGGACCCGACCCTCTCGCTGAACGAGGTCGGCGTTCCGGACCGCGTCGCCAAGGAGATGACCCAGACGATGAACGTCACCGAGCGCAACCTCGAGGACGCCCGTCGATTCGTCTCGAACGGCCCCGAGGGTCACCCCGGTGCGAACTACGTCCGTCGACCAGACGGCCGCCGGCTCAAGGTGACCGAGAAGAACTGCGAACAGCTCGCCGAGAAGGTCGAGGCCGGCTGGGAGGTCAACCGCCACCTCATCGACGGCGACATCGTCATCTTCAACCGCCAGCCGTCGCTCCACCGGATGTCGATCATGGCCCACGAGGTCGTGGTCATGCCGTACAAGACGTTCCGGCTGAACACCGTCGTCTGTCCGCCGTACAACGCCGACTTCGACGGCGACGAGATGAACATGCACGCCCTCCAGAACGAGGAGGCCCGCGCGGAGGCCCGCGTCCTCATGCGCGTTCAGGAACAGATCCTCTCCCCGCGCTTTGGCGAGAACATCATCGGGGCCATTCAGGACCACATCTCCGGGATGTACCTCCTGACCCACGACAACCCCCGATTCAACGAGACGCAGGCGCTGGACCTGCTTCGTGCCACCCGGATCGACGAACTGCCGGAACCGAGCGGGATCGACGACGAGGGAACGCCGTTCTGGACCGGCTACGACGTCTTCTCCGAACTGCTGCCCGACGACCTGAACCTCGAGTTCACCGGTACCGTCGGCGACGAAGTCGTCATCGAAGACGGCCAGTTGCTCCAGGGTACCATCGCCGAGGACGAGGTCGGTGAGTTCGGCGGCGAGATCGTCGACACGATCACGAAAGTCTACGGCAACACCCGCGCGCGCATCTTCATTAACGAAGTTTCGACGCTGGCGATGCGCGCCATCATGCACTTCGGGTTCTCGATCGGGATCGACGACGAGACCATCCCCGGGGAAGCCCAGTCTCGCATCGACGAGACGATCGACGACGCCAACGACCGCGTCGAAGAGCTGATCGAGGCCTACGAGAACAACGAACTCGAGAGTCTCCCCGGCCGGACGATCGACGAGACCCTCGAGATGAAGATTATGCAGGCGCTCTCGCGTGCGCGTGACAACGCCGGGAACATCGCCGACGAGCACTTCGAGGACGACAATCCAGCCGTCGTCATGGCCAACTCCGGTGCCCGCGGATCGATGCTCAACCTGACCCAGATGGCCGGCGCGGTCGGCCAGCAGGCGGTTCGGGGCGAGCGGATCAACCGTGGGTACGAGGATCGGACCCTCAGCCACTACGAGCCAAACGACCTCTCCGCTGAAGCACACGGCTTCGTCGAGAACTCCTACACGAGCGGCCTCACCCCGCGGGAGTTCTTCTTCCACGCGATGGGTGGTCGTGAGGGCCTGGTCGACACCGCAGTCCGTACCTCCAAGTCCGGTTACCTGCAGCGTCGGCTGATCAACGCCCTCTCCGAACTCGAGTCCCAGTACGACGGTACCGTTCGAGACACCTCGGACACGATCGTCCAGTTCGAGTTCGGCGAGGACGGCACGTCGCCGGTCAAAGTCTCCTCCGGAGACGACAACGACATCGACGTCGAAAACATCGCCAGTCAGGTACTCGACTCCGAGTTTGCCTCTCAGGAGGAACGAGACGAGTTCCTCGGCTCCAGACCACAGCCGACGAACCTCTCCGAACACGCCGACGATCGCCTCGCCGAGGACGTGGGGGTGAGCTCGGATGACTAGCGTCGACTACGATGTTGACGACGACACGATCGCAGTTGTCGAGGACACCGACCTCCCACGGCGACTCAAAGACGAGGTCTACGAGACGCTCGAGAGCCGCGAGGGCGCGACCGTCGAGGAAGCCGACGAACTCTCGAAGGCCGTCGAGACCCGCTATCTGAACACGCGAGTTCCCCCGCTCGACCCCGTCGGGACGGTCTCGGCCCAGTCGATCGGCGAACCCGGCACCCAGCTGACGATGAACACGTTCCACTACGCGGGTGTCGCAGAGATCGACGTGACCCAGGGGCTGCCTCGGCTGATCGAGCTGGTCGACGCCCGGAAGACCCCGGACACGCCGATGATGACCGTCTACCTCGAGGACGAGTACGCGACCGAACGCGAGAAGGCCCACGAGGTCGTCTGGAGCATCGAGGCGACCAAGATCCTCGCACTGGGCGACGTCTCGACGAACGTCGCGGACATGCGCGTTCAAATCTCGCTCAACGAGGACACGCTGCAAGAGCGGCTGATCACGGCCGAGGAAGTCGCCGAGATCATCGAGGACTCCCTTGGTGTCAAGACGGTCCAGCAGGGTGCCAGCATCGAGTTTGGCCCCGAAGAACCGTCCTACCGCGATCTCCTCCAGCTGGTCGAAGAGCTCCGCGAAATCACGTTCAAGGGGATCGAAGAGGTCTCCCGCGTCGTCATCCGGCGCGAGGAACTCGAGGACGGCGAGGAGTTCGTCCTCTACACCGAGGGATCGGCCTTCGGCGACGCCCTCGATATCGAGGGCGTCGATGCCTCGCGGACGACGTGTAACAACATCCACGAGATCCACCGCAACCTCGGCATCGAGGCTGCTCGCGAAACGATCATCGAGGAGACGAACAACACGCTCGCCGAGCAGGGACTGGACGACGTGAACGTCCGGCACCTGATGCTCGTCGCGGACATGATGACCAATCGCGGCGAGGTCGAGTCGATCGGCCGCCACGGCATCTCGGGCTCGAAGGATTCGGTGCTGGCACGCGCGGCGTTCGAGGTGACGGTCAACCACCTGCTCAACGCCGCTATCCACGGCGAGATCGACGATCTCGACGGCGTCACGGAGAACGTCATCGTCGGCAAGCCGATCAAGCTCGGCACCGGCGATGTCGATCTCCGGATGGGATCGACCACCTCCGGGAGCGGTCAGGCCGACTGATCGATGGGTGTTACCCTCGACGACGACGCTCGCCAATATCTCGGTGCATTCGAGGACGTGACCGGCGTCGACGGTCGGGACTGTCTCATCACCGAGGGCGGTAACAGGCTCCTGATCGTGGTCGAACGCGGCGGAATGGGCGAGGCGATCGGCCCCGGCGGTCGGACGGTCCAGCGATTCGAGGACCGGGTCGATGCGCAGGTTCGTCTCGTCGAAGGCGCGGACGATCCCGAGGCGTTCGTCGCAAACGTCCTCGCGCCAGCGGCCGTCTACAACGTCACCATCAGCGAAAACGACGATACTGTCGCCTACGTCGAGGTCGCCGAAGACGACCACGGCGTCGCGATCGGAACGAACGGTCGGACGATTGATGCCGCCCGAACGCTCGCGGATCGCCACTTCGGGATCGACGACGTCCAGCTCATCTGATTTGCGCCTCGCTGCGATTTTTGGCCGATACGTCTCCCTCGAGGCGACAGTCTCTGAAATCGATCGACTGCTCGCAGTCGATCTTCCGTTCGGGGACCTCTCGCCCGCCGAACGTCGCTAACCCGCGCTCCGGGCGTAACTCGAGCCGGCGAAACGCCCGCAGATTCGGCGAGCGATGTTCCTAAAGCGATCTCGAGCCGTCACGCGGAGTCGAAACGGGTCGCTTAAGTGCCTTCGTCGGATAGCGACCTCCATGGCAAACGGCAAATATGCCGCGCGGAAGCTCAAGAAGGACCGCCAGAATCAGCGGTGGTCCGACTCTGACTACGCGCGCCGCGCCCGTGGACTTCGCGAGAAGTCCGATCCACTCGAGGGTGCACCGCAGGCTCGCGGTATCGTACTCGAAAAGGTCGGCATCGAGGCCAAACAGCCCAACTCGGCGATCCGAAAGTGCGTCCGAGTGCAGCTGATCAAGAACGGCAAGCAGGTCACCGCGTTCTGTCCCGGTGACGGTGCCATCTCGTTCATCGACGAACACGACGAAGTCACCATCGCCGGGATCGGTGGGGCGAAGGGTCGTGCGATGGGCGACCTCTCCGGTGTCAACTACAAGGTCGACAAGGTCAATGGCGTCGCACTGAAAGAACTCGTTCGCGGGAACGCGGAAAAACCGGTGCGATAATCATGGCTGCAGAAGATCAACCGGATCCGGACGCGCCGGCCGGTGGCACAGACGTTTCGGCGAAGCTCTTCGGCACGTGGGAGGTCGGCGAACTCGAGTACGCCGATCCCTCGACCGAGCGCTACATCACGGTGACTCCCGTCGCTCACACCGCGGGCCGTCACGCCAACAAGCAGTTCAAGAAGTCCCAAATCTCGATCGTCGAGCGCTTCATCAACCGCTTGATGCAGACCGAGGAGAACACGGGCAAGAAACAGCAGTCGCTCAACCACGTCCGTGACGCGTTCGAGCTCGTTCACGAGCGCACCGAAGACAACCCCATTCAGGTGCTTGTGACGGCCGTCGAGAACGCGGCCCCGCGGGAGGAGACCGTCCGCCTGAAGTACGGTGGAATTTCGGTCCCGAAGGCCGTCGACGTCGCCCCGCAGCGTCGGGTCGACCAGGCCCTGAAGTTCCTCGCAGACGGCGTCTACAACTCGTCGTTCAAGACGACGACGGATATCGAGGAGGCAATTGCCGACCAGCTCATCGGCGCGGCCAACTACGACGTCCAGACGTACGCCGTCAGTCAGAAAGAAGAGAAAGAGCGCGTCGCGGCAGCCGCCCGCTAACGCGATTTGTCGATTCGTTTTTCGGTCGGCCTTCCACTCGGAGTAGTGCCATCGATTTTCGAACCGCTCTACTATAGTAACAACTGCAACTAGTTACACACTGATCGCACAGCTGTCGGGCGATCAGGTGTGCAGTGACTTGCAGTGGCTACTAGAGCACTTTCTCGGATTTCCATCCGGTATCTCACCCTGACAGACCCCATCGAGTGACGCTCGAGTGGTGGTACAGCGGCTCGGAGTTGGATTGCGAATACCACCAGTGAGGTGCTATTCGTATTTGCTGTTCTACTAATTCGTTTAATACTGTTTCAACAAGTAGTCTATCATATTGGTATTATCTATCCTTTGAAAGAGATATTAAAATAAATTAATTACAGCCTGGTACTATACTTCGAGTGTACCATGACGGACATTACACAGTACTTGAAGAACCACCCGCGAATGATCGGCGCCCTGTTCACGATTCTGCTGCTACTGGGACAGGCTGGAAATGTCGCAGCAAACAGTTCGATCTTCTTGGGCCCGTAAGAATTAGACGTTATCAGAAAGCAGTTCGCCACTCCATTGTACTTCCCCATTAAGCAATACCGGAAATTCTCCCTCACTATAGAAATCTTCTAGTTGTGCATTTGTAACTGATACTTTCTCTATCCTATGGGGAATCACACTATACAGATCAACTGGTTCTAGGTAGGGAAAGAAGACACCACCTCTTCTAATTTCAGCTGAAATATAAGGTACTACATCCGCTCTAGTATCTTCTTTTTCATCATTCACTAAACATACGTTTGGTATACGTGTTTCCGATTGTGCTATCGTCGTTCGTGCATCACCAACCATTCGGTACTGTTGTCCAAGGACATTCTCTTGACGGGTAATATCAAGTGCTCCGTATAGCGGAAATCCGAGGTTCAATAACTGAGCAATGAGGCTTCCTATACTCACTGCACCACTATTAACAACGTTGCCAAACGTTACTATTCCACCGATACTTCCGGCTTTAATAAGGTGCAACCCCTGTTCGTGAGATTGACATGCATTTAGTAAAAACGCCTTCGCACCGACTGTGTCAACCGTCGCGGCATTTAGTTTTCCATCTGAACATTGGAACCCCTCAGTATCTATATGTCCGATATAATGTAGGAAGTCGCTGTCCCTCGCCAGTACCTCCGCAAGAGCAGATGTCGTGAGATCGTAGTGAATAGTTGTTTCAAACGGTAGTTCTTTCCGGGTTCCGTATGTTCCATTAACACTCTCAAGTTCCTCTCGCATATCATTGTCATTACATATGACTTCAATTTCAATAGGACCGTCCTTCGGTGTCCGTCCGATACTACTTTCGTATGATACCAATGGAACTGTACTAGTTATTTCCGTGTTATCAATTCCAGTCCAAGATTGTAGGATCGTTGGCAGTTGTGGTAGATTATTAGATATAGATATAGCTTTATTCCCGCGGATGTTCTGAGAACTCGCACTACGAACGAAATCACTACTATCCCGAGTGAATTCGTTAACCGCTTTTTTTGCTGCTGGATCTATCACTGACGAACTATCGGATTGGTCTTGAACTTTGACGACAGCGAGATCATTGGTGACGAAAGGGAGGAATTCGATGTACTCTGCAGTGGGTTCAAATTGCGTCTCGAGTTGCCAGTTCGGAAGATACGGTTGCAAAGTTGAGTATGGTACATCGAGAAATGTTTCCACCCGTTCAACAAGTGGTTGATCGTACGCAACCTCGGGTTCAAACTCCAGGACCGATTCGACCATCTCGCGTTCGTGCAGTGGAAAGGGAGTCGTGCCCTCCGTGCGGACGACGCAATCGAGAAAGAATACCTGTTTCAGTACTTGTTTCACTGCTGTATCAAAGCCGTTTCCGCAATCAAATGAATATCTATAGCCCGATTCAGTAATTAATTCAGGACTTGTACCTGGAACTACATCTGCACCAAGATAATACGCTAGTGGTGCAGCGATGAAGGTGTTTTGTAGCGTTGCAGGAACTTCTATGCGGATTCCTATTTCTTCCCGATCGAATTTATTGGGTATATGAAGATCGTCACCAATTTCGAGACGGGGCGGGTGTCCACGAAGTGTCGGATAGGTCCGTTCTGGGGTCGTCGTTTTTAGTGCTGAACCAAAGGCAGACACTGCCGCCATAACGTCTTCTGGGTCAGTTGTCGTTGTAATCGTCCCTGCTGGTCGCTCATGGAATGATCGAGCACCAAGGATCACTTGTGTCGAATCGCCGAGGTTGACATATGTTTGTTCACTATCTGAGTAAATGTCGACCGAGCTATCGACCTTGGCATAGACTTTCATGGGTCCCGATATATCTAGCGTATATTCTCCGTGCGAGAGGTCCACCTGCTCGCTTGGAGGGACTTTTGCAACCATGGTATTGTCCGAATCACGAATGAGGACATGGTCGGTAGTTGGCAGCGTAATCGAACCAGTTGTAACCGCTATCGCTGCATCAATAGGAAATCCGATTTGATCCGTAGCAGCTGACTCGAGCGAAACCGGTTCGTTCGTCGTCAACCGATACCGGTGTCGTTCGATCGGATCGATTATCTCGAGCCCGTCAGCTGTCGGCTCGAACTTCGGCGTTATTGAGTCGGATGTGTGAGTCATACGGCTTCTGTGCGATCGATCGTGGCGCTTCTCGAGACCGTATCTATGGACCGTTTCTAGCGATCGACCGTTACTCCGAATCGACCGGCAGCCAGCCGGAGCTGTAGGCCCCGTCGTCGATATCCCACCGCTCCTGGTAGTCGCCGTTTTGCTCCCGAAGTTCGACGACCACGTCGAAAAGCGGCGAGAGGACTGGAACGACCTGCGCATCCCGTTCGACCGGGAGGTGATAGTGCACCATCCCGTCGATGGTCCTCGTTCGGCCGTTGATCAAATGCAGGAACTTGAACATTCGCTGTCTGCCGTACTCCTCGAGGAGGGGAAGCAACGAATTGATTCCGACCCTGACCTCGGACGGCTCGAGCACGTCGGCGGTGGCTTCGAAGGATTCGATCGCACTCGAGATGGCGATGCCGAGGTCGGCGAGGGTATCGACATCGGTCGTCGACGGTTCGATCGACGGCGAAACATCCGGGGCGGTCGCGGCGGCACTGCGCGCCTGCGTGTTGTAGGCGATAACCGAAAGCGTCTCCGAACTCCCGTCGTCGACGAAGTGTGAGACGGGGTGTGGTTCGCCGGTCGTCGAGACCAGAACGCGTCGCCGGACACGGCTGGCCCCACAACCTAGCAGCCGTTGACAGGTATCTCGACGCTGGTCAGGCTGGACGGAGCCTACGACGAGAACGCTCGCTCCCTGTCGTTTCAACCGCGTTAGCTCGTCGGAAAAGCCGTCCCCGTTCGTCCTTTCACAGTCCGTTCCCGAGAGCATCACTAGTATGTTCCACGGTTTTATTCCCTCAAACAATAAATGTTCGGATTGAAGCGTACGGTCAACGCTTCGATGAACCGCCGTTTCAGGTATCCACTCGAGTCGGCCGGTCACGCCGGTCATCGTCGCGATTCGGGTCGTGACGACTCAGTCCGCCGCGGGTCCCTTGCCGCCGACGTACGCCCGGGTCGCGTCGACGAGCACCTGCCGGTAAGAGCTCGTGTCGGGCTCCCGTGCGAGCTCTCGGAACCGCTGTTTGAACGCCTCGAAGTCGACCTTCGGTGCATCCATCGCGGCCGCGTGCGCGAGGTCGTAAAGTCGGTGGTCCCTGTCGACGAGATCGTGCCGTTCCGCGAGCGCCAGTGCGAACGCGGCGTTTACGGCCGTGATTTCCGGGTCGGCGCTCGCAGAGAGACGCTCGAGGCCGGGTCGGGGCGGCGTCTCGGGTCGGTCTGCGACCGCCGCGGCGAGGCTCGACTCGAGGAAGGAGAGCAGTTTCTCGCCGGGGCCGACCGAGAGCGTGATGTCGTCGGCGTAGATGTCTTTCATGTGGTTTGCGATCTGATAGCAGTGGGAGAGTTTGCGCCGTTCGACGCTCTTGCCGGCCAAGGCGAGATAGAGCACTTCCTCGGTCGACTGGGTGTGGGAGGGGTGTCGCTGCTCGTGGCGAGCCATGTGTGCGAACTCGTGAAGGGCGAGTTCGCGGGCCATCGCTGACGAGGCGGCCTGCCTCGAGATGTTGAGCACGTGGCGATCGTCGTAGTGGGCGGCCCAGGTTCGTTCGTCCGGATCGTCGCGGAGGTGGACGTAGACCGGTAGCGAGAGGTCGTGTTCGGTTTCGAAGAGGTCCCGGGCGCTGAGGAATGGAGAGGTTGGGCCCGGCCCCTGAACGCGGATGTCCATGTGTGCTACTAACAAGAGCCGACGGGGTTTGACTCTTGCGTGCGATTGCGTGTGGGTGAATTGGGTCGTCGAGCGGGTGAACAGTAATATCTACTGGACGGTTCACACACCGATCGCATAGTCCGCGGTTCTCGCTCACTCCGTTCGCTCACGGCTCGCTTCGCTCACCGTTCGCATTCCCGCGGTTCTCGCTCACTCCGTTCGCTCACGGCTCGCTTCGCTCACCGTTCGCATTCCCGCGGTTCTCGCTCACTCCGTTCGCTCACGGCTCGCTTCGCTCACCGTTCGCATTCCCGCGGTTCTCGCTCACTCCGTTCGCTCCGAACCGCGTTCGCTCCGAACCGCGTTCGCTCTGAACCGCGCTTCCGCCGTGCGATCAGGTGTGTAGTGACGGTCAGTGGCTACTACTTGCCCTCCGCACGGCTATGGTGTCGATGTGAGTTCGGATCACGGTGTCCCGGGATTGTACGGTCGCGTCACCGTAGATCAGGAGGCTCACATTATGAGAGCAATTCACTCACCCAAATTGGATATTCAAACGTTCAAACCGGGAAGACGACGAATTTCGGCGGCGACGAAACACTACCCTTTTGACCCCGCTGGCGGTAATGGGGTATATATGGGCCGACGCAAGAAGATCGTCCAAGAGTGTGAACGGCTGATGGACGAACCGGAGAACATCCGGAACATCGCCATCGCCGCTCACGTCGACCACGGGAAAACAACCCTTTCTGACAATCTCCTCGCCGGTGCCGGCATGATCTCCGATGAGACTGCCGGTGAACAGCTTGCGATGGACACGGAGGAAGACGAACAGGAACGCGGGATCACCATCGACGCGGCGAACGTTTCGATGACTCACGAGTACGAGGATACCAACCACCTCATCAACCTCATCGACACGCCGGGCCACGTCGACTTCGGTGGCGACGTCACCCGGGCGATGCGCGCCGTCGACGGTGCGCTCGTCGTCGTCGACGCCGTCGAAGGGGCCATGCCCCAGACCGAGACGGTGCTCCGTCAGGCGCTCCGAGAGGGCGTCAAGCCGACCCTGTTCATCAACAAAGTCGACCGTCTGATCTCCGAACTTCAGGAAGGACCCGAAGAGATGCAGAACCGACTCCTGTCGGTCATCCACGACGTCAACGAACTCATCCGCGGGATGACCGAGGAGCGCGACGATATCGACGACTGGACCGTCTCCGTCGAAGACGGCACCGTTGGCTTCGGCTCCGCGCTGTACAAGTGGGGCGTCTCCATGCCCTCGATGCAGCGAACCGGGATGGACTTCGGCGAAATCATGGACCTCGAGCGCAACGACGAGCGCCAGGAACTCCACGAGCGGACGCCGCTGTCGGACGTCGTGCTCGACATGGTCTGTGAGCACTTCCCGAACCCGGTCGATGCACAGCCACGTCGTGTCCCGCGCATCTGGCGCGGTGACGAGGAGTCCGAGCTCGCCGAATCGATGCGCCTCGTCGACGAGGACGGCGAAGTCGTCTTCATGGTCACCGACATCGCGATGGACCCCCACGCCGGCGAAGTCGCTTCCGGTCGCGTCTTCTCGGGTTCCCTCGAGAAGGGCCAGGAGCTGTACGTTTCCGGGACCGCGGGCAAGAACCGCGTCCAGTCCGTCGGGATCTACATGGGTGGCGAACGCGAGGAAGTCGATCACGTTCCCGCGGGGAACATCGCCGCCGTCACGGGTCTCAAGGACGCCATCGCCGGTTCGACCGTTTCCAGCGTCGAGATGACGCCGTTCGAGACGATCGAACACATCTCCGAGCCGGTCATCACCAAGAGCGTGGAGGCACAGACGATGGACGACCTGCCGAAGCTCATCGAGACTCTTCGACAGGTGTCCAAGGAGGACCCCACGATCCAGATTACGATCAACGAGGACACCGGCGAACACCTGATCTCCGGGCAGGGTGAACTCCACCTCGAGGTCATCACCCAGCGTATCGAGAAGAACCAGGGGATCCCGGTCAACACCGGTGAACCGATCGTCGTCTACCGGGAAGCGATCCAGCGCGCGAGCGATCAGGTCGAAGGCATCTCGCCCAACCGCCACAATCGCTTCTACATCTCCGTCGAACCGCTGCCGGAGGACGTCGTCGACACGATCAAGAAAGGCGAGGCGTCGATGGACATGCCCGAGCAGGAACGCCGCGAGGCGCTCCAGGACGCCGGCATGGACAAGGACGACTCGCAGGAAGTCGAGCACATCCACGGCTCGAACATCCTGCTGGATCAGACGAAGGGTATCCAGCACCTGAACGAGACGATGGAGCTGTTCATCGAGGGGCTCGAGGACGCCCTCGACAACGGCCCACTGGCGAACGAGCCGGTACAGGGGACGCTCATCCGTCTGCACGACGCTCGACTCCACGAGGACACCATCCACCGCGGCCCGGCACAGGTCATTCCCGCGACCCGGAACGCTGTCCACAAGGCGCTGATCGACGGGAAGATCAAGATGCTCGAGCCGATGCAGGACGCTCGTATCGACGTTCCCAATGATCACATGGGCGCTGCGTCCGGCGAGATTCAGGGTCGTCGTGGCCGCGTCGACGACATGTACCAGGAAGGAGACCTCATGGTTGTCGAGGGTATCGCGCCCGTCGGCGAGATGATCGGGTTCGCGAGCGACATCCGCTCTGCGACCGAGGGTCGTGCCTCCTGGAACACCGAGAACGCCGGCTTCGAGGTCATGGCCGACTCCCTCCAGCGCGAGAAGATCATGGAGATCCGAGAGCGCAAGGGCATGAAGCTCGAGCTGCCGCCGGCGATCGACTACCTGTAGGCGACTCGCCGCTTACGAGATCTCGGTTTCTCCCGTTATTTCCCGTCTCGAGTGCTATCAGTGGCACCTGTGAGACGTGACTCGTGACAAGAGTTGCCGTTTTTCTCTACGGTAGATGAAGCGAACGCGTTTCATTCCTCAGATAGACTGACACAAAGTGAGGAGCCGATGACGACAGAATCGGCGGAAAACCCGGACCCGGAACTACTCGTGGATATCCTCTCGTCCGACGGGGGTGAAGACGCACGAGCCGCAGCCGCTCGATTCGGCGGGCGCGACGAGCAGCGCTGGAGACGGGATCGAGAAGCGTTCAGTAGCGAGTAGCTGTCAGGACGGGAGTCGGGTTAACTCGTTACTCTCGTTCGCCTGCACCGAGCGCGGCTTCGCCGACCTTTTCGTGGCCCTCGATGACCTCCTTTCCGCCCATATACGGCTGCAGGGGCTCAGGGATCGTCACCGTGCCGTCCTCGTTCTGGTAGTACTCGAGGAGCGCCACCATAACCCGGGGAATCGCGAGCCCGGAGGCGTTCAGCGTGTGCAGGTACTCGGCTGATTCGTGGCGCTCGGGCCGGTAGCGCAGGCCGGCGCGGCGGGCCTGGAAGTCCTCGAAGTTCGACGCGCTCGAGACCTCGAGCCAGCGGCCGCCTTCCTCGGGGCCGTCGTCCATGTCGTCGCCGGGGGCCCAGACCTCGATGTCGTAGGTCTTGGCGCTGGCGAAGGTCAGGTCGCCGGTACAGAGCTCGAGGATGCGGTAGGGGAGGCCGAGTTGTTTGAGGACTTCCTCGGCTTCCTCGAGGAGGTTCTCGAGGCGGTCGTAGCTCTCCTCGGGTTCGACGAAGTTGACGAGTTCGACCTTATTGAACTGGTGGACGCGGACGATGCCCCGCGTTTCGGTGCCGTGCTCGCCGGCCTCGCGCCGGAAGTTAGGCGTGTAGGCCTGGTGTTTGAGCGGGAGGTCGTCGTCCAGCAGGATCTCGTTGGCGTACATGTTGGTGACCGGCACCTCCGCGGTGGGGCAGAGCCAGAGGTCCTCGTCGTCGTACTCCTCCTCGTTGCTACCACCCAGTCGATAGGCGTCGTCGGCGAACTTTGGGAGCTGGCCGGTGCCGCGCATGGAGGCGCTTTTGACCGGGATCGGCGGAAACACGTCGACGTAGTCTTGCTCGCGGTGGAGGTCCAGCATGAACTGGATCAGGGCATGCTCGAGCTGTGCGCCCTCGCCTTTGAGGAAGTAGAAGCCGGCACCGGTCGTCTTGGCGGCGCGTTCCTCGTCGATGATGTCGAGCTCCTCGCCGAGGTCGTAGTGGGGCGTAACCTCGTCGGGAAGATCGTGCGAGTCGTCGAACCCCCAGCGCCGATCCTCGACGTTGTGGCGCTCGTCGACCCCCAGCGGAACGCTCTCGTGGGGGAGCTGTGGGATCTCGAGCATTCGTTCTTTGAGTTCGTCCTCGAGGGCGACCCCCTCTTCCTCGACCTCCTCGATCTCGGCTTTGAGCTCCCGGGAACGCTCGATGGCTTCCTCCCGTTCCTCCTCTTTCCCTTCGGCGACGAGCGTGCCGATCTTCTTGGTGATCTGGTTGCGATCGTGGCGTAAGTCGTCGCCGCGTGCTTTCAGTTCGCGCCACCGCTCGTCGAGCTCGAGCAACTCGTCGAGGTCGACATCCGCCCCGCGGTTCTCGAGGGCGTCGCGTACCTCGTCGGGGTTCTCGCGCAGATAGGTCCGGTCGAGCATTGGTCTTGCCCGTGCGTTCTTTGTGCCCGGGCAAAACCGTGTCGGAAAGCCGCGTCTCCCGGTCGCTCGCTCGAGCCGTCGGCGGGAAACGTTTTTTTCGTCGGCGGGCCGACTCTCACGGTATGGACCCGCTCGAGGGCGAGCTGTCGTCGACATCGATCGAGTACGAGCCCGTCAGCGTCAAGGACGTACTCGTGGAGATGAAAGACACCGCGGAGCTGTTGATCGATCTCTCGTACTCGGCGGTGCTCCACCAGAGCGAGCCACTTGCGACGGAGGTGCTCCGACTGGAAGAGCGGATGGACGTCCTCGAGTTGCGCGCGCGGATGAGCCTCCTGATGGCTGCACGGAAGCCCGCGGACGCGGAACAGCTCGCGCCCGTCTTCGGGATCGTTGGCGCGGCCGACGGGATCAGCGACGCCGCCGGCGACATCGCGAAGATCGTCCTCGAGGACGTGGGACTGCCCGAAGCGATGCGGGCCGCGTTGCCGGACGCAGCGGGCACTCTCGTTCGGGGCGTCGTCGCCACCGGCTCTGCTTACGCCGGGCGGACGCTGAAAGACATCGACCTCGAGTCGGCGACGGGCGTGCGCGTGATCGCGCTCCGGCGGGGAAACGAGTGGCTGCTCAACCCCGGCCCGAACACGCGCGTCGAGGCCGACGACGTGGCGTTTCTGCGGGGCCCAGACTCGTCGATCGGCGACGTTTACGAGACGCTGACCGGCGAGGTCTACGAAGCACCATCCGTCGAGACGGCCGACATCGACGACCTCGAGCGGGCCGTGGACACGATAATCCACATGAAGGACTTCTCCGAACTCGCGGTCGATCTGGCCTACAGCAGCGTGCTGTTCGACAGCGAGGAACTCGCCGAGGAGGTCCGCAACCTCGAGGTCGAAGTCGACGCGATGCAATCGCGATTCGAGGCGTGGACGCTACGGGCGGCCGCCGATGCGCCGGACCCCGTCGCCCTGCGGGGGCTGATCCAGCTGGGCAGCAGCACGGAGCGGATCAGCGACACCGCGATCGAGATCAGCGAGGGCGTCCTGCGGGACATCGACGTCCATCCGGTCGTGCAGATGGCCGTTCAGGAGAGCGACGAGATCATCACTCGCGTCGTGGTCGAGACGGGGAGTGAACTCGACGGCACTGCGGTCACCGCCGGTGTTCCCGACGCCGAGTCGACGATGTCGGTGATCGCCATCCGCAGACCTAGCGATGGGTGGCTGCTGGTCGCGGACGCCGACGCCGAACTGCGCGGCGGGGATGTGCTCATCTCGAAGGGGACGCGGACGGCCGCGGCGGACTTCCGAGAACTCGCGTCCGCGTAGTCTCGATTCATTTTCGTCGCGACGGATCGCTGCTTCCGTCCGTTCTTTAAGTGCCTCTGGTCACAAGGTAAAGATACGACGGAAGAACGGTCCTTCTCGAGCGAACCTACTGACCACCGAGACGCGAGTCTCCGGAACGTCCGAGTTTGTCTCGTCTCGCACGGGTGAGTTCGATCTCAGTTCAGGACGACGATCGCGACCACCGAGAGGACGATGACGCCGAGAATATCGCAGAGGTTCGTGACGACCGGGATCGTCGTATCGTCGGGGTCCAGCCCCTGCGTGTAGGAGACGTAGGTCGCACCGAGACTGAGCGCAATCGCGATGACGGCCAGCAACATACCGCTGACCACCGAGATGACCATGAGGTCGACGAGCGCCATCGGTTCAGCGATCACCTGGCCGACGACCCAGGCGGCAATACCCAGCGCCGAGAAGATCGTTACCGCGAGCCCCAGAATTGCAAAGATGTTCGTCCACAGCACCTCGTCTCGAGGGTCGAACTCGAGCAGCCCGAGGTGCAGCCGCGTCGAGAGCCGCGAGGAGAGGATCGCGCCGAGGTTCCCCCCCATCCCGATCATCACGGGGACGAGCACGAGCAGCGTCGGGTTCGCGAGGTAGGTCTCCTCGAGTTCCTCCAGGATGTACCCCGACCCCATCTCGAGCATCGAGAGGACGAGCAGGATGGGGAACATCGTCCTGACGATGTGCCGGATCGTCCAGGCGTCGAGCGGGTCGTCGGGGTCCGCGGCCGCCATCAGAACACCACCCCGACGACGGTGAGCGCGACGAAGAGGAAGACGACGCCGAAGACGTCGCCGAGCGTGGTGACGATCGGGCCGATCAAATTGTCCGGATCGAGGCCGTACTTGTAGCTCGCGAACACCAGTCCCAGCATGCCGAATATCAGGGTGAACGAGGTCAAAACGCCGGAAACGAGCATAATACCGACGAGTTCGACGAGCCGCGCGGACTCGCGTCCCAGCACCTGGAGAATGCCCCACGAGAGGAACGCGATGAACACCGAGATGCCGATCCCGTTGATGAAGGAGGCGGCGACCGCGTTGACGAGCCGCCGGTTCCACGAGAACTCCGGATCGATCATCCCCTGGTGGAGACCGCTCGAGATGCGCGCCCCCAGCGCGCCGTAGACGTTCCCCCGGGTCGCGAGGAAGGCGGGGAGCAACAACAGCATGCCGGGGAACCGCTCGAATCCGGCCGTCATCCCCTCGGAGCCGAGGACCGACCCCGCGAAGATCCCGCCGGCGAGACTTACCACGAGAATCGGCAGCGACTCGCGGTAGATGCGCCACGCGGTTTGGCGACCCTCCATAGCGGCGAATGACGTAGTCCGGACATAAACCTACCGCGGGTCGAACGCGAGCACAACGTCCGACGACGTGTGGATTGCTACCATACCTGGCCGATCGCTAACGTGTTTCGCTGGGCTCGCTCGAGGAGGCCGTTTTTTGGACATCACTTAGAGCGAACTCGCGATAATGAGGACCCACGCGAGGCCGATCGCCGCGAGCGAACAGGCGAGGGTCGCCGCGGCGTTGCCGACCGCGAGGGCTCGCTCCCCGCGCTCGTACAGCCGGACCGTTTCGACCGAAAACGTCGAGAAGGTCGTGAACGAGCCACAGATTCCGGTGCCGACGAGCTGTAGCGTCGACTCGCTCGCGCCCGCGAAGATCGCGAGTCCGAAGACGAAACTGCCGACGACGTTGACCGCGAACGTCGCCAGTGGGAATCGGCCGCTCGAACCCCGGGAGACCCGCTGGCCGACCCAGTACCGGAGGACTGCGCCGATCGCGCCGCCGGTGCCGACGAGGTGGGCCGGCTCGAGGTCGACGGTGACGACTGCTTGGATAGCCGTGCGTGCGAGAACGACGGCGTGGGTGAACAACTGGATAGCGACGACCCCCTCGAGATCCATCGCACTCATGCCGTCTCACCGCCGGCGTGGTGTGGCGTCCCGATTCGGCGCGCGAACGCCCGCCCTGCGAGCACGCCGAGCAGCCCGAGTCCGTAGTTCGCGGCGACGATGCCGACCAGCGCGAGCGGATTCGACGCGAGCGCAGTCTGGAGCGCGAACGTGCTATAGGTCGTTAGCGAGGAGAGAAATCCCGTCGTGAAGACGAGGCGAGCCCGCGAGCCGATGTGGCCCGCGTACTCGGCCTCGTAGATCAGAAAGCCGAGGAGGGCGCTCCCGACGGCGTTGACGAGGACGATCGAGGGAACGTCCGGGAGCGCTTCCATCGCAAGAAACCGAAGGTTCGAGCCGGCGAAGCCGCCGACGGCGATCAGTGCGAGCGTCTCGAGTCGAACGAGCGGGTGTGCGTCTGCCATGGCTGGGTGGTCACGCAGGGACCGTCATACGGACTCCTGTCAGTCAGCTCCAGCGCACCCGCCACCCGTCGTGCGGGTGCGCCGGGACCCAGTGACAGCAGGCCGTATCAGCCGACCGACGCTCGCCGGCGTGGCACTGGGATCGACGCCAGCCACGGACCGGCAGTCTCGCCCGGCGGTTGGGTCAGGCGGGCCCCATCGCCCGATCGTGTGCTCCCTCTCGCGGGCACACAATGAGGGTTCCGGATGCCCTCTCGCGAGTCCTTCCGAAAGCGATCTCGCGGCTCCGAATCGTGCTCGAGCGCCTCGAGTCGCGGAAGGAAAAGAGCCAAGGTTAGACTGCCTCTAAACCGAGCCATGACCGGAGACGCTTCCGGGGGCGGCGGGCGGGACGGGTTCGCGCGGGCGTCGTGGGCGAACGTCCTCGGTAACGTCGTGAAGATCGTTGCCGAGGGGTCGGCGGGGCTCGCGTTCGGGAGCGTCGCCCTCCTCGCGGACGCAGCCCACTCGCTCGCGGATCTCGTGGCCAGCGTGGTCGTTCTCGTCTGGGGTCGAAGTGCGTTCGACGAACCAGACACGACTCATCCGCACGGCCACGATCGGATCGAACCCCTGACGGCGCTGTTCGTCGGTGCCGTCATCGCGCTCCTCGGACTGAATCTGCTCTACCGGTCCGTCGAGGGACTTCTCACCGGCACTGACATCGAGTTCAGCGTCTTGCTCCTCGTGGCCCTCGGGTTCGCAATCGTCGACATGTACCTCGTCTACCGCTACACCGTTCGGATCAACGAACGCCTGCAGTCGACCGCGCTCGCGGCGCTCGCGAAGGACTGCCTGAACGATATCTACACCTCGGTCGCCGCCATCGTCGGCGTCCTCGGCGTCCTGGTCGGCTATCCAATACTCGACCCCGTCGCCGGCGGCCTCGTCAGCCTGCTGGTCGTCTATCAGGGCGTCGAAATCGGCAGGGAGAACGTCGATTACCTCATCGGTGCCGCGCCCGGTCCCGAGAAGCGCGGGGAGATCACCGACCGCCTGCGGAGCCATCCGGCTGTCGAGGGCGTTCACGACCTGACCGTCTTCTACGACGGCACCGTCCTTGAGGTCGAAGTCCACGTCGAGGTCGACGGCGACATGCCGTTTCGCGATGCCCACGACATCGAATCGGACCTGGTCGATCAGTTGCGAGGCCTCGAGGACGTCGGCGACGCACACGTCCATCTCGATCCGTCCGGAATCGGCGAGTGGAAGGAGTCGGTCGACGAGTTCGGATCACCTTACGACGAGTCCGGGTCGCCGTAGTTACTCTCGGGGGCGTCCGCGGGAGACGACGCCCGAGGCAACGTGACGACGAAGACGCTCCCATCCGGGCCGGTGTTAGTGAGGCCGACGGTGCCGTCGTACCTGTTCGCGAGGATTTGGGAGAGATAGAGGCCCAGCCCGTGGTTGGTCGACTTCCGCTCGAACAGCGACTCCCGAGTCGCCTCGGAAATCCCCGGGCCGTTATCGGCGATCGTGACTCTCACGGTCTCGGGCGCCGCGTCGACGGTCACGCGAACGCGCGGCGCGTCGCCGTCGTTGTGTTCGATCGCGTTCTCGAGGAGGTTCGAAAAGATCCACTGCAGTCCCTGATTTCCCCTGACTGCGACCGCGTCGGGTAGCGTCGCCTCGAGTACGACGTCGTCGAACTGGGCGCGACACTCGGCCAGTTGCGCCTCGAGTACCGCGGTGAGGTCGACGGAGCCGGTTTCGGCTCCCCGGTTCGCGTCGAGCATCGCCCGCACGTCCTCGATGACGCCGACGAGGTCGTCGCTTTCGCCTTCGATCGTCTCGAGACGGTCGCGGAGCCGTTCGTCCTCGTATTGCTCGCGTAATAGCGATGCGTGACCGCCGATGATCTGCGAGGAGTTCAGCACCTCGTGTCGGAGGAGGTCGTTCAGGTACATGAGGAGCGCCCGCTCGTCCTCGAGTTGTTCGGCACGGACGGTGTCGGCCGTCACCTCAACCTCGCGCTGGATGGCACTCGCTTCGACGTAGCCGACGACGAATCCGCCCACTGCGCCCGCATTGAGGGAGAAGTGAGCCCAGGAGATGTTTCCCGCGAGATTATGCCAGGGGGAGAACACTATCGTCACGAGGTTGATCGCCAGAAAGATCGCTCCACTGCCGAGATACCACTTGAGTATCCGACCGTACCGATTCGCGTCGATGTCGCTCCGCTCGAGGCGGTATCCGCCCCACGCCAGTCCGAGGGCCGGGCCGCCGACGAAGAGGAAACTCAGCAGGATCCCGATTCCGTCGAGCGAATCAGCGAACGCGATCCACCAGCCGACGAGGAACGCGAACGAGAGGACGCCGCTCCCGAGTACGATCCCGGGCGTGTGTGCTCCCCGGAGCCACGACTGGGAGGGCTCGAGGCTGATCTGATCCGACAGATCCTGGCTCACCTTCGATCGAGCGGGGGTCGTTCGGGAACGGTTCGAATCATCTATCGTACGAATGCGGGTGGGGTGTAAAGGGAGTAACGGCCCACCACGGTCGCGGTCGCATCGGCTGGCCGCGACGCGAGCTTTTATCCTGTGCGATGACGGTCTATCGATATGGAAGTCGGAGACGTCCACGAAGTCACGACCGGAGACTGCTCGGATCTCTACTATCTCGACACGGGGATGTACGGCACGGACGAGTACGGAGCCGTCTACATCATCGACGACGACCGCCCCGCCGTCGTCGACACCGGTATCGGCACCAACTACGACCTGCTCCGCGAGGCCCTCGAGGACGTCGGCATCGCTCGGGATGAACTCGCGGTCATCGCGCTGACCCACATCCACCTCGATCACGCCGGCGGCGCGGGCTTTCTCGCGGCGGACTACCCGAACGCCGACGTTTACGTCCATCCGATCGGGACCGATCACCTGATCGATCCCTCCCGTCTGGTCGCCGGGACGAAAAACGCCGTCGGCGAGCAGTGGGCTCACTACGTCGAACCGGAGCCGATCCCCGGCGACCGGCTCGTCGAGATCGAGGGCGGCGACGGCATCGATCTCGGAACGCACGAACTGCGCGTTCACGCGGCACCTGGCCACGCGCCACATCAGGTCGTCTTCGAGGACCCCGCGAACGATGCGGTGTTCGTCGCCGACGCCGCCGGCATCTGGGTCCCGAAGATCGAGGAAATCAGGGAGACTTCGCCGCCCTCGAACTTCGACCTCGAGCAGTGTCTCGACGACATCGAGACGCTGAAAGCGCTCGATCCGGACGTCTTCTGTTACCCCCACTTCGGGCCGCGATACGTCGGCGACAACGTTGATCGGGCCCTCGAGGAGTACGCGACCGTCCTCGAGGAATGGGTCGACGCGGTCGCGGACAAACGTCGGGAACTCGCGGACGACGAGGCCGTCATCGAGCACTTCGCCGATGCGACCGAGATGACCGACGTCTGGGGCGCGGAGAAATCGAGCGAGGAGGCGAAACTGAACACACGCGGCGTGCTGGGCTACCTCGAGCACCGAGAGTAAGTTCGGGACGACCGACGCGCCCTCCCGAGGATCCGGAGCAGTCGCCCCGACGACAATCAACGTTCGGTTCTTTTCCGTTGAGATACAGTTCGCTGGCGTCATCGCGGTGGTTTCGGCGGATCGAACGGAAGCGATAAACCTGCCGACAGATGAAACCCGTTTCATCACGTTTTATCGCACGGGAGCTACTCTCACGCGTATATGAACTGGCGGGACGCCGAACGAGAGTACGAGGATGAGGTAATCGGGGAGACGACGCTCGCCCGGATGTTCGAGGAATCGGCCGAGCGGAATTCGAACCGACCGGCCCAGCAGTACAAGGGAGGTATCTACGAGCGGTCGCTGACGGACTCGGTGCTGCCCGCCGCCACGTCCGGCGAGTTCCGGACCATTTCCTACGCGGAGATGCGCGATATCGTCCGGACGCTCTCGGCCGGCTTCCGCGAGCTGGGGGTCGAGACGGGGGACCGAGTCGGTCTCTTTTCCAACACCCGAATGGAGTGGGCCCAGTGCGATTTCGCTCTGCTGGGTGCGGGCGCAGTCATCACCACCGTCTACACGAGTTCCTCACCCGATCAGGTCGAGTACCTGCTCGACGACCCCGACGCCGACGGCGTCGTCGTCGAGAACGAGGCGTTGCTCGAGAACGTTCTCGAAGTCGAGGACGAACTCGACCTCGAGTTCATCGTCTCGATCGACGAGATCGACGGCTACGACGACCGCGACGACATCCTCACGCTCGGCGACGTCTACGCCCGCGGCGAGGAGCACTTCGACCTCGAGGCCTACGAAGCGCGACTCGAGGAGACGGAGCTGGACGACCTCGCGAGCCTGATCTACACTAGCGGGACGACGGGCCAACCCAAGGGGGTCCAGTTAACTCACGGGAATTTCCGGTCGAACGTCAACGGTATCCGGAAGCGCTTTGCGCCACGGCCGGACAAGGGAGACGACGTCCCGACGCTGGACGAGGAGTCCCTGGCGATGTCGTATCTGCCGCTGGCGCACGTCTTCGAGCGGACGGCCGGTCACTTCGTCCTGTTCGCGAGCGGTGCCTGCGTCGCCTACGCTGAGAGTCCGGACACGCTCCAGGAGGACTTCAGCATCGTCGGCCCGACGACGGCGACGAGCGTGCCCCGCGTCTACGAGAAGATCTACGACGGCATCCGCGAGCAGGCCAGCGAGTCGGGCGCGAAAGAGCGGATCTTCGAGTGGGCCACGGGCGTCGGCGTCGAGTACCAGCAGGCCGACTCCCCGGGGCCGATCCTGACAGCCAAACAGGCGCTGGCGGACAAACTCGTCTTCTCGACGGTTCGCGAGGCGCTGGGCGGCGAGATCGAACTGCTCATCAGCGGTGGTGGGAGCCTCTCGCCGGAGCTTTGCCGGCTCTACCACGCGATGGGACTCCCCATCTACGAGGGGTACGGCCTGACCGAGACCTCGCCGGTCGTCTCGACGAATCCGACGGATGCCGTGAAGATCGGCACGATCGGCGCGCCGCTGGTCAACGTCGATGTGACCGTCGACGAGACCGTCGCCGATCAGGAGGCCTTCGCTGACGACCCCGGAGAGGTCGGCGAACTCCTCGTGAAGGGACCGAGCGTCACGCAGGGCTACTGGGACAAGCCCGGCGCGACGCAGGGCGCGTTCACGGAGGAGGGGTGGTTCCGCACCGGCGACATTATTCACCTGCGGCCCGACGGCTACCTCGAGTTCCGCGACCGAATCAAACAGATCATCGTTCTCTCGACGGGAAAGAACGTCGCGCCCGGCCCGCTCGAGGACGCCTTCGCCGCGAGCGAGGTCGTCGAACAGGCGATGGTCGTCGGCGACGGCGAGAAGTTCATCGGCGCGTTGCTGGTCCCCAACACGGCGCACGTCCGCGAGTGGGCCGAGAAAGAGGGGATCGACCTGCCCGACGACCCGCAGGCGATGTGTGACGACGAGCGGGTCCGCGACCACATCCAGCAGGAGGTCGACCGGGTCAACCAGAACTTCGAGAAACACGAGACGATCAAGCGGTTCGAACTCGTGCCCCAGGAGTTCACCGAGGAAAACGACATGCTCACCCCGACGATGAAGAAAAAGCGCCGGGTCATCCTCGAGCGGTTCGAGGATCGTGCGAATCGGATCTACGAGGACGACTGATCGTCTCCGACGCGATGACGCCAATGACGGCGGCGCCCCCTCGCGGATCCGATCGGGATTGGCGGCTGGGAACTCGTATCGGCCACGTTACGGCTGTTTCTCAGAGGAGTTAACCCACTGGAGTGATTTCGTCGAGACGAATGGATATGGCAGTAGCGTCGTGGCATCGATCACTCTCGGGTCGTCAGATACGACTATGACGGCGGGTGGCGGCGGCGATCTACTCATACTGGTCGCTGCGATCGTCGGACTCGGCGTCATCTCACAGCTGTTGTCGGCCCGATTCCGCGTTCCGAGCGTCCTCTTTCTCATCGCTTCCGGGGTCGCGATCGGGCCGGAAGGGCTCGGCGTGTTGACCATCGACTCCTTCGGCGAGAGCGGCCTCTCGACGATCGTCGGACTCTCGGTCGCCATCATCGTCTTCGAGGGAGCGTTTCACCTCAAAATCAGCAAGATAAAGGAAGCGCCAACGGCCGTGTTCCGGTTGACGACGATCGGCGCAGCGATCGCGTTTCTGGGCACCGCCGGTGCCGTCCGCTTCTTTCTTGAGGCCGACTGGGACATCGCGCTGTTGATCGGCGCGCTGTTGATCGCGACCGGTCCGACGGTCGTCACGCCGATCCTGAAGGTCGTCCCCGTCCGAGATCGGGTCGCGGCGACCCTCGAGACGGAGGGGATCGTCAACGACGTGACGGCGGCGATCCTCGCGGTCGTGCTGTTCAAGTCGATGACGATCCAGGAGATTCACGCGGACATCTATCTGCAACTGTTCGCCGAGCGACTTGGGACGGGGCTACTCGTCGGCGTCGTCGTCGCGGCTGCCGTCTGGGCGCTCCTCCAGTACGTCGATCTCTCGCCCGACAACGCGCCACAGAACGCGCGATTGCTCACCCTCGCGGGAGCGATCATCGCCTTCGGCGCGGCAGATTACGTCTTCGCCGAGGCGGGCGTCGCGGCCGCGGCGACGGCCGGGCTGATCCTCGGCAACGCCAACCTCCCCTACGAGGACGAGATCGAGGCGTTCAAGGGCGACATTACGCTGCTCGTCCTCTCGTTCGTCTTCATCACGCTCGCGGCCTTGCTCGAGTTCGATCAGCTGCTCGCACTCGGGCTCGGCGGCGTGGCCGTCGTCGCGATCGTCATGCTCGTCCTGCGGCCGTTCCTGGTCTTCCTCTCGGCACGCGGTGGCCGATTTACGTTCAGCGAGACGCTTTTCATGAGCGCCGTCGGCCCGCGAGGGATCATTCCGGCGTCGGTCGCGACCCTGTTCGCCATCCGGCTGCAGACCGGGACAGCCCCGACGAATCCGGCCGGTGCGGACCTGCTCGTGGGAACTGTCTTCCTCGTTATCCTCGTGACGGTCGTCCTCGAGGGCGGCCTGGCTCGGCAGATCGCGGAGAAACTCGACGTGATACCCATGCGTGTACTCATCATCGGCGGCGGCCGCGTCGGTCGCTCGCTGGCAGAACGGCTGGAAGCGCGCGGTGAAAACGTGGTCCTGATCGAGGAGGATCTTTCGGTCCTCGAGGACCTTCGCAACGACGGGTTCACCGCCCGTCAGGGCGACGGGACCGACGTCGAGGTGTTGCGCGAGGCCGGCGCGGAGAACGCCCGGATCGTCGTCGCGGCGACCGGCGACGACGACGTGAACCTCCTCGTGGCACAGCTCGCGCAGTCGAACTTCGACGTGCAGACGGTGATTGCCCGCGCGAACAACCCGTCGAACGCGTCGGCGTTCGAGGACCTCGGCGTCGAGACGATCTCGGCGGCCGAGTCGACCGCGTGGGCGATCGACAACGTGATCGAACGCCCCGCGCTCTCGAACTGGATGTCGGAACTCGGTCGCTCCGGCGACGTCCAGGAGGTTGAGATCACCGACGAGTCCCTCATCGGAAAAACGGTCGTCGATGTCGGCAGCGAACTCCCGGGTGGCGTCCTCATCGCGCTCGTGAGTCGGAACGGGACCAACGAGGTCCCTTCCGCTGATGTCGTACTACAAGAGGGCGACCACATCACGCTCATCGGCCGGACCGAGGCGGTTCGCGAGGCCATCGAACAGTGCGGAACGCCGGTGTAGTCGCCGTCGAATTCTCCGTTAGCAGTCGACACCAGCGCGACGTTCGGCCCGCGGGGCTCGGCGAGCCGGTCGTTTTCGTCCAGTGGCACACGCTCGAGCCCGTCTCCGATAACTCGAGCGGGGAGTGGAGAGATCAGGTCGCGACGAGCACGACGGCAACGACCGCGAGCGCCAGCCCGGCCACGTTTGTCGCGCTGAGTTGTGCGTCGAAGTAGAAGACGCCGACGACCGCCGGGATGACGAAGTAGAGCGCGGCGATCGCGGAGACGATCGCCATGTTCCCGCGTGCGAGGCCGGCGTAGAAGCTGATGGAGGCAGCCGCGAGGAACGCACCGGAGACGAGGGCGAACGCGATGTCGACGCGCGACCCGGCGATCGGGCGACGGAGCGTGAGTACGTAGCCGCCGACGATCACGAGACTCGCGACGTAGGAGAGAAACACCGCGTTCACGGGCGAGAGCGATCGCGTCGCGATCCCACCTGCAACTGCCCAACCGCCGTACAACAGCAACGCTCCGACCGCGAACGCAATCTCCGCACTGACCATGCAGGCGGCTGCTCCGTTGGTCGGAAAAGCGTTCTGCTCGATGGTCGTCAGCCCTCGCTGGAGTGGTTCTAACCAGATACCATTTGAAATAACCTTCTATAGTGAAAGAATAGAAAAAATAATCACTCTAGTCGGCCTTCATTTGGTATGAGCAATCACCGAAACGCTGTTCTCTTCGTGATCCTCGGTGCGCTGTGGGGCGGTGCATATCCGGCGATCAAGGTTGGACTGGACGCGGTCCCCCCGGTGTTGTACGCTGCGGTACGATACGACATCGCGAGTCTGATCATGCTTGGATACATCGTTGTCGCAGTCGACTACTGGTATCCCCGGTCCCGTGCGGACTGGATCAACGCCACGATCGGTGGTGTCCTCATAATCGGTGCGTACAACGCGTTTTTATTTCTCGGCGAAACTATCGTTCCAAGCGCTGTTGCGGGTATTTTAGTCGGGTTGATGCCGATTTTCACCACTCTCTTTTCACGGCTTTTCCTTCCCAGCGAGGAGTTCGACCTCGCAGGGCTGGTCGGTGTCGCTCTCGGCTTTTTCGGTGTCCTAATCATCTCCCGCCCCGATCCCTCGAACCTGCTTACTACTGAAGTCGTCGGTCAACTGTTCGTTCTCGTTGCTGCCGCCAGCATGGCACTTGGCAGCGTTCTCACAGAGCGGTACGAAGCAACCCAGCCAGCGATAACGATGGAGACGTGGTCGATGCTTCTCGGCGCGATCTTCCTCCATATCGCGGTGTTCGCCCAACCCGACGTTGCCATCGATTCCGCTCGCTGGACCGATACCGCGCTCGCGATGGTGCTCTATTTGTCCGTCTTCTCGAGCGCGGTCGCGTACTTCATCTATTTCTATTTGCTCGAACAGCTGGGTCCCTTCGAAATGAACTTCATCGCGTATGCGGCCGCCGCGTTCAGCGCGCTCTTTGGCTGGGTCTTGCTTTCCGAGGGTATTACGATTGCGACGATAGTCGGATACGTCGTTATTCTCGGCGGATTCGTGTTGCTGAAACGCGATCGGATCCGGAGCGAACTCGGCTCATCCCCGACGCCCCAAACCTCCGATTGAGGGTGTTCACTCCCATCCATGAAAAGCCACTACGTCGGGAAGAGCCGTCTGTTCACGGACTCTCCTCACGCTTTGTGAGTAGTCGCTCACACACGTCGCATAGTACCGCTATCGATCGGTCGTATCCGCTCAATTCGAGGTGTTCGTTCGGTGCATGATCCAACGTCGATTCGCCGGGCCCGTACGTGACCATCGGACACTCCCAGGCTGACGCGAAGACGTTCATATCAGATGTCCCCGTCTTCCGCAACTGACGCGGCTCTTCGCAGTGCTCACGGATCGATGCACGGAACGCCCGGGCAACGTCCGTCCGTGGTGACTGGACAGTTGGTGGGATCTCATTGTTCCACTGGACGGTTCCACCTTCAAGTTGGTTGCTGACTATTTCGCGGACAGCCGTGATGGTGTCGGTCGGCGGAATCCGAAACTGGACGTCCATCGTCGCCTCGACGGACAACCCGTCGTCGTTGCGACCCGCATCGATATTCGTCGGTTTACAGGTCACTTGTTCGAAGACGCTCGTCCACTCGTCGCTTGCAAGCGCGTCATTGACGCGATGCCACCACTCGATCGCGTTCTGGATCGCGTTTTTTCGGGACGCGAGGAGTGTCTGGATTCGCTGGTCGTTAGATACCGCCCCGCTAGGAGACCGCGATAACCAAGTGTTACTCCGTCCCAACCCGACGGCTCTCCGTTGATCAGCGCGTCCGGCTCAGGACGGTCGGATCGAACGACGTGGTACGCCCCTCGAGAGTCAGTCTCCTCACCGACAACGCCAATAAAGCTACAACCGGTACGAATCGCTGCGACCGCCATCGCGGCCAATGCCCCCGTGGCATCGACGCTCCCGCTCCCCCACAGCGTTGGGACATCTCGTTTCGTTCCGGGTTTGACTTCGACCGGCATGTCGCCCCGAACGGTAGTAATATGCGAACTCAACAGGACGCCGTCATCGCCGGGAGCGCGGACGTTTCCGACTGTATCTATCCACGCTTCGCGACCACAAGCCTCGAAAAACTGCCGAAGAATCTCCGCGGCAGGACCTTCGTCGCCCGACGGCGAGGGGGTACTCACGAGATCGTACAACAACTCGCGGGTGGGATCACCACCGATCTGGTCAGGGTACTCGCGCTCGGCGGGTCGGACTCGGTTCATGCGATCACTCCGGGGGTGACGCAATTGCCGTACTCGAACCCTCCAACCGACTGGGTGGACGATCGGCCCACGAAGGGGTAACTGATAGAGGCGTGATCGCTGTTCCCGTCCGTGATCACAACCGTCTCGGCCGGCCTCGTACGCCTTCGGTTGAAACCGAGCGTCGAACGCCAACTAGGACGTACCTGAAACGTATTGTCGGCTTTGCGAGTCACACGAGGAACTCGCTCGTTGATTTCGTTATAGTACCAACTGAAACGATCCACACACCGATCGCGAAGCTGTCGTGCGATCGGGGTGCATTGACTTTCAGTGGCTACTATAGGGCTTGAGCCCGATTCGTAGTCGACCCTCGTTTCCCGAATATCGATACCTCGCGATTCGTGGTTCAGATCACCGTGTTTGCCACTGTGTAACCCGCCACTCGATTGCTGCCGGTAGTGCCGAATTTTGGTCTCCATACGTCTTCTCCGTGGAAGGTTCGATGATGGGTTCTATTCGCCCCAGTCCTCCTCGAGGTCCGGTGCTTCCTCGAGCGAGACGGGATCGGTCTGGATCACTTCGAGTTCGCTGCCACACATCGTACAGTCGATAACCTCTCCGGCCTCCGCGTCGGCCGGAAGATCGATGATCGTTCCGCATTCGACGCAGTTTCCGGTTAATTCGACCATGGTCAGTCACCTCCGGATGGGGTATCGATCAGTTGCTTCGGGTCCCGTTGGAACGCTTCGGCTTTGAAGTCCTGGAACGTACTCGATCTGCCCGCTGGATACACCTCTTGGCCTGCGAGCGTGTTTAGGATCGTTGCGTTCCGATAACACCCTAGACCGAGGTCAGGAGTGTTTATTCCGTGAGTGTGCAACTCAGCATTCTGAACGAATATTTCGCCGGGAACGCCGTTCGTCTTCAGCCGGAAGTCTTTGGTCACCTGTAGTCGCTCCTTTTCGTCGCGGTCGATCTTCTCTTCGAGCGGTTCGAGAAACGTCGGTTCCGGTCGCCGGTAGCCGGTACCGAGAACGATCACGTCACTTTGGTGGGTAAAGCTCGTTCCCTCCTGGTGTTGAGTACACTGGAGCGTATATCTGGGGCGGTCGTCATGACCGACCGCCTCGATGTCCTCGATTTCGGTACATGGAATCATACCGATATCTAGATCGCCGGCACCGATCGATCGTTCGTAGAGGAGATCGTATATCTCGTCGCTTGTCTGCGGGTCGATCCCCTTGTACAGGAGATCCTGTCTCTCGAGGACCGTGTCTTTCGTTTCTTGATCGAGATCGTAGAAGTACTCCGTGTATTCCGGTGTATAGATCATGTGGCCGAGCTTCGCATCGATCAGTTGGAAGAACCCTCGCGAGCGTGTGATCCAGTCTAATCGATAGTCGTGTTCGGACTGTTTTTCGAGGAGATTCTGAAAGACCTCGGCGGCGCTTTGCCCTGATCCGACGACAGTTATCGAATCGGCGTTTAAACACCGTTCACGGTGGTCCAAGTACGAGGCGGTGTGGAAGACATCTTCCGACGAATGGCCGCGCAGCTGCTTCGGGACGGAGGGTTGGCTTCCGATTCCCATGACGACGTTCTGGGCGGGATAGACCGTTTTCTCCCCCGTTTCCGGATCCCTCGCTTCGACCTCAAAGATATCCCCGTTCGATCGGATGGCCGAAACACGGCGGTCGAACTGAATCTGTGAGAGGTTCTCGGCGACCCATCTGCAGTACTCGTTATACTCCCGTCGCGGAATGAAAAACTCTTCGTAAAAGTAGAACTCGTAGAGACGGTCTCGCTTCCGTAGATAGTTGAGATAACTGTACGGGCTCGACGGATCGGCCATCGTGACGAGGTCAGCCAGAAACGGTACTTCGAGCGTCGTTCCCTCGATGAGGATGCCTTCGTGCCAGTTGAACTCGGACCGCTGTTCGAGGACGAGTGTATCCAGATCCTTGTCCATACCGTCTGCGAGCGCCGTGAAGCCGAGATTGAACGGACCGAGCCCGACTCCGATGACATCGTATATTTTGCTCATGCCGATACCTCCGATTCGAACGTTTCGCGACGACAGATCATGAGCTGTGCTCTCTTATCGTCCAACTGGATCTGCTTGTGGTGCTTGAAGCCACACTTCTCGAAGATGTGAATCACCTTCTCGTTTCGAACGTCCGGTTCAACGACGACTCGTTGCGTCTCGGGGTGTTGAAACTGAAATGCAAGCATCGTCTCGATCAGTGGTTTCGCGTGACTGTGTCCGAGGTACTCCGGCGGTCCAATGAGGAGATGGATCCCTTGATCGGCCAGATCCGCATCGTAGTAACGAGCGACTCGATCCTCGACAGCCCAATACGTTTCCCAGTAACTCATCGGCACGTGATCCAAGTAGCCGATATAGAGTGTTTGGTCCTCGTTCGCGGCTCGTTCGGTAATCGTATCGCGTACTTTCGGTAGCGGATCATCCTGTGTCCAGTATGGGAGGACGTGAGACTGGTTCAACCACTGATGAAGCCGCCCCAGATCTCGTCCAAGATCGACTTCACGGAACCCGATCATGCTTGCGTGATCGTTGTGATAGCGTTGGTAACTGTACTCCGCGACAACGGTTTCGTTTGGCCCCGTCACAGTTATCCGTTGAGCACCACCAATTAAATCAATATAAGTAAATGCAATAATTACCTATTACGGCTATATTTTATAAATTAACAAATATTAAATATAGATGGGTGAGATATAGATCCATGGCGTCAAAACAGAATCAGTCCGAACCGACGGGTTACGAACTGAGCGAAACAGAAGTCGACCAGTTCTACGAAGAGGGGTATTTAGGTCCGATCAAAGCGTGTTCCCCAGAAGTTGCACAGGAGTTCGCCGATCGGTTTCAATCGGAAATCCTCACTGGAGAGTACCCGAGAAGCCATACTGGCGCGTCCCCACGCCATGACCGACATCTCGATTCGTCGTGCGTCTACGAGTTTATTACTAATCCGAAGATCGTAGATAAGATCCGTTCACTGTACGGCCCAAACTTGTTGCTCTGGACATCCCACTTCTGGGAGAAAGAAAGCGGTGACGAGGGCGTCCCGTGGCATCAGGAGCAACACTTCAATGCGATCGAACCACCGATCACCGCGACGCTCGATCTGGCACTTGACCCATACAGCGAGGAATCGGGCTGTTTTCAAGTTATTCCCGGATCCCACAAGGAATTTATTCCCCATACGGAGGCCGGTGACGCCGAGTCACAAGGCATTGCCGACAGTGGCTACGTCGACGAGACCGATGCCATTAGCGTAGAACTCCAGCCAGGTGAGTTCCTCGTTTACAATACGCGATTGCTCCACCGAACTCTGAAGAACAACACAGACCGAAATCGTAGAACGATTTCGTGTCGGATCACGACCCCACTGGTCGATATCGATACCGATTCGCCGCTCCTCTACGACGAACACGAGGCGGTCATGATCGCTGGAACGGATTGGAACGGTCGCAACGAAACGACATCTCCGCCGGAAAAAACTGACGGCTCTCGATAACTGTGTGGGCTACCGTTGACGTAACCGTTCGGCGGTTTTCCACTCTCGAGGACTCGCGGTTAAAACGGCTGATTCCTGTCCGGCCGCCAAGAGCGGTGGGCTCCGAATGGTCAGGACTCGCCGGGCAGGATATCACCCAGTGAGTCGCCGATCGCCATCGCGGTGAAGACGACCGACACCTGACAGCGGTTCACCCAGGACTCGGCCCACGACACACGTCCCCACAGCGTCAGCAACCCCGCGGCGGTCGCGAACGCGATTAGCAACACCCAAACGGTGCGACGCGACCGACGCCGGCGGTCGCTGTACCGATTCGGCGAATTGACCGCTGTCGGCGGCTGAAAGGAACTGATTTTGACCCGAAAAACCGATACCGTTTTGCGGCCGTGCCTACCAGTATGGTACTATGAAACACGTACGGGGACCGCTGTGTTCGATCGACGTCGGCGAGCGAACGGCCGAGACCGAGGAGATCGATGATGTCCTCGAGTCGTATATCGGGGGGCGTGCGCTCGGAACGAAACTCGCACACGATCGGATCCCGTTCGACGCCGATCCGCTGGGCGCGGACAACCGGCTCTACTTCGCGACGGGCCCGATGCAACACTCGACGATGAGTTTCACCGGACGGATGTCGGCGACCGGCCTCTCGCCGCTGACCGACGGATTGCTCTCCTCGAACGCCGGTGGCTTCCTCTCGCGGAACTTCACCGGAACGGGCCACAGCGCCGTCGAGATCACCGGTGCCAGCGACGAACTCGTGATTGTCCACGTCACCGACGAGGGCGTCGAGTTCGAAGCGGTCCCGGAACTCGAGGAGGCGACCGTCCCCGAGACCTGCGAGTACATCGAGGACGAACACGGCCTCGGCTCGGAGCACACGACGGTTATCGGCCCTGCGGGCGAGAATCGGGTCCGCTTCGCCTCGATCATGACCTCCGAGGAGCGGGCCTTCGGCCGCGGCGGCCTCGGTGCCGTCCTCGGCGCGAAGAACGTCAAGGCGATCACCTTCGACGGCGACTCGACCCGCGAGGTCGAGATCCCGCCGCTCCAGATGGAGATCCACGGCGAGGCCGCCCAGGCCGAGCATCCGATGAAAGCGCAGGGGACCACCTCGGTCGCGGAGTACGCGAACATGGTCGAGGCCCTGCCGAGTTACTACTTCTCCGAACTCTCCTTCGAGGGGATCGACGGGATCAGCGGCGACCGCGTCGAAGAGAAGAAGTACAAGAAGGGCACCTGCTCGTCGTGTGCGTTCGCGTGCAAACTGCCGACGCGAGACGAGGAGTCCGGCCTCGAGACCGAGGGCCCGGAGTACGAGACGCTGATGGCCTTCGGCTCGAACTCGGGCATCGATGACATCGTCGATCTCATGAAGTCGAACAAGCTCTGTGACGTGTACGGGCTGGACACAATCTCGGCGGGCGACACCGTTGCGGCCTACCTCGCCAGCGAGGACGAGTTCGGCAACGCCGACCTGATCCACGACCTCGTCGAGAAAATCGCCCACCGCGAGGGCGTCGGCGACACGCTCGCAGAGGGCGTCGATCGGATTCACGACGAGCTCGGCGTCGAGAACTGGTCGGTCAAGGGCATGGAGTTCGCCGCCCACGACGGCCGCACTCTCAACGGCCAGGGACTGGCCTTCGCTACGTCGAACCGCGGTGCCGACCACATGTACGCCGAGTTCTACCCCTACGAGTACCCGCTCGTTGACGCCGACGACGCCTTCGACAAGGAGGGTCTCGAGGGGAAACCGCCGAAACTCGTCGAACTCGAGAACGTCAACGCGATCAAGGACAGCGCCGTCCTCTGTAAGTTCTCCCGGGACTTCATGACCGACGAGCGCCTCGAGACGCTGCTCGACGCCGACTACGAGGAACTGCTTGCGCTCGGCGGCGAGGTCGTCACGCTCGAGCGCCACTTCAACAACCAGCGCGGCTTCGACCGGGGCGACGATACCCTGCCCTACGAGATTCCGGACTTCGAGCAGGGGCTGGCCGAGTACTACGACGAACGGGGCTGGAACGACGACGGGACGGTCCCCGACGTGGCGTTCGAGGGCGGCCACGGCGCGCCGGCCGACGACTGACAGGACCGTCCGGTCGCTTTCTCACCGAATCGGAATTCGCGTCACCGACCGAGCCGGCGTTCTGATCGGAACCGTCGCGGTCGACGCGCCATCCGCGCTCGTCGACTCGAGTTCCTCGAGCCGTCGTTCGATACCGTTGTGGTGGCCCGCGCCGATAACCGCGATGACGTCGGTTCCCTCCCTGCGGAGCGCGTGGAGTCGCTCCGCCATGGCGCGGTCGCGCCGATCGATCAGCACGGCCGCGACCTCGGGGAGGAGCCGCCGCAGGTGGTCGATCGCCGGCTGGACGTCGTCGCCGCTCGTGATCTCCTCGAACGGCAGCGATAGCAGCTTTCTCTGATCGGCGTACTCCGCGGGCCCCATCGACTGTATCCGGAGCATCGCTTTCGGGATCGTCAGCGGCCCGAGCCGGCGGGAGAGAGCCTGCATGATTTCGTCGATCGGTTCGTCGATGAGCGCGATATCGGTCTCGAGCTCGGCGGCCGTCTCGATCGCCGCCTCCATGTCGGTGTACTCGGGATCGAGGCCGTACAACCGCACGACCGACCGCTGGAGCGCCCGCAGCGCGCTATAGGCGGCCGCGGTCGGCGGCGGCAGTTCGCGGGTCAATTCGGCGAGATCCGGGCCGGTGTCGCCCTCGAGACGGTCGAAACGTGACTCGTCGAGTTCGACGGCGACGAGATCGGGGGCCGCCTCGCGGATCGCCGCTCGGACGCGCCGCCGGTGCGTCGGTGAGAAGTGAACGCTGGGGACGAGGGTGATGGTTCCGTGGTCCGACATCCCGTATTCGTTCGTCCGCCAGCGGCTTGAATCCACGACCGCTCGAGGACCGACTCCGTCGAACCCGTCGGTCTCGGACGCCCGCCGACGGTTACTCGTCGCGCTTTTCCTCGCCGTTCTCCGGCGAGAGTCGGTCGTCACCGCGCGAGGGCAGCGGCGTGTCGTCGGCCCGCGAGGGATGGACGTTGAAGTTGTGGTCCCGATACGGGTCGCTCTCTGGGTCGTAGGAGAGTTCGCTGCGCTCGAACAGGTAGATAAAGAAGCCGATCAGCGGGAGACAGAACGTGATCGCCGCCCACTTTTTCGGCGGCTCGAGGCCGACTCGTCCGGCGTCGTAGTAGGCGACGGCGGTGAGCCCGAGGTGCCACAGGAGCGGAATTCCCACGAGTACCGCTAGCAGCGGGTCCATACGCCTATGGACGTGCTCGAGGCACCTAAATCGCTAGTTGCTTGCTCGAGGTGATCGGTTTGTTCTCGGCGGCTCGAGATGCGGTTGTCGCTGCAGTAGAATCAAAATGGATGCACCGATAGTGAGCGTTCTGCTATCGTGGCAACACGGAGAGGCCACACCCTCCCCAACCGATTCGCTCACTGCTCACGGTTCCCATCGGTCACCGTTCGCTATCGAGGGATTCACTCCGTTCATCCCTCGCATCGCTCGCTCATCCCTCGCACGGCTTTGAGTCGCGGTTCGTCACTGACTCACCGCGACCCAGCGCGCGCCACCGCACGTGGATTGGGCCCGTTGCTATCGTCTCTCCCGCCCAAAGAATCGCAAAATCGGATCGATCGGCCGCTCGCGGGTCACTGCTCACGGCGTCCGCCGTTCGCTTCTCGAGGCCCGCACGTCGTGAGGGCCTCGATCCGTTCCCCGCTCGCGATCCGCGGTTCTCGGCCGCTGGCCTCCGAACCGCGCTTCAGTTGACGTCGAACTCGATCGCCGCACCCTGACGCGACCACCTTTTGTCTCGGAAAGGGTGTTCGCCTCGCTCACACCCTTCCTCGCAAAACCTGGACCAAAAAGTCCAGACGAACTGCCTTAGTTGACGTCGAACTCGATCGCCGCACCCTGACCGAAGCCGACACAGAGCGTCGCCAGCCCGAGGCCGCCGCCGCGCTTTTGCAGTTCGTTAATCAGCGTGACCGGCAGGCGGGCACCCGATGCGCCCAGCGGGTGACCGATCGCGATCGCACCGCCGTTGACGTTGAAGATGTCGGGGTCGATGCCGAGTTCGTCGCGGGAGTACAGCGACTGACTCGCGAACGCTTCGTTGAGTTCGACCAGATCGTACTCGTCGATGTCGCGGCCGTTGCGCTCGAGCAGCCCCTTCGTTGCCGGGACCGGGCCGATACCCATGACGGTGGGGTCGACGCCAGCGACGTTGTTCATACCGACCTCGGCCATGATCTCGAGGTCGTGTTCCTCGGCGAAGGCCTCGCTGGTGATGAGCAGGGCAGACGCGCCGTCGGAGATCTGTGAGGCGTTGCCGGGCGTGACGGAGCCGTCCTCCTTGAAGACGGTCGGCAACTCGGCGAGCTTTTCGGCGGTGGTGCCGGGACGGAGCCCCTCGTCTTCCTCGACGGTGCCCTCTTCGGTCTCGATCGGAACGATCTCGTCGTCGAAGCGGCCTTCCTCGGTGGCTTCGACCGCGCGCTGCTGGCTGCGGGCAGCGTACTCGTCCTGTTCCTCGCGGCTGACGCCGTACTCCTCGGCGACCTTCTCGGCAGTCATCCCCATCTGGAGATCACCGAGATCGTACAGTTCGGCCAGCTTGGGGTTGATGTCCTCGAAGCCACCGCCCATCGGGACGCGGCTCATGTTCTCGACACCGCCGGCGATGATCGCGTCGCGGTTGCCGGCCGCGATGGCGTCGGAGGCGGAGATGACCGACTGCATCGAGGAGGCACACCAGCGGTTGATCGTCGTCGCCGGCACGCTCTCGCCGAGTTCGGAAAGCAGGGCGATGACGCGGGCCAGGTTGTTGTCCTGTTCGCCGCGCTGCTGGGCACAGCCCCACATCAGGTCGTCGATCTCCTCGCCGGAGAGGCCGGTTTCGGCCAGGATTTCGTCGATTAGCGGCACCGAGAGCCCCTCGCTCCGAACGTCGGCGTACACACCGTCTTCTTTCCCCTGTGGCGTCCGTACTGCCTTCACGACGACTGGCGTCTGTGACATATACTACCGAAGACCCCTCACGAACTTAAATCCGGTCGAACTCCCGTTCATACGCGAGCCGTTTACGGCCGCTGACGACCGCGAATCTCGAGTAACACGGTACTGCCGCCGTCCGACGGTCGAACTCGCTCGAGAACAACCCTTATCTCGGATTGCTGGTAATACGCGGGCATGGACGAGGACGGACCGAACGCAACTCGACTCGAGGCCGAGACGGAATCGGCGGCCGACGCGGAGGGCGACGGCGATGTCGCCGATGCGGATGCCACTTCTGATGCCACCACTGTTTCTGATGCGGACGCCGTTCTCGACTCGGACGCGTCCGGTTCGGAGGCTGCTTCCGATTCGGATACTGCCCCCGATTCGACAGCTCCCGCGGAACCGACCGACACCGATCCGGCGGGTGATGGCGACGCTGCAGACGGCGACGCGACTGACGACTCCGCTGGCGACGCGACTGACGGGGACGCGACTGACGGGGACGCGACTGACGGGGATGACGATGCGAGCGGTCACGAGAGCGAACCCGAAGATACCGGCGGCGGGTCGATGCCGGGCGTTCCGGACCCCGAACCGCAGGAGAACGATGTTCCGGAAGACGTCCGGAAGTACGCCCGCTTCACAAAGATGGACGGCGCGCAGTACGAGCGGGTCAACGAGTTCCTGCGGGATCGGACCTACATCACCGCCCGCGAGTGGGCCATCGCTCGCCTCTGTTCGGACTTCCGGACCGAGACCGGCGTCGAGATGACCAAGATCGGCGAGAACCTGCCGGAGCTGATCCCCTTCATGACCGACACCTACACCCCCCAGGCGGTCAACCAGGCCCGTTCCTCCTTCGAGGACAAGGTTCGGACCGCTGGCGCGACCTTCCTCTACGGCGCGATGTGTGACTTCTTCACCGCCGAGGAACTCGACGATGTCATGTACGAGGCGACGGAGGTCGCCAAGTTCCTGCTCGAGGTGGAGGGCGTCGACCTCTCGGTCGAGGACGAACTCGAGGCCGAAGAACGCATCTCGAGCGTAATGCGCGAGGTACGCGAGGCCAGCGAGGAACTCCGCGAACGGGACGACGAGTAGCTCACGGCTCGCGGGGACGACAGAGAACTATAATATGGCTGTAGCGAATCGATCGGCACACGAATGAATGGTTCACGTGACGCCGGGGCGGAGTCGATCGACGAGGGAGGGCTGTCGCCCGCCTTGCTTGGGATTGGCGTCGGCGTCGTCGACGTGGCTGTGTTCGCGTACCTCGGCCTCGAACTGGCCGATGATCCGGTCTTCGGTGCGTTCGTCGGGCTCGTACTCGGGATCGGAACGTACCTGTTCCTTCCCGGGGTTATGGCGAGGGATCGCGAACGGGATACCGACGACCTCGAGCCGGTGACTGTCGGGACCAGAGTCCGGAGCTTCCACCGGACGGCGGCTGGACTCGCGCTCCCGCCGGCGGGGATCATGCTGTTTGCGTGGCGGCTCATCAACGACTCCCTCCTGCTCGGCGTCATTGGAACGGCCGTCATCGCGCTGGCGATCTACGTGCCGCTCGCGGTGTTGCTCCCGCGACGCCTCGCCTGAGGTGTGTCGATCGGGACGAGACGATCGCCGTCGATCCGTCCGCCGACCACGACTCGTTGCACCTGCGAGTGTGTTCCTTTTGCCCACTCGAGAAGTAGGCCTCCCGTATGACTGACCTTCCGCTGACACCCGAGCGCGGCTGGGAGTCGCTGTACCTCGCGGGTAGCTGGACCGACGCTGGCGACCGGGACGCGATCTCCGACGAGAATCCGTACACGCGCGAGGAGATCGCGACCGTCCCGGCGGCGACCGCGGACGACGTCGATGCAGCCTACGAGGCCGCGGCCGAGGCACAGGAGTCGTGGGCCCACCAGCCGCCTCAGGCTCGAGCGGGCGCGATCAACGCGGCGATCGAGTTCGTCGGGGATCACCGCGAGGAGATCGCCGAGTTGTTGTCCGTCGAGTCCGGCAGTGCGCCGGTCAAGTGCGAGGCGGAGATCCAGACCGCCCGCGGGATGATGCAGGAGGCGGCGAGCTACCCATTCCGAATGAGCGGCCAGCACATGGACTCGATTACCCCGGGGAAGGAGAACACCGCTGAACGGGTGCCCGTCGGCGTCGTCGGTGTCATTTCCCCGTGGAACTTCCCGCTCCATCTCTCGATGCGGGCGGTCGCGCCCGCCATCGCGGCCGGCAATTCGGTCGTGCTCAAGCCCGCCTCGAACACGCCCATCACGGGCGGGCTATTGCTCGCGCGAATCTTCGAGGCGGCCGGCGTGCCGGAGGGGGTCCTGAGCGTCATCCCCGGTCGCGGCTCCGAAATCGGTGACGCGGTCGCCGACCACGACGTTCCGCGCGTCATCGCCTTTACCGGCTCGACCGAGATCGGCCAGCGCGTCGCCGAGAAAGCGGCCGGCAACTGCGCGCTGCCCGCGCTCGAACTCGGCGGGAACAACGTCCACGTCGTCACCGACGAAGCCGACCTCGAGCGAGCCGTCGACGGCGGCGTCTTCGGCTCCTTCCTCCATCAGGGGCAGATCTGCATCTCGACCAACCGTCATCTCGTCCACGAGTCGCTGTACGACGACTACGTCGACGCGCTGGCCGATCGAGCCGCGTCGTTGCCGACCGGCGATCCGACCGACGAGGACACGATCATCGGTCCGATCATCGACGAGAGCCAGCGCGATCAGATCGTGGACTACATCGAGGAGTCGGTCGACGAGGGCGCGACCCTCGAGACCGGCGGCGATCACGATGGTCTCGTCGTCGAACCAACCGTGCTCTCGGATGTCGACAACGACATGGCTGCGGCCTGCAACGAACACTTCGGGCCCGTCGCGCCCGTGATCCCCTACTCGAGCGACGAGGAAGCGATCGAACTGGCCAACGACACGATCCACGGTCTGTCGGGATCGGTCCACAGCGAGGATCTCGAGCAAGCCCGGAAAATCGCCGACGGGATCGACACGGGCATGATCCACATCAACGACCAGCCGATCAACGACGAGCCCCACGTTCCCTTTGGCGGGATGAAGCAATCCGGCATGGGCCGGTACAACGGTGAGCAGATCCTCGAGGAAGTGACGACGACGAAGTGGATCTCGGTTCAGCACGAGCCCCGCGAGTATCCGTTCTAACCCTCGAGGGGGGGAACTCATTCGAAGAGCGCCAGCAGCCGCCCCCAGCTCCAGATTACGAGCCAACCTGCGAGGAGGACGAACAGGAGATACAGCGGCAACGCGTCCACGGCGACTCCGCGGGCGACGACGGCCTCGAGCAGCCCGCGCCGAGCCAGGAGTATACCCACAGCCGCGATCAGCAGCGAGCTGGCGGCGATGGCGACCGCCGTTCGGTTGGTCACGATTCGCGATCCCTCGCCGTTGTGATCTGCGGTCCGTTGGTCGTTCATCGCTCAGGTAGTGACTGTCCCCGCTCCAGTGAAACGGTTGTACCTGCGCGTTCCGGTCGGCCGGTGAGTTGGTAGGAACAGACTGAGCATCTAGCGGGCCAGTGTGCCATCCTACAGGATTTCATCGACCAGACGTACAGTTTAGTGTACCTATCGCACTTTCGCTTTGAGCATTGTAGCTGCCGCTCTTGAGGTATTCGCGATGTACGAGGGTTGGGATATCAACTGCCTCGCGCCACAATTGCGGGGCTTGTCAGTGAACTCGGTCTCTGCCGATGATTAATCGGACGGGACGAACCCCCGAGTCGACGTCACAGTTCCTGACTTCAGGGCGAGTTGACTGTCGCCCGTCCGCCGAGACGACTGTAGGCCCCGACGGACAAACCGCCACCCAACGTTCTTCGCACCAACGTAGTCAGCGTTCGCTGTCGAACCACACGACTCACACTCGAATTCGGACTGAGTAACGCGATTCCCTTCACTCGTGTGTCCACACTCTGGGCACCGTCGACTCGTGTCCTTCGGCGATACGAACTCCACAGATATTCTCTCCTTCTCTGCTTTGTATTCCACGAGATCGACGAGTTGGCGATGCGCCCACTGGTGCAGGTCCTTCACCGGCGGCGTACGCTTACGGATGTGCCTCAGGTTCTCGAATGCAATGTATTCACAGTCGTGGGTGAGTGCTTCCTCGATGATGCGGTTGGCGACCTGGTGGAGGGAGTCACGGACGTAACGTGATTCACGTCCGCTCATCTGTTGGACCGTGCGGTGGGCAGACTGCGTCCCGGTCTGCTGTAGGGAACCACGAATCTTTTGGAATTGCCGGTGTCGATGCCGCAGTTCTCGTCCGGACGCGAAATAGGCCGTGGAAGTGGTGGCAATGTTGACGATACCGAGATCAACGCCGAGAACTGTCCTGTCCTCGGCGTCATTCTGTTGTTTAATTTTCTTCTCTGGCTTCCGTTTTCGGAAGCCGAGATGGAGGTAGTAGTCATCATTACGCCGCGACAGCGTGGATTCGGTGAGCTCCCAGTCCTCATCATCGAGATACTGATGCTGGTAACCGTCTTCGTCCTCTGGCAGAGCGAGATCGCACCGAATGCGGTCATCGACTGTCGTGAGTGATACAGTGCCATCATCGAACAATGTCATCGTCCGAGTGTCGTACTTTATCGTGTCTGCGGTGAACTCGGGACGGGAAGTTTTGTAGTTCTCATCGAGGTCCTCGATTTCTTCGACGCCGGAGAGGGCGGCTGCAGCTTGGTGGGTTGCGAGAATTACGTGTTGACTTCTGAGGCGTGTCTTCTCACGAACCTCGTCATAGGCGAGGTCTTGGAGGGATGTTTTCCGTGTTTCACCGATTCCCCATCCAATTTGGCTACTGATATTGCAGGCTGTCTGCCACTCCTGAATGGTAGAGTCAAGCAGCTGTTGCTGCTCTGAGGTGAGTTTCGGACGGGTGACCGCGGTCCGTCTCAGGTAGTCGTCAGCCACATGTTCAAATATGCCAGTGAGATACTTAGTAGTTCTCTGTCATTCCGTCGGACACTGTGATCTCGTCAGTACCGCGTCACGGAGAGACGCCTCTCAGTTTGAATTGGTATGCGAGGGTTGGGATTCGAACCCAAGGACCCCTACGGGAGCGGGTCTTAAGCCCACCGCCGTTGGCCTGCTTGGCTACCCTCGCACAGAAGTGCACTCGAGCGTTGTCCCGGGCCGGGGATGTGCGTTTCGGTGTGTTCGCGTCGATGAGACGTCCCGCTGCCCTACCAGTCGACGCTCAGCGTGCCGTCGCCGTGGGGGTCGGGCGAGATTTCCTCGTCGGTCCGGCGGTCGACGACGTGGATGCAGCCGTCGTCTTTCTTCGCCGGACAGATCTCGGCGGCACGAACGTTGTGCTCGAGGTCCTCCTCGTCGAAGAAGTACTCGTTCGGCTGGGCCATGCCCGAGGCGATGGACATCTCCCAGTTGGCGCTGACCTCGGCGCACTTGCCCGCGCCGAAGCACTTGTTGGCCTCGAAGATGATCTTGTAGGGCTTCTCGTCGACCGGCGGCGCGTCGCTGGAACCGACATCGCTGGCGCGCTGGATGCCGTCGTCGTCGCTCATATGTACCCGTTCGAGCGAGCCGTCTTTCGCGTTACGGTTGGTGCGACGACGTACATTGTTGCCAAATGAAAACAACCTTTTAGTACTAATACATGTAGAACAAACGGCTAGACATTTTATTGGATCTATTTCCTGTTTTGATTTAGAAGTATGAAAATCCTATACGTCATATAATGTGGTATATTAAAATATGTTGGCTTTTCAGCTACCAGTCGAAGGTGTGGCTAAGTCCAATACCTCCGATACAGTATTGACAATCCAACCAACGTCCACAGAGATCTTCAGGCGGTACACACAAGTCTGCCGACCCTCCAACTGATATCTCACTTTTACCACTCCACTTAATGTCAATACATAAGTCGAGAGAAACAGGAAATTGTCCTGGCCGCCAATCAGTGCAAAGACCCTTATTCTCACCATAGCTTATCTCTATTCCCCATACCTTGAATTCGCTTTTTCCAATCTGGAATGTTAAGTTGGCATCTGCTGATAGCCCTCCAGCATTGAGTTGAATCCCCATTTTAATTGCCCAGTCGGTCCCTCCTAAAGCTGGCGCGCTGTTAGGGATTTCACCTGATGCAAGAGTGTGATACAGATTAGGTAATGAGGCTGTCGTTACGGAGACCGTGGTCACATCAGAATTTGAATTTAGATTTCCACTGGAGAACCTTCCTCTAGCGTTAGATGAAGTTCCGTTTATTATAATTGGTTCCCCAGAACCTGGTTCTGCGTTCTTGTATTTTCCAAGGTAAACATCGACATCTTGTGGGGGTTGAGGTTCCACTCTCTTTCCATTCTCTTCTTTCTCTTTTACGATAATTTCCCACTCATCAGTATTTGCATTTTCAAGCGTAACTTCTCCATTTTCATTCTCCCAATATTCATTATCTAATATATATTTGGAGTTTGCGTTCATGGCATTTTCTCTCCTCCGGGTAGAGTTACCATCTGTATCGTCCTGAGCAGCCGCTACCCCGGGGTAACCGACTAGCGTGGTACCAAGTCCTGCAGTAGTTAAAAGTGCTTTTCGCCTGGGGATTTGGTTCCGATCATTATCGGACATGTACTACCTGATCTATGGTACAGTATTTTATATTTACCGAATATATTTATTATTAATAGGTGGGTAAAATGTATACTATGGGTTATGTGATATGAGTTTCATAATTTGGCCATAGAAAATAGCTGGAGATGAGGAGATCTACACCATCCAGAAATCAGCCAATTATAACATCAATATTCTAGAATGAAAAATATCATTTAGTGATATTTCTGCCCATAAATATGGTTTCTGTAGTCGTTAGATCCGTGAGATTCGTCGTATCGGCAATTCGGTATCTGAATCAATACTCTACATCTGGCAATTCCATATATTTCATATAAAAAGGTTAAAACCTTGAATACATTCGCATAAAATAACAAAATGGAATACAATTCCTTATTTAACTGTACTCTCTTGGCTTTTTCTTCTATTCTCTCCAGTAGGATGGTATCGTGACAGTATCTTTACCATATATAACGTATATGGATAAAACAAAAAAATTTATAAGGTGATCAATTACACGATTCACTGATGAGATCCGAACCAAAGATAAATCCTCGCGAAAGTCTTCCTCTTCTTCTTCTTGGTAATTTGTTTCCTCTTGCTGGAATCGCAGTTCTCGGATGGCAACTGCATGAAGTGCTGTTCGTGTATTGGCTCGAGGTCGGATTCATTGTCATCCTCTACAGTGGACTGGTACTTTTTGCGAGTCGAGAACCGAGACCGGATGATCGGGATTTCAACCCACCGACGCTCAATATTCCGCTTTTGGATACACGGTCGGGTATCATACAGCCGGTCGACTGGCTGCCACCACTATACCGCCGAAACGTTCCATACGCTGTCGGACAGTTCGTCTGGGGGATCGTTTTCTGGTGGTCTCTCTCGGTACTGCTGATCATCTTTTCGTATCCCGAACCAGTCGAGACCGGTGCCGAGGGACGGCCCCTTTTCGGCGAAGGGCTAGCCGCCATAGTAGCGACATCCTCTCCCGTACTTCTCCTCAATGGACTTGTACTGCTCGTCTCACAACTTCTATTTGTTCGTCATTTTTTCGTACATCACACGTACAAAACCCTCTCAGCACCCATGATCGCTGAAATCCCGGCTCGGCAGATCGGGTTTTGGATAGTTGTGGGGGTCGTTGTACAAATCGTAGTCCCGCTACTACTCTGGCCAGTGGCTATCGTGTTCGACGCGAAAAGCGCTATCGAGAGCGGGATTCCCCTGCTCGCGGTTTTTGCGAAGCTCACGATGGAGTGGTCAATCTATGGGGGACGCTGGATCGACCAGTCCGATGGCCTTGCCCGCTGGTTCACCCCCAATGATCCACAAACAGGTAAGTGATGGTCGGTAATCATTGCACGTGCCTCTCTTCTTGCGCTGCGTCTCTCTAGTCGTGCAGTCACTTGAGAACTCCGATGGCGAGAGCGTGAATTCAACGGAGCCATTCGCTCGAGAATAACTGTAATTCGATTACGCCGGCACCTCCTCCTTCGGCTCCGGCAGGTTGTACGTGACGCCGGTCAGGTTTTCCGAGACGGCCCACAACCGACGGGCCGTCTCCTCGTCGTACGATTGATCCGAGGAGGCCTGTCGCTCGGGCGTGCCACGCATGTTCTGGAAGCCGCCGGGGCCGTAGTACGCGCCGCCCTCGGCGTCGGGCGCGGTCGCGGCGTACAGCGTCGGGAGCGCACCCATCTCGGCGGACTGCGCGACCACCGTGTTCATCAGTTTCATCGCCGCCTTCCGAACTTGGCTCCCGCTCTGCTCGGGCCCGCGGTACTGCAACTGCGTGTTCGCGTAGCCGGGATGCACTGCCATACTCTGTGCGTTCGTATTCGCGGTGAGGAACCGTCGCTCGAGTTCGTACGCGAACAGGACGTTCGCCAGCTTCGACTGGGCGTAGGCCTCCCACTTGTCGTAGGACTCCTCATGCTGAAGATCGTCGAAGTCGATCTCGCCGCTCTCGTGGACCCCGCTCGAGACGGTGACGACCCGCGCGGGCTCCTCGCCGTCGGTCGCTAGACTCTCGAGCAGGAGGCCGGTGAGCGCGAAGTGACCGAGGTGGTTGACGCCGAACTGGGTCTCGAAGCCGTCCGCGGTCTCCGAGCGCGGGATCGCCATGACTCCCGCGTTGTTGATCAGCACGTCGATCGCCTCGTCTTCGAGCCCCGCTGCGAAGGACCGAACGGACTCGAGGTCTCCCAGGTTGCACCCCTCGACACGCAGGTCGGCGTCGGGAATCTCGCCGCGAACGCCGTTGGCCGCGTCCTCGCCGCGCTCGACGCTCCGGCAGGCCATGATCACCGTCGCGCCGTTGCGCGCGAGTTCGCGGGTGGCCTCGAGGCCGATGCCGCTGTTCGCGCCCGTGATGACGATCGTTCGGCCGTCCTGTTCGGGAATATCGTCGGCTGTCCAGCTCATAGGCGTTCTATACCGCCCGTGCCCTAAATGGGTGCGCCGTGGGTGATCCGGAAGGCGCTCGGTCGGGACGGGCGAGATTGCGGTACTACTCCCGCTCTTGCGAGGCGGACAGCGTGAACGAGAACGTCGCGCCCTCCCCGGGCTCGGAGTCGACCCAGATCTCGCCGCCGTGGCGTTCGACGATGCGTTCACTGAGCGCGAGCCCGATACCCGTCCCCTCGTACTCCTCGCGGCTGTGGAGCCGATCGAAGATGGTGAACACCCGATCCTGATTAGCCGGGTCGATGCCGATCCCCTCGTCGCGGACCGAGAGCACCCACTCGTCTCCCCGCCGGTCGGCACTGACGTGGACCCGCGGCGGCTCGTCACCGCTGTACGTGATCGCGTTACTCAGCAGGTTTTGGAACACCTGTCGTATCTGGCTGGCGTCGCCCTCGACGCGGGGCAGGTCCTCGACGGTGATCTCGGCACCGCTCTCCTCGAGTTGTATCTGGAGGTCCTCGCGGACGTTCTCGAACACTGCGTTCAGATCCGTCGGCTCGAACGGATCGCCCTGCGTTTCGACCCGGGAGTACTCGAGCAGCCCGTCGATCATCTCGCGCATGCGGTCGGCCCCGTCGACGGCGTACGCGAGGAACTCTTTGCCGTCCTCGTCGAAGGCGTCGCCGTACCGGTTCTCGAGCAACTGCAGGTAACTCGTGACCATCCGGAGCGGTTCCTGCAGGTCGTGGGAGGCCGCGTACGCGAACTGCTCTAAGCGCTCGTTCGATTCCTCGAGCTTTCGTTGATACTCCCGGCGCTCGGTGACGTCCTGCACCACGACCATGCCCGCGAAGATCTCGTCGTCGCCGTTCCTGACGGGGAGCGTGTGGGCGTACAGGTGACGGCCGTACCGTTCGACTTCGAAGGAGTTCGTCTCTCCGTCGAGTGCCGCGTGAAAGTACGGCTCGATCTCGTCGATCAGGCCGTCCGGATGGAGCTCGTCTATGCTGCTCCCGACGCGGTCTTCCGTGGCAACGCCGACCGTATCGAGGAGTTGCCCGCCGACGGCCGTGTACGTGAGGGTCTCGTCGAATAGGCCGACCGCGCCTTCCGGGAAGTTCTCGACGAGTGTTCGGTAGCGACGTTCGGACTCCTCGAGCCGGCGTTCCCGGGCCGTTCGCTCGCTGATGTCTCGGACGATGCCCACCCGGTGCCATCGACTGTCGTCTTCGGGCAACATTGCGAAGGTCCCCTCGACGGGAAGCGTCCCGCCGTCCGCCGTCCGAAGTTCGGCTTCGACGGAGGGCCACTCGACGTCCGTATCCGCGGTGGCGATTTCCAGTTCCCGGATCTTCCCGGCCACCGTGTCGTCGACGACCGCGGACGCGTCCGTGCCGACGAGTTCGTCGGGGGTGTAGCCGAGCATCTCGGCGTACGTCTCGTTGACCATGGTAAACCGTCCGTCCTCGTCGACGACGTAGACGCCGTCGTTGACGACCTCGACGATCGTTTCGTAGCGCTCGAGGTGGTTCTCGCGCTCGACCTGTTCGGTCACGTCCTGTGTGAAACTCAGCCCGGCGAAGATGTCTCCGTTCCCGTCGCGGAGCGGCGTCGCCCAGACGCGCCAGTTTCGGCCGCCGAACGCCGTCTCCGTGCTGTCAGTTTCGCCGTCCTCGACGGCCGCTCGGAACAGCGGCTCGAGGTCCGTGACCGTTTCGTCGGGGAACACGTCGGGCATTCGGCTCCCCTCGAGTCGGTCTGCGGACGGGAGCACCTCGCCGAGCATGGTACCTTCGGTCAGCGTATACTCGAGATCGCGGTCGTAGACGCCGACGGCACCGTTCGGAAAGTGCTGGGCCAGCGCCCGGTAGCGGCGCTCGGACTCCTCGAGCGTTCGTTCGCGCGCACGCTGTTCGGTAACGTCGCGGAAGTAGACGGAGAGGCCGGTCGCCGACGGATAGGCGCGAACCTCGAACCACGCGTCGAGCGGCTCGGGGTAGTACTCCTCGAACGTGACGGTCTCCTGTTCGGCCATCGCCCGTTCGTATTCCGATTTGAACGCCCGTTCGCTGGCTTCGGGGAACTCTTCCCAGATTTCCGTGCCGATCAGCTCACGCCCCTCGGGGTTGATCAGTTCGTGTGCGCGATCGTTGAAGTAGGTGAACCGCCACTCCTCGTCGAGCGCGAAGAAGGCGTCCGAGATCCGGCCGAACAACTCCTCGCGTTCGGCGTGTGCCCGCTCGTTCTCGACGGCCGAGGCGAGGACGTCCGCGACACGTCCCACGAAGTCGGTGTCGAACTCGGTGAACACTCGCTGGTCCGTCGTGTACGTCTCGAGGACGCCCCACGACTCGTCGTCTGTACCGATCGGGACGCTGACACCGCTCACGATGTCGAAATCGGTGAGCGACGCTGGGCCGCTCGTTCGCTCGTCGGCGCGCAGGTTGTCGACGACGACGGGCTCCTCGGCGGGGCTGGACTCCGCCGACCGCGAGTCTCGGTTTATCACGACGGTCGCGTTCCCGACGACCCCTGCCGTGCAGCCGACGCCCGCTCTGCAGACGCCCTCATTTCCGTCCGGTACCCGCTCGAGGACGACACAGTACTCAGTATCTAACGTCTCGGCGACGGCAGCCGTCGCATCGTGGCAGAGCCCATCGAAATCGGTCCCCGCCAGCGCCTGCTGGCTCAATTCGGTGATGACCTCCTGTCGGCGAAGACGCGCGTGGAGATCCACATCAGTCGGCGAAGATGTGCCCATTCGACAGCCCATAGTCGCGCAGGTGATATAACGTCTCGGTCACTCACGGCATCGATACAGTCCGTGACGTCGCGCAGGAAATATGCTACAAAACGGCAGTTTGCACCTCGAATACCGCTCGAGTTACTCGTCGTCGACGGAGACGGACTCGAGGACGACGTCTTCTTTCGGCTGGTCGTTGGCGTTCGTGTTGACGTCGCCGATCTCTCGAACGACGTCCATGCCGCTGGAAGACTCGCTGCGCTCGTCTTCCAAGCCTCCACTCGCGTCGCTCGCGGAGACGTCGGTGACCTTGCCGAAGACGGAGTGTCGGTCGTCGAGGTGGGGCTGAGGACCGAGCGTGATGAAGAACTGCGAGCCGTTGGTGTCGGGACCGGAGTTGGCCATGCTCAGGACGCCCTCGTCGTCGTGGCGGAGTTCGGGGTGGAACTCGTCGTCGAACTGGTAGCCGGGTCCGCCGCGACCGGTCTCGGTCGGGTCGCCGCCCTGAATCATGAAGTCCTCGATGACGCGGTGAAAGATCACGTCGTCGTACAGCGGTTCGCCCTCGATGGTGTCACCCGTCTCGGGATCGATCCACGCACGCTCACCCGTCGCGAGGCCGACGAAGTTCTCGACGGTCCGCGGTGCGCGCTCGTTGTAGAGCTCGATGTCGATATCGCCCTCGCTCGTGCGTATCGTTGCCGTCGTCCCTCCGCTCGGAGCCCCAGCTTCGGACGACCCGCTCGCGTCGGGTTCCGTGTCTTCCGAATCATCCCCCGCGCAGCCGGCGAGCGCCAGGGCGAGACTCGAGGCGGTTCCAGCTAGTACCGTTCGTCGATGGCAAGTGATACCGCTCGTTGGCGTGGCACCGAAGTAACCATATCGGATTCCCTACCGGTGATGGATGGTAGATTGCGCTCGAGTCGAGCACACGAACAGCCGGAAAATCGTCCGCAATCGGTCGATCGACGCGTTACTCGTAATCGACGGAGACGGACTCGAGGACGACGTCTTCTTTCGGCTGGTCGTTGGCGTTCGTGTCGACGTCGCCGATCTCGCGAACGACGTCCATGCCGTCGGTGACCTTGCCGAAGACGGAGTGTCGGTCGTCGAGGTGGGGCTGAGGACCGAGCGTGATGAAGAACTGCGAGCCGTTGGTGTCGGGACCGGAGTTGGCCATGCTCAGGACGCCCTCGTCGTCGTGGCGCAGGTCGTCGTGGAACTCGTCGTCGAACTGGTAGCCGGGGCCGCCGCGACCGGTCTCGGTCGGGTCGCCGCCCTGAATCATGAAGTCCTCGATGACGCGGTGGAAAGCCACGTCGTCGTACAGCGGCTCACCGTCGACTTCCTCGCCCGTTTCGGGGTCTTCCCAGGTCTTGCCGCCGGTCGCGAGACCGACGAAGTTGTCGACGGTCCGCGGCGCGCGCTCGTCGTAGAGTTCGACCTCGATATCGCCCTCGTTCGTGTGCAGGGTAGCAGTAACGTCTCCCATACATTTAGAGAGGGCAGGACGAGTGAAAACGGTAGTGGTCTCGAGCCGCGAGCCGTCGCAGACTGCTCGAGACTCGCCGACCAGTCACCGACCGTGACGGTACCGGCCACCGACGGCCTGCCGCAGGTACATACCGCCGGACGTGGAACGGCGTGACATGAGCGCAGGCACGCACACGGCCGAGCGAATCACGCTCGCCCGGTTGCCCTCAGGCGTGGAACTGACGACGACGGTCCACACCTATCGCGGCGACGAATCGGGCCCGACGCTGTATGTGCAGGCAGCCCAGCACGGCCGCGAAATCAACGGGACCGAGGTGCTGCGGCGGTTCCACGATCGACTCCCGCTCGAGTCGCTATCGGGGACCGTGATCGCCGTCCCCGTCGCGAATCCGCTCACCTTCGATCGCGTCTCCTACACGACGCCGGAACAGTTCGACAGCGTCAACCCGAACATGAACCGGATCTGGCCGGGTGACAGCAACGGGAGCCTCCACCAGCGTATGGCCGCCCAGCTCTGGGAGTTCGTCACGGCGGCCGACGCCCTCGTCGATCTCCACACGGGGAGCCCCAACATGCTCCCCCACGTCGTCTACCGCGAGGACGACGAGCGCTCTCGCAGCCTTGCCGACGCCTTCGGAACTGACCTCCTCCTGTCCGAACAGGCCGACGAAGACGCTCCCGACGAGTGGCACCACCGCGGTTTCGCGGGAAAGCTCCGGGTGGCCGCCGCCGAGGAAGGGATCCCGGCGATTACGCCCGAACTCGCGCACAACAAGCAGATCCTCGAGGACGTCGTCGACGAGGGTGTCGACGGCCTGCTCGACGTCTGCCGGTATCTCCGTCTCCTCCCCGGTGACATCCCCGAGCGCGACCCGATCGTCGCCCGGAACCACCTCGGGCAGGTCACCGCCGACGACTCCGGGCTCTTCCGGCCGGCTCCGTCGCTCGAGGTCGGCGAGTCCATCTCCGAGGGAACGGCTATCGGGACGGTCTATCATCCGGCGACGTACGAGCCGCTCCATGACGCCAGCGCGGACCGCGACGGGGTGCTCTACGCGCTCACCCGCGAGGCGACCGTGACCACGGGGGACCAGCTTGCGAGCGTGGCGCTAGTCCGTGAGGAGTGACCGACCGCAGGTCTTGGGGCGAGCAAACGGGCCGTCTCAGGCCGAGAAGCCGCCGTCGACGACGAGTCCGTGGCCGTTGACGAACGAGGATTCCTCGCTGGCCAGAAAGAGGATCGCGTCCGCGATCTCCTCGGGTTCGGCGAGGCGTTTGAGCGGATACTGCTGAATCATTCGCTCGCGAGCTTTTTCGGGATCCGCCTGGTCCTCGAGATACTGATCGAGCAGGGAGGTCTCGGTGAAACCGGGACAGACCGTGTTCGCGCGGACGCCGTACGGGCCGGCCTCCGAGGCGACCGCCCGCGTCATGTTCAGGACCGCGCCCTTGCTCATCGAGTAGGCGGACTGCTTCGGGAGCCCGAGGATGCTCGCCAGCGAGCCGACGTTGACGATGGCACCGTGGCCCTGTTCCTTGAGGTGGGGGAGTGCCGCGTGACAGCCGTTCCAGACGCCCTTGACGTTGATGTCGATGACGAAGTCACGGAGGTCGTCCTCGAGGGTCTCGAGGCTGCCGGCCGGATGGCCCGTCCCGGCGTTGTTGACCATCACGTCCAGTCCGTCGTCCTCGGCGACCGCGTCGACGACCGCGTGGAACTGATCGCTGTCGGTTACGTCGAGTTCGTGGAACTCGGCGTCGCCGCCGGAGTCCTCGATGGCCTCGGCGACCGCCTGTCCCCCCTCGGTGTCGATGTCGGTGACGATGACGCGCGCCCCTTCTTCGGCGCAGCGCTCGGCCGTCGACCGACCGATCCCCGACGCCGCACCCGTGATAACTACGGTTTTGTCTTCGAGTCGCATACGTCTCGCATCGAACGGCTGCTACATAAAATCGTTCATAATTACCGTGTTCGGGAATCATTCTGTTCATATATGATTGGAAGTTACCGAACAGTGGAAACTTCTTCACCGTGATCGGTCGGTCGGTGCCGTCTCCACGGCCTACCCGTGACCGTCCGCCTCGTGATCGGTAAACGCACCATCCGGGAATCACAGAGTCCTCTTCTGATATCTATACTGATACTACTCATAACGTATCGAAACTCATAGTATACTGTTTGTTCCGTCAGTCTCCTCCCGACTCGAGCGGCGAGAATTGACGGGAAATTCTCGGTAGACGACTCGAAACTGCTGAAACTGGTCTTCTCGCGAACTCGAGGAGTGCGTACTCCCACGACCGGTCTCTTCACGGTTAGAATCGTTATAAGTGTGTTATTCGGTCCTTATCGACCGATATCGATTTTGGCTACCTCTTACTCGAGTCGACACACCTCTGCGCTTCTATTGCTAGAAATATCACTTTTATAAACTACATATGTATATGGCAGGATAGCATCGACGAATCCCTTCGGCGTTTGCCCGGACCGACACCTTGATTCGGCCGATGGCCGTCGCCGACGGTGTATGGCCGAACTCAGCGGTCGCGTCCGGACCGTCTGGCGGCGGACGCTCTCGCTCTCGTGGCCCCTCGCCGTCCAGCAGACGTTCAACACGCTGATGCGGACGGTCGACATCATCGTCACCGGTCTGTTTTCGCCCGCGGCCGTCGCCGCGGTCGGGCTGGCGGATCTCTACGCCCAACTCCCGCTGCGGCTCGGTCTCGGGCTCGGGACCGGTGCGATCGCCCTCTCGAGTCAGGATACGGGACGGGGGGCGGAATCGACCCGCGACCGGTCGATCACTCAGGCGTTCGTCATCGGATTTCTGGTGGGTCTGCCGCTCCTGCTCGTCGGACTGACGGTATCGGGTCCGCTGATCGCCCTGCTCGGGGCCGAACCCGCGGTGGTCGAGATGGGCGGTCGATACCTCGCGCTCGTTTTCGCGGCCGCGCCGATGCGCATCGTTGGTTTGGTCGGCGCGCGGTCGTTACAGGGGACCGGCGACACGCGGACGCCGATGGTGGTCAACGGCGGCGCGAACGTCATCAACATCGCGGCAACGGTCGGCCTGGGGCTCGGACTCGGTCCGTTCCCGAATCTGGGTATCGTCGGCGTCGGGCTGGCCACGGCGGTCAGCCGGACGGTCGAAGCCGTCGCGATCACGGCCGCGGTGGCCAGTCCACGGACGACTCCCTCGTTCGCGCGCCCGCGAAGCCTCACCGTCACGCGCCAGCTCGTGGCGGTCAGCCTACCGAACATCGCGGAGGGGCTGAGCACGTCGCTCGCGAACTTCCCGTTCAACGCGCTCCTGTTAACCTTCGGGACCGACGTAACGGCCGCCTATCACATCAGCCGGCGGGCGTATCAACAGTTCAGCGGGCCGTTATACCGCTCGTACAGCGTCGCCGCGAGCATCGTCGTCGGTCAGCTGCTCGGGGAGGGTGATCCCGACGAGGCGCGATTCGCGGGACTGGCGATCACGGCGCTCAGCGTGCTCACGCTCGGAGTCGCCGGCGTCGTTCTCGTCGCCGGCGCGAGACCGATCGCAGGGCTGTTCACGGGCGATCCCGCCACGCTCGAGCACGCGACCGCCTTCACTCGCGCCTTCGGCGTCTCGATGCCGTTCTTTGGACTGTTCTTCCCGCTGTCGGGCAGTCTCCGCGGCGCGGGCGATACGCGGACGCCGTTTTACGCCCGGTTGACCGGAACCACCCTGTTTCTGCTCGGCTTCTCGTACCTCGCCGGAGTCACGCTCGGCTACGGGCTCCTCGGCGTGTACGCTGGCATCGTGCTCAGCTACGCGTGGTGGGCCCTCGTCGTCGGGCTGGGGTTCCTGTGGGGCGATTGGGCGGCCGGCGCGGCGGCGATGATGGCCGAGCGAGCGACGGATGCCAAGTAACCACACGGATTCACGTCCGAAGTGATCGCGATCGAACGAACGCCGAACCCCCGCTCTGCTCGTCACCGCTTGGCGACTCACAGGTAACCTAGTACGACTGCCACATTTTACATTATATATGTTTATTGATGTGTAATTAGTGCCGTTCTCTCAGATCGATTTACTCGAGTAGACTCAGTTCCTCCGTTTCTATCTGGAAATATAGCTGTATCGCCGTCTATGGGGCTATAATTGAGATGGGATCGAACGATCTCTCAGGTCGCGGCTCTCGCCCCGCTCTTCGGTGATCTAGATCTACTATATTCTCTACTATGTCATTATACCATTACTTATGGGAACTGCCGGTCTCGTCCGGTTGCACTTGAGTGTTCGAGTTGTCGGTCGGTCCGCGTCGCCGTCGCAGCAACGCGGCCGACAAGGCGTAGAGAATTACGCCCATATGTTTGTAATCTATCGGCGCGACGACGGATGGAAATGCGTCACGGGCTCCGCTCGCGGGTGTGACGAAACCGATTCGCTCAGTGGTCGTTCACTGTGAGTCCGGTGCTGTCGTCTCGAGCGATGCCATACCACCCTGTTCACTCCCATTGAACAGCTATGAGAACATCATGTTCACTTCGATCGTGTTCGCTGTTGACAGTAACTGATCCTGGAAGTCGGTCTTCTCCCATTTGTTCTCGAGTTGATGCTGTGGTCCGGCGACGCTGACGGCCCCGTAGACGGTCCCGTCGGTGTCCAGTATCGGTGCGCCGATCGCATTGATTCCGGGTAGATACTCCCCGCGAGTGTACGCGACGCCCTCGTCTCGAACCGTCTCGAGTTCTTCGAAGAGGGTCTCTCGGTCGGTGATCGTCTTCTCGGAGAACGCGGGGAGCCCCCACTCGTCGACGATCTCGTTGACCCGTTCCTCGGAGAAGTGAGCGAGCATTGCCTTGCCGCCGGCAGAATTGTGGAGGTAGGTGTGCGTCCCGATGCCGATGTCGCTCGTGAACGAACGAGTCCCCTCACCGATGTTAATGATCGTTCCGAGCCCGTTCTGGTGTGTCGAACAGAGCACTCGTTCCCCCGTTTCGTCCGCGAACTCGGCGATGGGCGCGTCGGACGCTGCGTACAGCGGTTCGGCGTGTTTGACGTGTTCGCCAAAGGAGAGAAACCGCAGACTCAGCCGGTACTCGTCGCCTTCCTGGACGACATACCCCTTCGAGCGCAGCGTCGTCAGATGGGCATGGACCGTACTCTTTGCCAGCCCCGTTCGCTCGGTGAGATCCGTCACACCGGCTCCCTCGGCCTGCCACAGTGCCTCGAGCACGTCGAGCGTTTTGACCACTGCTTCGATCCGCGTCCCCCCGTCAGTGTCTGACGTTGCCATACATCCCGTTCGACGAAGCGAACTAAAACTGTTCCGCTCTACTGAACGCCACTTCCTCATGAAAAAATCGTGTTAAATCTCTTTTCCGCGTTATTACCGGCTAACTCGACTGAATGCGGGCGTATCGATGTATCCACTGGTATTGAAAGACTGTAACACGGTAACATTTAAGTATCGTGTTATATGAGATATGGTATGGACTTTAGCGAACCGTCCGAAGCCGTGCAGATCACGAAGGCTCTCGAAGACTTCATCGATCAGGAAGTCGCGCCGCTCGAGAACGAGTACGACGAGTTCCTCGGTGCGGACTACGAGAAACATATCGTGGATGACGACCATCGGCAGGTCCCCGAGTATCGCAACATCGTCGAGCAGATCCGCAAGAAATCGGTCGAGGCAGGCTTCTACGGGATGACGATGCCCGAGGAGGTCGGCGGCGGTGATGTCGGTATTCTCACTCGTGCAATCGTCGGCGAACACATGTCCAACCGGCCGCCGGGCTTTCACAGCGCCATCTTCGGCGGTGCCGGTGGCCCGACACCCATCCTGCTGGCCTGTGACGACCGACAGCGCGAGGAGTACCTCGAGCCGCTGATGGACGGCGAGATCACGACCTGCTTCGCGCTGACCGAGCCGGGCCACGGGAGCGACGCCCACTACATGGATACTCGCGCCGAGAAAGACGGCGACGAGTGGGTCATCAACGGACAAAAGGTCTACATCACGAACGGACCGTACGCGGACTTCGTGATGGTGTTCGCTCGGACGAGCGGCGAGGACGGTGATCTCGGCGGGATCACGTGCTTCCTCGTCGACGACGACAATCCCGGCTTCGAAGTGGGGACGATCCACCGCGCGATGGGCATGACGCCCGGGACCCATGCCGAACTCTACTTCAACGACTGCCGCGTCGGCGAGGACCAGGTCCTCGGCGAGGTCGACAAGGGGTTCCAGTCCGCGATGGACTGGATCGGCGGCGGCCGGATCAACATCGCCGCCGGCTCCGTCGGCACGGCCCAGTTCCTGCTGGACATGTCCGTAGAGTACGCCCGCGAACGGGAGACGTTCGACAAACCGATCGGTCACCGGCAGGGAATCTCGTTCCAGCTAGCCGAACTCGCGACGGACATCGAGCAGGTCCGCCAGCTCTACCGCTACGCCGCCTGGAAGATGGACAACGGCGAGCGCGCCCGCAAGGAGGAGTCGATGGCCAAACTCCGCGGCGCGAAACTCGCGAACGACGCGGCCGACATCGCCATGCAGGTCCACGGCGGTGCCGGCTTCATGAAGGAGCTCCCCATCGAGCGCAACTATCGCTCGGCACGCGTTTTCCGCATCTTCGAGGGGACCGACGAGATCCAGAAGCGAACGATCGCCCGGGAACTCATCTAAATCCCGATGGAAGACCCGACGGAAGGGGGGCCCGAGGCCGCACCGACCCGTGTCACGCGGCTTGACTTCGACATCGAGTGGCCACCGAAACACGCCGCGGCGTACCTGCTCGAGGAGCCGGCGCTTACCCTGATCGACACCGGCGATCCGGAGGCGCCTGCAGAAGCGACGATCCGAGAGGAGTTGGCCGCAAAGGGGTACGATCCCACCGACGTCGAGGCGGTCATTGTCACGCATCCCCACAGCGACCACATCGGTCAGGTCCCGTTGCTGCGCGAGGCCGGTGCGACGGTGTACGCCCCCCAGCCGGTCCTCGAGCAACTCGAGCGCGAACCTGCCGATCTCGCGGCGGGCGTTCGACAGATCGGCCGGTCCGCGGGCTACCACGGCGAAGCGATCGATCGAGAGGTCGAGCGCGCCACGGCCTCCCTCGAGCGCAACCGCCGGTTGCTCGCGCCCGAGGAGACCGTCCCGTTCGAATTTGGCGAGCCGTTCGTCGTCGCGGGCCGCGAGTTCGAGGCCATCCACACGCCCGGTCACCAGATCCATCACGCGAGCCTGGCGACTGGCCTGAACGGCGAGCGCGCCCTGTTCAGCGGCGACGCGCTCATCGAGCCGTTCCGACCCGGCGCGATCCACGTCGGACTCGATTTCGGGGCCTACGAGGCCGTCGACGCCTTCCACGCCGCGATGGACCGACTCGAGGGGCGAGCCGTCGATCGCGTCCTCCCCGGGCACGGCCCCGTCTTCACCGAGTACGAGCGTGCGATCGACACCACTCGATCCTCGCTCGAGGAGCTGACGGGGGAGACGTTCGAAGCGGTCGCGGCCGTCGGGCCTGCGACGCCCATCGAAATCACCCGGAACCGCACCGGTGAGGTCCGTCATCCCGCACAGCTACTCGACACGCTCGGCGCGCTCGGCACGCTCGAGACGCGAGACAGGATCGAGTACGAGGATCGTGACGGCGTCCGCTACTACTCGGTCAGAAAGGCCTCGCCGTGATCGAGCGGGAGGACGACCCGATCGGCGATGCCGCCGTAGCTGTCCTCGGCCTGGGCGAGTAACGCTTCGGGCGGCGCTTCGATCGCAAACGTCGCCACCATTTCGTCGGTGACGAGGTCGGTCATCTCCTCCCAGCGCTGGTCCTTCGAGAGGTCGTGTAGCTCCTCGCCGACGGAGCGCCAGCCGTGGTGGGCGAGCACGTCGTGGTAGGTCCGGGTGCTGCCGTAGAAGGCGATGCGCTGGCGCACCTCCGCCCGCGATCGATCGCGTTCCTCCTCGGTGTCGCCCGTCACGACGAACGGGCTCGCGGAGAGCGAGATGTTCTCGAGCGAGCGGTCCTCGCGGTCGGCCCCCTCGGCGACGGTCGGCGCGATGACCTCGTCGGTGTAGCCGGGGGTGTTGAACGGGTGCATCGCCAGCCCGTCGCAGACCTCGCCCGCGAGCCGGATGTTGTACTCGTTGACGCCCGCGATGTAGATCGGAATGTCGGGGTGGTCGATCGGCCCCGGATTGAAGTTGTCCGTCATCAGCGAAAACGAGTAGTGCTCGCCGTCGTAGTCCAGTTCGGCCTCGCCCTGGAAGACGTCGAAAATGTGCCGGAGGGACTCGACGACCTCCCGCAGTCTGGGTCCCGGCGACGCCCAGTCGACGCTGAACCGGCGCTCGTTGTGGCCCTTGACCTGCGTGCCGATCCCGAGCGTGAACCGGCCGTCGGAGTACTGCGCGAGGTCCCACGTGGCGTACGCAAGCGCCATCGGACTGCGGGTAAACGACAGCGCGATGCGCGTCCCCTGCTGGATCGTGTTCGTCCGATCCGCGATCAGCGGGTGGGGGAGAAAGGCGTCGTTGTCCATCTCGGGCGTCCAGACGCCATCGAATCCGAGGGATTCGGCGCGCGCGGCGGCCGCGCCGGAGTCGGTCGACAGTCCGGGCACCATCGCGTCAATGCGAAGGTCTGACATACTCGATGATCGACGTGACGGGGCTTCAATCTATGGCCGAGCGACGGCCGCTCGAGCGGAAAACCGCAGTTCGGGGTCGACCGAATCGCTGTCGGAATCAGACGACGCGGTTCTCGAGGTCCTCGCCCTCGCGGAACCGATCGTAGTTTCGCAGGAAGACATCTGCACAGCGCTCCCAGTAGTGGGGGGTGCTGCCGGCCATGTGCGGCGTCACGAGCACGTCGTCGCGATCCCACAGCGGCGACTCCTCGGGGAGCGGTTCCTCCTCGAAGACGTCCAGCGCCGCGCCGCCGAGTTCGCCGGCCTCGAGTGCGTCGACGAGCGCAGATTGATCGACGACGCCGCCGCGGGCGATGTTGACGAGTACGGCGTCCTCCGAGAGGGCCGCCAGCGCGTCGGCGTCGATCAGTCCCCGCGTTTCGTCGGTCAGCGGACAGGCGAGCACGAGGTAGTCGCTCTGGGTCAGGACCGACTCGAGCCGGTCAGTTCCGTAGATCTCGTCGACGCTGTCGGGCGCGTCGGTCGGATCCCGTTTGGTCCCGATCACGCGGGCGTCGAACGGCCGGCAGTAGTCGGCGACTTTCGAGCCGATCGCGCCGACGCCGACGATGCCGACCGTCCGATCGCCGAGTTCGCCGCCCGTGTACCGCTCCCACTCCCGGCGGTGCTGTTGTGCGACCGCTCGATCGAAGCACCGCTCGAAGTGGAGCAGATAGCCAAGCACCTGCTGCCCGATCGGTTTCGCGTGGATCCCCGAGACGCTTGTCAGCGCCACGTCGCGGTCGGCCAGCGCGTCGTGATCGAAGAAATCGGTGCCGGCGCTGAGCGCCTGCACCCACTCGAGGTCGGCGGCCGCCTCGAGCACGTCGTCCGGCAGCCGGTGTGTGACGAGCACGTCGGCGTCGTCGACGGCCGCGAGCAGTTCGTCCTCGTCTTCGACGTGCTCGAGGTCGATGTCGGGCCGGCGCTCGCGGATCTCGTCGGTCAGGATCGGCCCGCCGCCCCCGATGACGTGGGGTGTGACGATGACTCGCACGCGTTACTGCTCCTCCGATTCCTCACGGTCTTCGAGCCTGTACTTCTGAATCTTCCCCGAGGTCGTTCGCGGGAGTTCGTCGATGAACTCGACCTCGCGGGGGTGTTTGTAGGAGGCGACGTTGTCGAGGAAGTACTCCTTGATCTCTTCTTCCGTGACGTCGACGCCGGGCTCGACGTTCGGGACGGTGACGACGTAGGCCTTCGGGACCTCGTTCCGGCGCTCGTCGGGGATCCCGACCACCGCGCCCTCGGCGACGGCCTCGTGTTCGGCGAGGAGTTCCTCGAGTTCGCTGGGGTAGATGTTGTAGCCGGCGGAGTTGATCATGTGCTTTTTGCGGTCGACGATCTCGTAGTAGTTGTCCGCGTCCCGGCGGGCGATGTCGCCGGTGCGGAAGAAGCCGTCCTCGGTGAACGCCCGCTCGGTCGCCTCGGGCATGTCGTGATACCCCTTCATCACCTGCGGGCCGCGGACGAGGAGTTCCCCCTCCTCGCCGATATCGACCGTCTCCCCGCTGCCGTCGACGATGATCGCCTCGGTCATCCGCGTCGGCTGCCCGATCGTGCCGTGGCGAAGGCCGAACGTCGACCCGCTCTGGGAGTGGGTCGCGCCGTTCGTCTCCGTGAGCCCGTACCCCTCCGCCATCTCGACGCCCGCAGTCTCCTCGAACTCTTCTTGGACCGCGACGGACATCTTCGCGCCGCCCTCGCCGGCCGACTCGAGGCTGGTGAGGTCGTAGTCGCCGAAGTCCTCGCTGTTGATCATGTCGACGTACATGGCGGTGACGCCGACGTAGTGGGTGATACCCTCCTCCTCGATCAGCGCCATCGCGGTGTCGCCGTCCCAGTTGGCCGCGCTCCGGAGGTAGACGCTCCCGCCGCGGACGAGGGGTTGCCACGCGGTGTGGGTGAACCCGGTGATGTGGTACAGCGGCAGCCAGACGAGGCTGCGGACGTCCTCGTCGTCGAGCGCGCTCTCCTGGGAGAGCACCGAGAACGTCTGGGCGCGGAAGTTGCGGTGGGTGAGTTGGACCCCCTTCGGTTTCCCCGTCGTTCCCGAGGTATAGGGCAACAGCGCCACGTCGTCGTCGGCGCGCTCGACGAACGTCTCCTCGCCGCGGACATCGTCGAAGGCGCGGAACTCGTCGGTATCGGTCCCGACCGAGATGACGACCGGGTCCCAGTCGATTTCGGCGAGCGCTTCCTCGAGGAAGGGCTCTAACGCTTCGTGGGTGAGTACGGCCGCCGCGTTGGTGTCCTCGAGCTGATAGGTTAGCTCTCGCTTGCGGTACTGGGGATTGACCGGCGAGACGATCACGCCGGCCTTGAACGCGCCGAGTGCGCCGATCAGGTACGGCGGGCAGTTCGGCAGGTACTGCAGGAGGACGTCGCCGGGTTCGATTCCGAGGTCGGCCAGTCCACCGGCGAAGCGCGAACTCTCGGTCTTGAGGTCGTCGTGAGTGAGCGTTTGCCCGTGATACTCGATCGCCTGTGCGTCACCGTGGAGTCGAGCGGTTTCGTCGTGGAGTCGCGCGACGTTCCCCGCTCTGGCACCCTTGCTAACACTTGCCAATTCCATGGTGAATGGCACTACGGAACGCTATAAAATAGTATCTATGTCTGGCAAGAGATCGGGGACTCAATCCAGCACTCCGTTGTCTCACATCGACTCGCCACTTACCAGCGGTACGTATCCGGAACCGTCGCGGCGTCGTCACGTGCCGAGCCTCCTCCCGATCACGCGACTCGAGACACGCGCTGTGGTACCGTCTACCACAAACTATTTGCGTTCGGTCGAGATATCGGATATCGATGGTACGATCCGCTGGACGGAGGGACATCTGTGGCTGAACCGATCCTCGCTGGCGTCGCCGAGAGCGAACTCGGCGAGACGCCCGACCGGAACTGGCTCGATAACGCGGCGATCGCGACCGTTCGCGCGCTCGAGGACGCCGGCTGCTCCCTCGCGGACGTCGACGGCGTCGCGGTCGCGGGCGGCGACGACTACATGCCCGCGCTGGTGCTTTCGGAGTACCTCGATCTGGACGAGCCCTCGTTTCTCGAGGGAACGGAGATCGGTGGCTCGTCGTTCGAGCACTTCTGTGGGCACGTTCGCGACGCGATGGCCCGCGGCGAGGCCGACGTGGTGGTCGTCGCCTACGGCTCGACGAGCAAGACCGGTCCCGGTCGGGATCGGTCGCTCGAGGAGACCCACCCGGTCGACGGCTTCGTCCGCCCGACCGGACTGTTCCGACCGCCCGGGGCCTACGCGATGGCGGCCCGCCGGCACATGCACGAGTACGGTACGACCGAGGAACAGCTCGCCGAAATTGCCGTCGCGACCCGCGAGTGGGCGTCGATGAACCCCAAAGCGGCCCAGCAGGAGCCGATTACGGTCGACGACGTCCTCGAGTCTCGACAAATCGCCGAGCCGTTCAACTTACTGGACTGCTGTCTCGTCTCGGACGGCGGCGGCGCGGTCGTCCTCGTGAGCGAGGAGAAGGCCGCGGAACTCGGCGTGCCCGAGATCGCCGTCGCGGGCGTGGCGTCGACGAGTACTCACCGCCAGGACATCAGCGAGATGCCCGACATGACGACCACCGGGGCCGCGGTAACGGGACCGAAAGCGTTCGCGCAAGCGGGGATTACCCACGACGACGTCGACGTCGCCGAGATTTATGATTCGTTTACCTACACCGCTCTGGTCACCCTCGAGGATCTCGGCTTCTGCGAGACGGGCGCGGGCGGCGAGTTCGTCGCAGGCGGGACGACCGCCCCCGGCGGCGAGCTGCCGATGAATACCCAGGGCGGCGGGCTCTCCTACTGCCATCCCGGCCACTTCGGCGTCTTCGTCCTCATCGAGGCCGCGCGCCAGCTCCGGGGCGACTACACGGGCGAGCGACAGGTCGACGGTGCTGAGATCGCGGTCGCCCACGGCACCGGCGGGTTGCTCTCCTCGAGTAGCACCGTCGTCTTACGGAGGGAAGCATGAGTGCCCCAGTCGAGGACCGCCGCGAGGAGTGGGACGGCCCGGTTCCCGTTCCGACCGGCGCGACGGTTCCCTTCTGGGCGGGCACGCTCGAGGGCGAACTGCGCTATCAGGAATGCGACTGCGGCAACCGCCAGTTGTACCCCCGGGCGGTTTGCACCGCCTGCGGGGCCGAGGATCCTCCCTTCGAAGACAGCGAGGGCGTCGGGACGATCTACACCTACACCGTCTGCCACGTCCCCGGCGAACCCGGCTTCGGTGATCGTGTCCCCTACGTCGTCGGCGCGATCGACCTCGCCGAGGGGCCGCGCCTGCTCGCGCTGCTCGACGCCGAGCCTACCGACCTCGAGATCGGTTCGTCGGTCGCGGTCACCTTCTGGCGGCTCTCCGACGAGGCGGCGATGCCGGTGTTCGTGCCGGCGTAGTCGAGTCGACGGAAAACTGGCCGCGTCGTTTCGCCTCCCTACTCGAGGTCGGCCGTCGCGGTTCCGGTCAGCAGTGTTTCACCCGCCACCGTCCGCGCCTCGAGTTCGGTCTCGACCGTTCCTGCGTCGCGATCGATCTCGGCTACCTCGCCGGTCGCGACGACGGTGTCGCCGGGGAAGACCCGCGACTGGAACCGGACCCCGAAGCTCGAGACGTCCCGGAGGTCGAACCAGTTCGCGACGACGCGGGAGGTGATCCCGGCGGTGAACATCCCCTGTCCGAAGACGCTCTCGTTGCCTGCACCCGTGGCGAACGGCTCGTCGTAGTGAATCGGGTTGAAGTCGCCGCTTGCACCGGCGTACTTGACGAACTGCTGGCGCTCGAGGTCTTCGACGACGACTGTCGGACCGGTATCGCTGGGCTCGAGGTCAGCGACGGTACGGACGCGCTCGAACTCGCCGACGGTCGGGTCGGGAGCCGGCTTGGTTTCTGCGGTGCCACCGTCGGCTTCGGTCGAGCCGCCGTCGCTCGCGGTGTCGCCCGCGTCGACCGCGCTCTCGTCGCCGTCGTCGATCGCTCCCTCGGTTTCGATCGCCGTCGAGCGGTCGGTCAGGACGAGTTCGCCGTCCGGCGTCCGGTACTCGGTCTCGAGGACGGCGAAGGTCATCGTCCCCGCGCGGCCGCCCTCGCGCTGGAAGACGTTCGCGAGGGTGGTCGTCCCCTCGAGGACGTCGCCGACGTAGATGGGACGTTCGTACTCGTGGGCCTGTTCGCCGTGGATGACGTACTCCGGCTGGAAGGCGAGGTCGAAGCCCTTGCCGTCGACGTCGTCGGGGGTGTATCGCGGGAACCGGGCGACCTGCGTGTAGGTTAGGGGCGCTGGGACGCGGTCGTGGCTCCGTTCGGCGGCGACGGCCTCGTCGCGGAAGACGGGATCCTCGGCCGTGATCGCCCGCGCGAACTCCTCGACCTTGCCCGGCTCGATACGGAACTCCGTGGCCGTGACCGTGGTGTCGCCGACCATCGCCTCGAGCTCCTCGAGGGGCCTATTCGGCATGGTAGCCCTCCGTGGCTCGAGCGGCGGTCGTGGGCTGTTCGGTCGTCGCGTCGCCGTCCGCGGGTCCGTGGTGGCCGCGTTTCATTGCCGCTACGGTTTGTGCACGACTGCCATAACAGTACCCTTCTCGGACGGTAGTCGCGTGGGACTGCTCGGCTGATCCAGAGTCGCCGTCTGGATTATGACTCCCCAACGGTGATGGGTTTCCTGCTACCGTGGCAACACTGAATCGCCACACCCTCCCCAGCCGATTCGCTCACTACCGTTCGCTTATCCCTCGCACGGCGTTGTCGACCGCCTTCGCTATCGCTCAGGCGGCCGGCGGCGCGCGCCACCGCATGCCGGTCGGTCGAATAGCTTATACCGGCGGTCGATGAACTCGGACACGCTAATGGCAGAGATTATCACACTCGGCTATGGAGAACGGTCAGTAGAACGGACTCCGGTTACGGAGGCGGACCGATGACGGTCGACCAGTTCAGCGTCGACGGGCAGACCGCGATCGTCACCGGCTCCTCGAGCGGCATCGGGAAGACGATCGTCGAGCGCTTCGCCGACGACGGGGCGAACGTGGTCGTCACCTCGCGGGAGATGGAGAACGTCGAACCGGTCGCGGACGCGATCAACGAGAGCGACCGGCCGGGCGAGGCGATCGCGATCGAGTGCGACGTGACGGAGCGCGACGCGGTTCAGGAGCTGATCGACGAGACTGTCGACGAGTTCGGCGGCCTCGACATCCTGATCAACAACGCGGGGGCGAGCTTCCAGGCTCCGCTCTCGGAGATCAGCGAGAACGGCTGGAAGACCATCGTCGACATCAACTTGCATGGCACCTTCCACTGCTCGCAACTCGCCGTCGAGTACATGCGCGACAACGGCGGCGGCCGAATCGTCAACTTCGCTAGCGTCGCGGGTACTCGGGGCTCGAAGACGATGAGTCACTACGGCGCGGCCAAGGCCGGCGTCGTCAACTTCACCACCTCCGCGGCGGCCGACTGGGCCGAAGACGGGATCTGGGTCAACTGCATCGCGCCCGGGCTGGTCGCCACCGAGGGCGTCCGCACTCAGATGGGCGTCGAGGACGACGCCGCGGAGATCGCCCGCACCACTCCCGATCGGACGATCGGCAAACCCGAGGAGGTCGCCGACCTCGCGCAGTTCCTCGCCAGCCCCGCCGCCTCCTATATGGTCGGCGAGACGATCGAGATCAAGGGGATTCCACGCCTCGGCGAGTAACGCGGCGGGTCCCTCGAGTGCGACCGATCGGGTCCGACGCCCGTTTACGCGGGACGGGAACCGAAAGACGAACACTGTTACCAGTACCCATATACTTTTCCGGCAGAACGACAAACCACGGGCAACATGGAGCTCGATATCGTCTCCGCGGAGACGCTTTTGGAGTCGCCCTACGATGGGAACGTCGCGAACTTGCTCGAGCGAGCGGTCGCGGAGCACCCCGACACGATCGCGATCGAACACGCCGGCGAGACGGTCACCTACCGCGAGTTCGGTGACCGGGTCGCGCGCTTCGCCGACGGACTCCGAGAACTCGGCCTCGAGGCCGGCGACCGAGTTGGCCTCTACATGCCCAACGGAATCCCCTTCTGTACGGTCGTCTGGGCCTGCTGTCACGCCGGCGTCGTCGCGAGTCCGCTCAATCCGGAGTATCGCCGTCGCGAGATCGAGTACCAGCTCGAGCACGCCGACGCTGACGCCGTTCTGATCGAGGGCGACGCGGACGAGTACGTCCGCGAGGCCGTCGCGGACCTCGAGACGGAAATCGTCAGCGCGACGGCCGCGGATGGCCATCCCTCGCTGCTTGCCCTCGGCGACGACGCCGACGCTGCCGGGGACGCCGCCGTCGTCGACCGTGAGGACGATGACGTCCTCCTTCAGCCCTACACGTCGGGAACGACGGGCCAACCCAAGGGCGTCTTGCTAACTCACCGCAACTTCCGGGTCCAGATCGCACAGAGCGTCTCGAGTTACAGCGCTGGCCCGATCAAGGGCGACGGGATCATCGTCCTCCCGATGTACCACATCACCGGGCTGCTCGGAATGATGGCCTCGCTGTGTGCCGGCCGGACGCTGCACCTGCTCCGGCCCGACCAGTGGGATCCCGAACTCGTCCTCGCGAAGCTCGACGAACACGACATCCCGTCCTTCGTCGGCGTCGCCGCGATGTTCGTCGACCTGCTCGAGGCCCACGATCCCGACGAGTACGACCTGTCGACGCTGATCAAGGCGGGTCAGGGCGGGGACAAGCTCCCGAAGCCGACCCAGGAGCAGTTCGAGGAGGCGTTCGACGTGCCGCTCACGGAGGGGTACGGCCTGACCGAGACGACAGCGACGAGCCACACGATCCGGTGGTCGTCGCTGGGCAACCGGCCCGGCAGCGTCGGCCAGCCGGTCGGCCACACGCGTTCGAAGGTCGTCGACGAGGACGGCGAGGAGGTCGACCCCGGCGAGGAGGGCGAGATCCTCATCGCCGGCTCGCAGGTGATGAAGGGGTACTACAAGAACCCCGAGGCCAACGAGGAGGTCTTCACCGAAGACGGCTTCTTCCGCACCGGCGACATCGGCACCCGCGACGAGGACAACTACTACTACATCAAGGGCCGCGAGAAGGAGATGATCCTGACCGCGGGCTACAACGTCTACCCGCGCGAGATCGAGAACCTGCTCTACGAGCATCCGGACATCCACGAGGCAGCGGTGTTCGGCGTCCCGGACGAGCGACGCGGCGAGACCGTCGCCGCCGCGATCACGCCGGCGCCGGACGCGGCGCTGACCGCAGACGACGTCGAGGAGTACGTTCTCGGCGAACTCGCACCCTACAAACATCCGCGGATCGTCGAGGTTCGCCGCGACCTCCCAAAGACGGGAAGCGGGAAGATCCGCAAGACGACCTTGCGCGAGGAGTTCGTCGCGGACCGTGGACTCGAATCGTGAGCTATCTGTACCCGGGCGCTCGAGTCCGTACATATCACGACGATGTCTGAGGATCACACCTACTCGACGGCGGAGATCAGGACGATCGCGCTTGCGGTTATCGCCGGCGTCTTCTTCGGTGGTGTCGCGACCGGCGTCGCCTTCCCCACGCTCCCGTTGCTCGACGAGAAGCTCGTCATCTCCGCGATCATGCTGAGCCTGATCCTTTCGGCCAATCGGATCGCCCGGCTGTTCATGAACACGCCGGCCGGGACGATTATCGACCGGGTCGGCGCGCGGAAACCGATGATCTTCGGGCTGTTCACGCAAGCGCTGGCTCCCTTCGGCTACGTCATCGGTCTGCATACGCCCCCGACCGATCTCGGAACGCTGCCGATACTCGGCGACGTGTCGCTGCCGGGCGTCGTCTTCGTCCTCTCGCGGCTGTTCTGGGGGGTCGGCAGCGCGTTCGTCTTCATCGGCGCGTTCGCCACGATCACGTACGTCACGACGGCCGACAACCGTGGTCGCTGGGTCGGCTACATGCGCGGCGGCCAGTCGCTGGGGTTCCCGACCGGGCTCGTCCTCGGTGGACTCCTGACCGATCTCGCGAGCATGCAGACGGCGTTTCTCACCGCTGGCGTGCTCGCGCTGCTGGCCGGGATCATCGCGACGGTCGTGTTGCCGGACGTTCACGCCGGTGCGGAGGGCCGGGCGGCGAAACTCCGCGAAGTCCCGGCGTTGCTCGTCAGTAATCCGACCGTCCTCCTGATCGGCTACGGCAACTTTACCGTCCGCTTCCTCTGGGGCGGTATCATCCTCTCGACGCTCGCCCGCTACGCGAGCGATTACGGCCTCGAACTGTCCGCCCTCGGTGCCGCCGGGATCAGCGGGGTGGTGATGGGGTTGGGCGTCGTGACGTCGGGATCGCTGACGGTCGTCACCGGCTGGGTGTCGGATCTGGTCAGCGACCGGACGCTGCTGACGGTCCCCGCGTTCCTGTCGATGGGCGCGGGCTTCTTGATCATCGCCTACGTCCCGACGATCGAGGCGCTGCTCGGCGCGATCGTGCTCGTCGGTGGCGGCATGGGCGCGGCCGCGCCCGCCATGCTCGCGATCATGGGCGATCTCACGCCCGGCGACGAACTCGGCCGGATGGGCGGTGCCTATCAGGTGATGGGCGATATCGGACTCAGCCTGGGTCCGTTGATCGCGATTCCGGCCGTCGATAGCTGGTTCGGCTACCAGACGACCTACGTGCTCTGTGCCGCGCTCGTGTTGAGTTGCCTGACGATCGTTTCGCTCCCGCTGTTGCGCAACCCCGAGGTCTCGCGAGCAGGAGTAAAAGCGGACTAGGGCGGCAGTCACTGTGTCGATCGACGGCCGTCCGTCGCGGTTCGGTGCCGGGACCCCTCCTTACGTGTACGAAGCTTTCATGTTTGGCCGCGGCTATTGTTACGTACTACCATGATAAAGTCCCGCACGGGGGAGGTGACCGCCCGAGCGCGCCCGTGGCTCCCCGCAGTCGCCGTGGCGCTCGCCGCGGGGCTGGGCGCCGTCGGGGGCTCGTACCTGTCCGTCGGCCGACGGCCGGCATTCGTCGTGGAGCCGTTCGATCGACTCGTGTTGCTGCTCAGTCCCGACGCGCTCGTGGCCGTTGCGATCACCCAACTCGGGACGCTCGGTCACCAACTGGCTTTCCTGACGGCCATCGCAGTGACCTGTACGGTCTTCGGGCTGGCTGCCCTGCCCGGTGCGGCGTTCCTGCTGGGTCGCGGCCCGGCTCCCGGCGCGTTGTCTCGAGGCGGCAGCGCTCTCTTCGGCGTGATCCTCGGGACAGTCCCTCCGGCCATCGTCGCGTACGGACTGACGCGCTCGCAGCCGTCGACGCTCGGCACCGCCGCTGGGGTGGGATTCGTTCTGCTCGCGACGGCCGGAGCGTCCGCGCTGCTCGCCGGCGAACGCCGTTCCCTCGGCTCTCCCGCCCGGCGACGCGTCCTCGGAGCCGTCGGGTCGGCGATTGGCGTGAGCGGGCTCGCACTCTTCGTTCAGGGCACCGGCGAGGAGCCGTTCCCGTCGCCCCTCGAGATCCCCGAGGACGCCCGTCCCGAGGTCCGGGAGCTGCTCACGCGTGCGAAAGACCAATCGTTCGGCGTCGAAGGGCTCGAGCCGCTGGTCAGCACGGATTTCTACGAGGTCGACATCGGCAACGTCGATCCCGACGTCGACCCCGAGGAGTGGTCACTCTCGATCACGGGCGCGGTCGCGGAGGAACGCGAATACGATTTCGCTGACCTCGAGGGTATGACCCTCGAGGATCGCTTCGCGACGCTGCGGTGCGTCGGCGACCAGCTTAACGGCCGGCAGATGGACACCGCGCTCTGGAGCGGCGTGCCGGTCCGAGAGCTCCTCGAGGCGGCGGAACCGGAGGGCGACCGGGTCATCTTGCACGGGGCCGACGCCTACTACAACGAGTTCCCGATCGACGCATTGTGGCCGGGGCTGTTGGCCTATCGAATGAACGGCCGGCCGCTGCCGCGGGCACACGGCGCGCCGGTGCGCGCGCTCGTCCCAGGTCACTGGGGCGAGATCAACGTGAAGTGGCTGACCGAGATCGAGGTTCGCGACGAGGACACGATGGGCTACTGGGAGCACCGGGGCTGGCACGGCACCGGCCCGGTCAACACCGTGGCCAAGCTCTGGCAGACCCGTTCCCTGGGAAGCGGCCGCTACGAGGTAGCTGGCCACGCCTACGCCGGGACCCGAGGTATCGAGGCCGTCGAGGTTTCGACCGACGAGGGCGACACCTGGGTTGAGGCCGAACTCTCCGAGCCCCTCCCCGGCGACGACGTCTGGCGGCAGTGGCGTCACGAGTATGGGGCGGGCGGGTGGCACGAAGTGATCGTTCGGGCCCGCGACGGAGATGGGAATCTCCAGATCCCCGAGGAGGACGGCCCGCGACCCGACGGTGCCACCGGCTGGGTTTCCGAAACTGTCGGACCGCAGTGAGCACCGGATTCGTTTTGGGCTATCGTCGTTCCGGACCGAAATTTTCGGTCTCCCCCGGTCAGGTGTTCGTTTTCGTACGCGAGCGCTGATCAGCTAGAGTAGCCACTGCAAGTCACTGCACACCCGATCGCACGACTGCTGTGCGAATCGTTTCAGTTGCGACTCTCTCCCATTGATCACGACCTACTCGAACGAAACAGGGCTCTTTACTCCGAAACCAATGTATGAAACTGTGCGAAAAAACATGAGGTTTATATGGTTGTAGCGGTATGCTATTAATAGCCAATATGGCTTGAGACTGAATGACACGGGACAATATCAACAGACGTCGGGTGCTTACGGGAGCGGGTGTCGGAATCGCTGGAGCAATGGCTGGCTGTCTCGGTGGTGGTGGTGGCGACGATGACGTCCAGTTTCTTACGGACTACTATAACGACGCGTGGCAAGCGCTCTGGGACGACCTCGAGCCCGAGTTTGAAGACGAGACTGACATCCCCATGTCCATCGAGGAAGCAGGGATGTCGGGAAGTCAGGAATCGCGGCTCTCGCAGCTGATTCAGGCGGGCAATCCGCCGGAAGCGAACACGTCCACGTTCGATCAGGTGGCCGACATCTGGGAGACGGATCAACTCGAGACCGTCACCGACGTCGTCTCGTCGATCGAGGAGGTAAACGGGGAAGTGAGCACCGGCGGCGCGTTCCTCGGTGAGGGTGACGAATTCTATCAGATCCCCCACGGCGTGTACGTCTCGAACTTCCAGTACCGGGCGGACGTTTACGAGGCGCTTGACCTGGACGTACCCGAGACCTTCAGCGATATCGTCGAGAACGCCCGAATCATCGACGAGGCCGGCGGCGACCTTGAGGACATGCGCGGGTACGGGCTGGCCGGGGCGAAGACCGGCAAGAGCCAGGACGAAATGCTCGTCTTGCTCGCGAGCGCGGGCATCTCCGGTATCGGCCTCGCCTGGAAGGATCCGGACGCCCGCGAGGAACTCGAGATCAACTGGCCCGAGGACACGGTGATCGAGGTACTGGAGTACGTGGACGAACTCTCACAGTACTCGCCGGATCCGACCAGCATCGGCTGGTCCAGCTCGCTCAGCAGTTGGGTGCAGGGGAGCTACGGCCAGTGTTATCACCTCAACGCCTGGCCGGCCGGCATCACCGCACTGACCGCCGAGGGAGAAGACAGCGATGCGCTGCGTGGGGTCGCCGAGAACACGAAGGTCATCGCCTACCCGATGCTGGACGGCGTCGATCCGGACGAGAACTGGCTGTCCGCGCCGGCTCCCGACGGCTACCACATCTTCGCGAACTCCGAGCGGCCGGGCGACGCCAAGGAGTGGTTCGAGTGGCTCTACGCGGACAGCATGGAGCGCACCGCGAGCTTCTACGGGACGGATCCCGGTCGGTTCCTGCCGACCTACTCCGACGTCCTGGAGTCCGACGCGTTCCAGAATCAGGGTATCTACCAGGCGCATCCGCACCTGGTCGAGAAGCTCCAGTACTGCCAGGACGAGATCTGGGGCAACCACTACGGCAGCGTCGAAGAGGCCAACACCTCCTCGCCGGTGTCGCTGTACATGCAGCGTCAGTGGTTCTACGGCGAGATGATCAACCGGGTCGTCACCGACTCGATGAGCCCACAGGAGGCCTACGACTGGGGCTACGAGCAACTCGAAGAGGCGTTTGCAGAGGCACAGGACACGTTCGGATAGTCGATACGACGCAGCCGGTTCTCTTTCGACCGCGTCAGGGCGGAGCGAATCGTTTATGAGTAACCGTGAGATTAACATACATGCATGCAGAGGAGACCTAGATATGGCCAGTGAAACCGGAGAATCGATACGGCCCGGCAGGACGTACATTCCGTGGGACGACCTGCCGGTACAGCGGGAGACGATCGCCGGTATCGGGACCGTTCTCCCCGTCGTCGTCCTGTACCTACTCATCGCGGTGCTTCCGATCGTGTTCGCGTTCTGGGCATCGTTACACGAGATCCACACGCTCAACCCCGAGTGGCAATGGGCCGGACTCTCGAACTACCGGGAAGTCCTGAACATCTCCACGTTCTGGGACTCGTTGTGGCGGGGGATCGTCTACATGGTCGGCAGCACGCTCCTCCAGCTCGCCGTCGGGCTCTGGATGGCGCTGGTGCTCAACCGCATCACCCGCGGCCAGAAACTGCTCACTGCAGTGGTCTTTACGGCCTACCTGATCCCGACGATCATCGTTTCGCTGGTCGCGATGCGGGTGTTCGACCCGTCCGGCGGCGTCTTCCAGATGATCGGTGCGGAGTGGCTCGGTCTGTGGGGCGGTCGGGAGGCTCCGCTCGGCTCGCGAGACTGGGCGATGCGGCTGCTGATCCTCATCGGGACCTGGAAGTTCGCCGTCTTCGTCACGATCTTCACGCTCGCGCAGCTGCGAGCGATCCCGGATCGGTTCTACGAGGCGGCGAAGATCTGTGGCGCGAACCGGTGGCAGATGTTCCGTGACATCACGCTGCCGCGGCTCATGGGGATCGTCCTAGTCGTCGTCTTGCTTCGATCGGTCTTCATGTTCAACAAGTTCGATATCATCTGGCAGCTCACGGAAGGCGGACCCGGCGATGCCACGACGACGCTGCCCGTGCTGGCATACAAGACCGTTTACACGGACCAGGCCTACGGACTGGCCAACGCGATCTCCGTCGTCATGTTCCTGTTCCTGCTGGCGTCGGCGATCATCTACTTCAAACTATTCAACCCCAGCGAGGAGGTGGAGACGACAACATGAGTCAGAGCGAACCACCGGGAGGCGTATTCGGCCTCTCATACGACGGCGAGACGCGAGTCTCTGAGGCACTGAAACTCGTCAGCACCGCGATCATCGTGCTCGTCGGTGCCTGGCCGATTTACTGGATGACACAGCTGGCCTTCACCCAGTACGAGACGGTTGAGGACACAGTCACCGTCTTCCCGACGCCGGACATCTTCACGTTCGACAATTTCAACGTGTTGACCGATCCGGAGATGTACACCTACATGTTCAACACGGTCGTGGTAGCCATCGGGACCATCGTGACGGTCGTCCTCGTCTCGCTGATCGCCGGCTACGGCCTCGCGAGGCTGGAGTTCCCCCAGAAGGAGAACTTCGCGCGGATCCTCCTGATCGGGTACCTCTTCAGTCCGATCGTCATCGGGATCCCGCTCTACCAGATCTGGCAGAATATCGGCCTGCTCGGAACCCGCTTCGGGCTCATCATCGCCCTGTCGGCGATCTCGATGCCCTTTGCGGTCTGGCTGATGTGGAAGTACATCATGACGATCCCGGAGGCCCACGAGGAGGCGGCATGGGTCGATGGCGCGTCACGGTGGCGGGGCTTTCGCGATGTCGTCGTCCCGCAGTGCCGACCGGCGATTATCGCCGCTGCCCTGTTCGCCTTCGCGCTCGCCTGGAACGACTTCACGTTCGCGCAGATCCTCCTGCCCCAGACCGAGACCACGACGTTCGCACCCGGCATCCTTCGGGCGATGGGGCAAGCACAGTTCCTGCCGGACGCCTACCTGATGGCGATCTCGCTGGCCATGACGCTGCCACCGCTCCTGTTCGCCTACTTCATGCAGAGCTATCTGCTGAAAGGCTTCCAGGTCAGAGCCCTCTGAGAGTGCACCACCTTTACAACTAATACCACGAGATAACCCAACATATGCCAGACATCGAGATACGGAATCTGACGAAAGTGTACGAAGAATCGGGCAACGAAATCGTCGCTGTCGACGACGTCGATCTCACCATCAAGGACGGCGAGTTCGTGACGCTCGTCGGCCCCTCGGGCTGCGGGAAGACCACGACGCTACGCTGCGTCGCGGGGCTGAACAAGCCCACCAGCGGGACGATCACGTTCGGCGACCGCGAGGTGACGGACAAGCCTGTTCAGGAGCGTAACATCGCGTTGCTCTTCCAGGACATCGCGCTCTACCCCCACATGAGCGTCCAGGAGAACATGGCCTACGGCCTCAAGATCACCGGCTTCTCGCGGGAGGAACGCATCGCCCGCGTTGAGGAGGCCGCCGAATTGCTCCAGATCACGGACCAACTCGAGAAGATGCCGGCTGATCTCTCGGGCGGCCAGCAACAGCGCGTCGCGCTCGGCCGATCGCTCGTGCGCGACCCGGAGATATTCCTGTTCGACGAGCCGATGTCGGACCTGGACGCCAAGCTCAAGGCCGAACTGCGGCCGGTCATCGAGAAAGTGACCGACGAGATCGGCTGTCCGACGCTGTACGTGACTCACGACCAGGAAGAGGCGATGACCATGTCAGACCGCGTCGCGGTCATCAACGACGGCGAACTGGCCCAGGTCGCCCCGCCGAAAGAGGTCTACGACGAGCCCAATTCGCAGTTCGTCAGTCAGTTCATCGGCCAGCCGTCGACGCAGTTCTTCGACGGGAAGGTCGGAGCCGTCAACGGAACCGCAGAACTCGACGTCGGCGGCTACGAGTACGACCTCGCCCGCGACGGCCTCGAGGGCTGGGCCGGTGAGGACATCCGCGTCGGCCTTCGGCCGCAGTACATCCGAGTCAGCGAGGATCCCGAGGCCGGTATCCCGGCGACGCACCTGCTCGACGAGCCGCTGGGCGATGCGACCCACAGCTTCTTCGACACGGAGTTTGGCGAGATCGTCGTCGTCACCGATCCGGACTTCGTGGGCGACGGCAAGGAGTACAGTCTCGTCTTCGACGATGAGTACATCCAACTGTTCGATACCGACTCCGGCGTTCGGATCGCCTGATCGGTTCAGTTCTTTTCGTCGCCGCTCGCTCGGGCGGCCGCGCTCGTATCCGCGTCAGCAGCGACCGCCGTCTCTCGATTCTCCGGTGCCGTCGAGCGGACGACGATCGTGTCAGCCGCGTGGTCGCCGATACGACGACCGCCGGTCACGAGCGCCGACGCGAGGCCGACCACCAGCGGCGGGACGCCGAGTAGATCGACGTATCGAAGCAGGTTTCGCACGGCGCTGGCCCGGAGCGTACACTGGCTTCCATCCGCCATGACTACCAGTAGGCCGCGGTTGACCTTCCCCGGCGTCCGGCCGTAGCGCCACTCGAGAGTGAACGAGTACGTCGCGTAGAGCGGCAGGAGAGCGAGCAGCGAGAGGGGGACGACGGCCCCGCCCAGCGCCTCGTAGGGCCCGCTGAAGACCACGCTCGCGACGTAGATCAGCGGGAACTCGATCAGTACGTAACAGACGATCAGATCGATTGCCGCCGCGACGCCGCGGTCGATCACTACGTCCCGGTCGTCCGCGGTCTCGACTTTCGGTGCCGGCTGTCGCTGGGTCGGCAAGAATCCGTCCAGCTTCCAGTCGATCACGGGCCCACCGCCTCGCCGTTCATGGCGGAGTCATTCGACAGCGGACACAAAATACCTGCCGTCGTCCGTCCGTAGTCACTCCATGCGGATGTCCGTCCGCAGCGTCACGAGGAAGTAGCCCAACAGGAAGAGCGTAATCCCGCCGAAGACCTGCGAATCGATCGACAGGTAGCCGTCTACCTGGTACAGCAGGACGCTCGTCACCGCCAGCACGATGATGGCACCGCCGGTTCGCCGCCGTTCCCACAGTTTCTCGAGGGCGATTCCGGCGGTGGATTTCTCGACTGCATCCGACGCTTTGCGGATGTTCTCCAGACCTGCACTCTCCGTTTTCCGCGATGTGGACTCTCCACTCATATATAGCTGCAATTTCCTCCGAGGATTAAATAGATGTGGGTGACAGTGACACGGGAATCTCGTGACGCTCGCTCGGCCGGCGTCGAAGCCCTTCGGCGGGCGAGGCGATTCACTGCGCGATTATTCGTCGAGCGCGTCGATGCGCAGATCGTCGTCGAATTGCAGGGTGTTCTCGATCTCGACCTCGTCGACATCCTCGAAGGCCCAGCGGGCGATCGAGCGGCGGTGGACCTCGTCGGCCCCGTCGACGATGCGGAACTCCCGGACGGATTCGTAGAAGTGTGCGATCGGCAGGTCCTTGCCGATCCCGTTACCGCCACAACACTGCACGGCGAGGTCGATCGTCTCGTTGGTGACGTTCGCGGCGAACATCTTCGACATCGCGACCTCGATGCGGGCGTCGTTGCGGTCGAGTTCGCGTGCGGCGTGGCGAACCATCGTCCGTGCGGCGTGGAGTTGCGTCTCGGCGTCGGCGATGCGGTGACGCAGTGCCTGCTTGTCCTCGAGTTTCGAGCCGAAGGCCTCGCGCTCCTGGAGATAGGCCTTCGCGACGTCCAGCGACCGTTCGGCCATCCCGGAGTAGCGCATGCAGTGGGTGAGTCGGCCGCCGCCGAGTCGCATCTGGGCGATCTGGAAGCCCTCGCCTTCCTCGCCGATCGTGTTCTCGACGGGGACGCGGACGTTGTCGAACTTCACTTCGGCGTGGCCCCCTTCGCGTTCGGTGATGCCGTGTCCGCCGAGGTGGGGGACGTTGCGGACGACATCGACGCCGTCAGCGTCACGCGGGACGAGGATGATCGAGGTCCCCTCGTAGGGGTGGGCGTCGAGGTCGGTTCGGACCATCGTCAGGTAGAAATCAGCACCGAGCCCATCGGAGGTCCACCACTTGTGGCCGTTGATGACCCACTCGTCACCGTCTTTGACGGCGGTGCTCTGGAGCATCTTCGGGTCCGAGCCGGCACCGACTTTGGGCTCGGTCATCGCGAACGCCGAGGAGAGCTCGCCTTGCACGAGCGGGCGGAGGTACTCCTCTTTCTGTTCTTCGGTGCCGACCATCTCGAGCGTGTGCATATTCCCCTCCTGAGGCGCGTTGGCCCGGATCGCGAGCGCGCCGATCAGCGAGCGGCCGACCTGTTCGAACGATGGCAGCATGTCGCTGAAGTCGAGTCCCTGACCGCCGTACTCCGCTGGCACCTGCGGCGCGAATAGATCCCGTTCTTTGGCCATCTCCCACATCTCGTGGATCTCGTCCATCGTGATCTCCTCGCCCGTGGCCAGCGCCTCGCGCTCGCGCGGAATGACGACTTCGTCCATGAACTCCTCTACGCGACCCGCAACCTCTTTTGCCTTCTCGGAATCGTGGTATTCCATAGTATGTATGCTGTATCACACCATTGTAAATCTATAGGTGTCTATTCCCATTGGTTGGAAACGACCGCAGTACTATCGACACTTCGAGACCCGTCACTGCCCTTCTTCATCTCGTCGTGTCCGCCCGTCGTGGCCCGCTGTGTCGGTCTCCGCTCGAGCGACTCGGACTCGCTCGAGGACGATGTGCCGGTCTTTTCGGGGACTGTCGGACGGGGCTTCACGTTCGAGACGGCCGTCAAAAGAGAGAACCGTGAGTCTCGCGGTCGAACGGGTTAGTCGTCGAGTGCGTCGATGCGGAGGTCTTCGTCGAACTGCAGGGTGTTCTCGATCTCGGCCTCGTCGACGTCCTCGAAGGCCCAGCGGGCGATCGAGCGGCGGTGAACCTCGTCGGCCCCGTCGACGATGCGGAACGCGCGGACGTTCTCGTAGAAGTGTGCGATCGGCAGGTCCTTGCCGATCCCGTTGCCGCCACAACACTGCAGGGCGAGGTCGATGGTCTCGTTGGTGACGTTCGCCGTGAACATCTTCGACATCGCGACCTCGATCCGGGCGTCGCTGCGGTCGAGTTCGCGTGCGGCGTGTCGGACCATCGTCCGTGCAGCGTGGAGTCGTGTCTCGGCGTCGGCGATGCGGTGGCGAAGCGCTTGCTTGTCCTCGAGTTTCGAGCCGAAGGCCTCGCGCTCCTGGAGGTAGGCCTTTGCGATGTCGAGCGAGCGCTCGGCCATGCCGGAGTAACGCATGCAGTGAGTGAGCCGACCGCCGCCGAGTCGCATCTGGGCGATCTGGAAGCCCTCACCTTCCTCGCCGATCGTGTTCTCGACGGGGACGCGGACGTTGTCGAACTTCATTTCGGCGTGGCCGCCTTCACGCTCGGTGATGCCGTGCCCGCCGAGGTGGGGAACGTTACGGACGACTTCAACGCCGTCAGCGTCGCGTGGCACCATGATAATCGATGTGCCCTCGTATGGATGGGCGTCGAGGTCGGTTCGGACCATCGCCAGATAGTAGTCGGCACCGAGCCCGTCGGAAGTCCACCACTTGTGGCCGTTGATGACCCACTCGTCGCCGTCCTTGACGGCGGTGCTCTGGAGCATCTTCGGGTCCGAGCCGGCACCGGCCTTTGGCTCGGTCATCGCGAACGCCGTCTGAATCTCCCCCTGCACGAGCGGGCGGAGCCACTCTTCTTTCTGCTCTTCCGTGCCGACCATCTCCAGGGTGTGCATGTTCCCCTCCTGCGGTGCGTTCGCACGAATGGCGAGCGCACCGATCAGCGAGCGGCCGACCTGTTCGAACGAGGGGAGCATGTCGCTGAAATCCAGTCCCTGGCCGCCGTACTCCTCGGGCACCTGCGGTGCGAACAGGTCCCGTTCCTTGGCCATCTCCCACATCTCGTGGATCTCGTCCATGGTGATCTGCTCACCCGTGGCCAGCGCCTCCCGTTCGCGGGGGATGACGACCTCGTCCATGAATTCCTCTACGCGACCCGCAACCTCCTTTGCTTTCTCGGAGTCGTGGTACTCCATATCACCCATGATCGTATACAGCACTGTAAAGCTATAGGTAGCCGATCGTATAAATTGGCAACCGATGGAGAGACGCCCGGCTACGGGAGCCGAACTCCGGTCCGGCTTCCAGTCCGCTCGAGCGCGAGTCCCGCCGGGGACGCCCGCTCAGACCCGTTCTATGATCGTCGCGACGCCCTGCCCGAAGCCGATACACATCGTCGACAGCGCGGTATCTTGCCCCGTTCGCTCGAGTTCGTGGGCGAGTTTCGTCAGCAACATCGCGCCGGTCGCGCCCAGCGGGTGGCCGTGGGCGATCGCCCCGCCGTTGACGTTGACGTCCTCCCAGGACGCGCCGGTCTCCTCGAGCCACGCGCCGACGACCGACGCGAACGCCTCGTTGACCTCGAAGAGGTCGATGTCGCCGACCGTCATATCGGTCTGCTCGAGGACGTTCTCGGTCGCGGGAATCGGTCCCTTCAGCATCGTCACGGGATCGACGCCGACGACTTCGGTCTGGACGATTCGGGCCATCGGCTCCCAGCCGTGTTCCGCGGCGGCTTCCTCGCTCGCGATGAGCAGCGCAGCCGAGCCGTCGACGATACCCGACGAATTGCCGGGGTGGTGGAAGCCCTCGCCTTCCTCGCGGAACGACAGCGGGAGTTCGGAGAGGGTTTCTTCGTCCGTTCCCGGACGCGGGTGTTCGTCCTGCTCGACGACGACCGTCTCACGGGTCGTTTCACTCCCCGTTCGACTATCCGAGTCGCTTTGCGACTCGCTCTCCTCGCGCTCGAGTTCGGTCTCGACCGGCGTGATCTGGTCGTCGTACCGGCCCTCGTCCCAGGCCTCCTTCCAGCGCCGTTGTGAGTCGGCGGCGATCTCGTCGAGCCCCTCGCGCGTGAGGTCGTACTCCTCGGCGATGCGCTCGGCGCCCTCGCCCTGCGTGGTCAACTCGTCGAAGTGCTCGAAGTACGTGTCCGTCAGTGAGTCGCCGTCCGACCCCATCGGGACGCGGGTCATGTGCTCGACGCCGCCCGCGATGAGCACGTCGTGCTGCCCGGCCATGACGTTCGCCGCGGCGAAGTTGGCCGCCTGCTGGCCCGAACCGCACATTCGGTTGAGCTGTACTCCCGGCACGATATCGCCCCAGCCGGCGACCATCGGCGCGAGTCGCCCGATATTCATGCCTTGCTCGTCGACTGGCGTCACACAGCCGTAGATCACGTCCTCGATCGTCTCCGGCTCGAAGCCGTTGCGCTCGCGCAACGCCTCGAGCGGCTCGGCGGCCAGATCCTGTGGATGCGTGTCCCTGAACGAGCCGCCCCGTTTCCCGAACGGTGTTCGGACGGCGTCGACGATGACTGCGGAGTTCATAACGTGCGATTGGCTATTACACGATCGATCATAGAGGTTGTGCATAAATTCGTGATCGACGGTACTGGACTCTTTCTCGACTGAATCGATTCGTGAAACCCCGTGTCCGCTGCTACCACGCCGCAATGATTAACTCAGATAGCGTAGTAGTCGCTCGGACGATGGACTTTGGACTACCTAATTCAGCGAGAGAGTCCCCGCCGTTTACGGCGTTGACGAGACGCGAAGCGTCTCGTTCGCACATCAGAACGCTTCGCGTTCTGAGGACGGGCGTGAATCGCGCCACCCGACTACGCGAACCACCGGTTACTCCCCAGCTGGAGTCTCCAAGTCGTCGGCGGCGTGGATCAACATCCCACGCCACGTCAGACCGTGTTCGTTTTTCACGCGTTTGATGCGCTCGTACTGTTCGTCGTCGGGGACTTCGATGTTAACGTGGTTCGACACAGTGTCTACGAGAATCCGTATATTTATGTTAGTTTCACTCGTACACAGAAGTAGCGATGAAGCGTACCAACGAGTTCGAAGTAGTTCCCCAGTCCGACGAGGACGAGGAGTTGCTTCGTCGACTGTTGGACGCTTCAGCCGCTCTCTGGAACGAGATCAATTATCAGCGCCGAACCAACTTCGACGACCCGGACGGCGACGTTTGGGAGATCGACGAGTACCGCGGTCGGTACGGCGGTACGCTCGGATCTTCGACCGTTCAACAGATCGAGCGCAAGAACCGCGAAGCGTGGCGCTCGTTCTTCGCACTCAGAGAAAAGGGCGAAGCCAACGGCAAGCCCGGCTTCTGGGGCAACCAAGACGAGGGTCGCGAACTGCGGACATACATCCGCAACACGTCGTACTCGGTCGAATGGGGCGAACACTCCCGGCTCGAAATTCTTGTTGGCCAAGACCTGAAAGAGGAGTACGGTCTTGGATACCAAGAACGGCTTCGTCTCGAGGTTCAGGGCAATCCGAACTGGAAGGAGTACGACAAACAGGGCCGGTTGGAACTGTATTACGATGATGTGAGCGAGACATTCAGGGCCTTTCAGCCAGTCACAATCGACAATTCTCGACTGGCACACCCACTGGCGGACGAAACCGCCGCTCTGGACATCGGCGCAAACAATATCGTCGCTTGTACGGTTTCGACTGGCGAGCAGTACCTGTACGAAGGCCGCGACCTGTTCAAGCGGTTCCGCGAGACTACGCAACGGATCGCAGAACTGCAATCGAAGCTCCGCGAAGGCCGGTACAGTTCGAAGCAAATCAACTCACTGTATCGACGCCGGACGCGACGGCGCGACCACGAAATGGACGCGCTCGCTCGCGACCTGATCGGACGGTTGTACGACGAGGGCGTTTCAACGGTGTATGTCGGCGATCTCACCGACGTACTCGAGACGCACTGGTCGGTTCGGACAAACACCAAGCTGCACAACTTCTGGGCGTTCCGACGGTTCATCAAGCGGCTCAGTTGCACCGGCGAGGAGTACGGTATCACCGTCGAGGTTCGAACGGAAGCATGGACCTCGCAGACGTGTCCGAACTGCGGTTCGACCGAGGACACGACGCGACACCAGGACACGGTGACCTGTACCTGCGGCTTCGAGGGCCACGCGGACCTTTCGGCAAGCGAGACGTTCTTGAGGCGTCATCAGAACTCTTCGAGTTCTGATTGGCAAACGAGACGCAAAGCGTCTCGTCAACGGCACGAAACAGACGTAGCACGGCCGATGGCACGGCCTGTGTGCCTCAAGTGGGACAGTCACGAATGGCTGGAGTCACCACGCTCTCCCCGTCCCAACGAGGAGCACACGAACCCGCAAGTTGCCTCCGTGGTCGTTCGAGACGACGAAGTCGTCTCGTGATGACGAGAGAGCTTGCTCTCTCGAAGCAACTCGGCATAGCCGAGACTCCCAGCGTGAGGAAACCCCGGCGTTCACGCCGGGGAGGATGTCATGACGACGACGTCTGGAACCGCGACGTGGAGATCAACCTCACCGGCACCTACAACATCAGCGCCGAGGTCTTCCCGGAAATGTGCGACCGCGGCTGGGGCCGGGTCGTGAACATGTCCTCGATGGCCGGCTGGTACGGCGGCTTCGGCCAGATATCCTACTCGGCGACGAAAGCCGCCATGATCGGCTTCGGCCGGACGATGGCGCTCGAGGGAGCCCAGTCTGGGGTGACCTCGAACGTCATCGCGCCCAACATCGTCGTCGGCGACTGGGCCGACATGAGCCCCGATGAACTCCGGGAGAACGTCGACGAGTACTACGCCCGCATCGCCGAGGCGACGCCGATGCGCCACCTCGGAACTGAGGAAGACGTGGCCAACATGGTCACCTACCTCTGCTCGGAGCAGACTTCCTACGTCACCGGGCAGGTGATCGGCGTGACCGGCGGGATCGATCTATTCAGCTTCTGACCGCGAGCGGGGACCGGCCGCGGTCGCGCTGTCGTCACGTCGGCAGTCACTCGGGATACGCGTCGCGCCAGGGCCGCTGGCGCTCGACCGCGGCGCTTGCGGCGATCACGTCGTCGTCAGCATGGCGTGGGCCCGCGATCTGCATCCCGACGGGGAGCCCGTCGACGACGCCGGCCGGGACCGAGGCCGCAGGTTGGCCGGTGAGGTTGAACGGCTGCGTGAGCACCCAGCCCCGATACGGCTCGATCTCGACGCCGTCGATCGCCGTCGGTTCCTCGCCGTGGGGGAACGGCGTCGTCCCCGCGGTCGCCGTCACGAGGAGATCGTACTCCTCGAAGAGGTCAACCAGCCCGTCGAGGACGTGGGTCCGAACGACGTCAGCGCGTTTGTACTCCCGCGTGGTCGGCTCCTCGGCGTCCATGATGAGGTCGACGAGATACGGCCGAAGGCGGTCGCGATCCTCGCCGAGCGGATCGAACCCCTCGTCCTCGAGGTTCTCGAGCAGCGATCCCCACCGCACGGTCGCCATCGTGTAGTAGGCCTCGAGGATCTCCTCGTTGTCGTGTCCGAGGTCGGGATCGACCGCGTCGACGGTCGCGCCGGCGTGCTCGAGCGCTGAGACGGCGTCCTCGAGCACGTTGCGCACGGCGGGGTCGACGGGATAGATGCCCATATCGGGGCTGTACGCGACGTTCAGTTCGTCGATCGGCCGGTCGACCGCGGCGCGGTACTCGCCCCCCTTCGGGACCGAGAAGGGATCGCGCGGATGGGATCCGGCCATCACATCCAGCGACAGCGCCGCGTCTTCGACCGTCCGGGCCAACGGCCCCTTCGTGGAGAACGGGGTGTGACTGGCGAACGCATTCGGCCGGCTGACGTTCGGGATCACGCCCTGCGTGGGTTTCAGTCCGTATACGCCACAGAAGCTCGCCGGGATCCGGACCGAGCCGCCGGCGTCAGAGCCGGGTGCGAGCGGGACGAGCCGGTCGCCGAGCGCCGCGCCGGCCCCGCCGGAGGAGCCACCCGAGACGCGGTCGGGATCGAACGGTGTTCCGGTCGGCCCGGCGACGCGGTTGTCGGTCGTCGTCCCGAGCCCGAACTCGGGCGTGTTCGTTTTCCCGACCACGATCGCGCCCGCCTCCCTGAGCCGGGCGACGAACGGCGAATCCGACTCGACGACGCGGTCCTCGAAGAGCAGGGAGCCGGAGGTTGTCCGGACTCCCTCGACGTCGTCGAGATCCTTGATCGCGACGGGGACGCCGTGCAGCGGCCCGAGCGGCTCGCCATCGTCGATCGCGCGGTCGGCCTCGGCGGCCATCTCGCGGGCCAGATCGTCCGTGACGGTGACGAAGGCGTTCGTCCGATCGTTTCGGTCGTGGATCCGCTCGAGGGTGTCGTCGACGACCTCGGTCGGCGAGTACTCACCGTCCCGGATCGCTCTCGCGAGGCCGGCGGCCGTCGCGTGCGTGGGTGAAGCGACCATAGCGGTCAGTCTGTGATCCCCATCGACTTCGCGATCGTGTTCAGCTGAATCTCGTCGGTATCCTCGACGATCCGCAGGATGCGCGCCTGGTGGACCAGATCCATGCAGGGGTTCTCTTCGGCCAGCCCGTTCGCGCAATCGTCCAGACTCTCGAGGATCAGTTCGGTCTCGTCGTCGGTGTCGAAGCTCACGCCGCCTGCGGTATTAGCTATCATGCCTAAATGTGAACGATATTCGTTGATTGCTTATTGCTGGGGTGTCTGCTCGTCGTCTTCGGCCTCGAGGACGATGTCGAACTCGTCGCGCAGCGATTTCTTGTCGAACTTCCCGGTCGAGGTCTTCGGAATCTCCTCGATGAACCGGTATTCGTCGGGCAGCCACCAGGAGGGGAACGTCTCCGAGAGGTGGGCCTCGAGGTCGTCCTCGTCTACGTCCGCGCCCGCGGTCGGCACGACGACGGCCATCGGCCGCTCCTGCCAGCGCTCGTGGTCGACCGCGATGACCGTCGCCTCGCGGACGCCCTCGTGGGCGATGAGTTCGTTCTCGAGTTGCACCGACGAGATCCACTCCCCGCCGGACTTGATGACGTCCTTGTCCCGATCGACGATGTCGATGTATCCCATCTCGTCGCGGGTGGCGATGTCGCCGGTCCGCAGGAAGCCGTCCTCGGTAAAGGACTGCTCGTTTTCCTCGGGTCGGTTGTGGTAGCCGTCGGCCACCCAGGGGCTGCGAACCTGCAGTTCACCCATCGTCTCGCCGTCGGCGGGCACCTCCTCGCCGTCGTCGTCGAGTATGCGGATCTGCATACCCGGCACGGGCAGCCCCGCCTTCGCGCGGTACTCGTACTGCTCGTCGCTCGGTAGTTCGGCGACTTCCTTGCGGAGCGTGCTGAGCGACCCCAGCGGCGAGGTCTCGGTCATCCCCCACCCCTGGATGATCGGCGCGTCGTACTGCTCGTCGTACTTCCGGATGAGCGATTCGGGCGGCGCGGAGCCCCCGACCGTCAGCCGATCGATGTTCGAGATGTCGACCGTGGGATTCTCGTCGAGGAACTCGGCCATCTCGAGCCAGATCGTCGGCACCGCCGCGGAGAAGGTCACACCCTCCTCGTCGATCAGGCGCGCGATCGACTCCGGATCGGTGTGGACCGAGGGGAAGACCTGTTTGGCCCCGACGAGCGTCGCGCCGTAGGGAATTCCCCAGCCGTTGGCGTGGAACATGGGGACGACCGGGAGCACGGTGTCGCGCTCGCCGATCGCGTTGGCGTCGGTGTGACCGCCCATGATGCTGTGGAGGTACATCGCCCGGTGGGAGTAGGCGACGCCCTTGGGCAGCCCCGTCGTCCCCGAGGTGTGGCACATCCCGTACTCCGCGTCCTCGTCGATGTCCGGCCACTCGTACTCTGCCGGCTGCCCTTCGAGCAGCGATTCGTAGTCCGTGACCGGCTCGAGGCTCGTCTCCGGCACCTCGTCGTCGAGGACGACGTACTGCTCGACGGTGTCTAACTCGTCGGCGTTGGCCTCCACCTTTTCGATGAGGCCCGGATCGACGAAGATCACCCGGTCTTCGGCGTCGTCGATCGTGTGGACGAAGTGGTGGTCGGGCAGCCGCATGTTGCACATGTGGATCGACCGCCCCGAACACGCCGGCCCGAAGTAGAGTTCGTAGTGCCGGTAGTGGTTCGTCGCGACGACACCAACGCGGTCCCCCCGCTCGAGGCCGAGGTCGTCGAGCGCGTGCGCGAGTCGGTTGATTCGCTCGGACGCGTCGGCGTACGTGTAACGGTGGACGTTTCCGTCGGGCAGTTTCGTCACCAGTTCCCGGTCGGGAAACAGGTCGACCGCCCGCTCGAGTAACTTGTCAAGCGTTAACTGGGCACCCATCATGGTCGTCTGCAGTGATTCTGTCCAGCGACTTATGGTTTGGGTTGATATCGCTCCCGAAATTCGCTTGTGGGTCCATCACTGCCTCGTTTACGCGCTCAGCGCGGTTTTCGTCGGAGGCCGTCACCGCGACCGTGTCTACATTCCGTCGGCGGTGTCCTGTCAACGCAGCCGAAGAATTATACCTGCGGTCGTGGAGCGGTGGACTATGCCATACGATAGCATATACGATGCAGTCGCTGACCGGTACGAGTCGGGGATGGGGTGGGACGAACACGTACACGTCGGCGACGAGGAGTCGCTCAATATCGCCGAGGAGGCGCTGGGTCGTCACGCCGACTCCGACGAGACGGGCCTTCGCATCCGCGACTTCGAGCGCGGCGAGACCGAGACGTACACCTTCGCCGAACTCGCGGCGGCGGCGAATCGGGTCAGCAACTACCTGGTCGAACACACTGAGCGCGGCGACCGCGTCGGCGCGATGCTCCCGACGCGGCTCGAACTCTACGCCGTCGTCTTCGGCACGATTCAGGCCGGACGGATCTACCTGCCGCTCGCGCCCGTGTTCGGCCCCGACGCGCTGAACTACCGGCTCGAGGACTCGGGCGCGGCCGCGCTGTTCACGACGACCGAGGGCTGCGAGGTGGTCGATGGCGACCTGCCGGCACTCGAGCGCGTGGTCGCACTCGACGACGGTTCCCTCGAGGGCGACGCGACGGTCGACGAGTACGACGCCGTCCGCGCCCGCGACGACGAGTTCGAGACCGTCGAGACGCACCCGAACGACCCTTACTCGCTGACCTACACCTCGGGGACGACGGGCCCGCCGAAGGGCGTCCCGACGAGCCATCGCGGCCCGATCGAACTCTACGCCTACTCCGAGTACGTCGTCGACCTCCAGCCGGACGACGTCTACCTCGTCGCGGCGTCGCCGTCGTGGTCCTACGGGCTCACCATGGGGACGATCATGTCTGGCGTCCGCGGGACGGCCATCGGCTGCTATCGCGGCCAATTTGATCCCCACGCGTTCTTCGAAACGCTCGAGGCGTGGGACGTCGACAACGCGATGATCCCGCCGACGGCGCTCAGACAGTCGCGGGCCGCCGGGATCGACCTCGAGGCGTGGGACATCGACCTCCGGGTGTTGATCTCGGCCGGCGAATCGCTGGACGAAGAGACCGTCAACTGGTGCGAGGACGGACTGGGCGCGCCGCCCCAGGACGCCTACGGGCTGACGGAGGGCGGCATGGTCGTCTGCAACTACGCGTTCGACGACTGGGACGTAAAGCCCGGAAGCATGGGAAAAGTCACGCCCGGCGAGGAAGTGGCGTTGTTGGACGACGACGGAAACGAGGTCGATCAGGGCGAGGTCGGCGAGATCGCGATCAGACGCGACGAGGACGCGCGGGGATCGTACTGGGGTCGTCCAGAGGCGACCCTCGAGACCTTCACCGGCCTCTGGCTCCGAACCGGCGACCTCGCGCGGCGGGACGAGGACGGCTACTTCTGGTACGTCAGCCGGGCCGACGACGTTATCATCTCCGCGGGGTACCGGATCGGCCCCGCGGAGGTCGAGGAGACGCTGCTCGACCATCCCGCCGTCGAGGAGGCTGCCGTCGTCGGGGAAGACCACGAGACCCGCGGCCAGATCGTCAAAGCGTACGTCACCCTCGTCGGCGACCACGAACCGTCCGGAGAACTCGAGGTGGAACTGAGCGAGTTCGCCCGCGCGGAGCTCTCGAAACACGAGTACCCCCGCGAGATCGCGTTCCTCGACGCGCTTCCGAAGACAGCCAGCGGGAAGATCAAGCGCTCCACGCTCGCTGAGTGATGACCGGTCGCGCCCCGACGACTACGCCGCTCACAGGATCACACCGCTCTCGCGGAGGTCGGCCAGTTCGTCCTCGTCGTACCCCACCGACGCGAGCAGGGCGTCGGTGTGCGCTCCGTGGCCCGGAACCGACTCGTCGTGGCTCTCGGGCACGTTAGACCCCGCTGCCGGAAACCCGACCCGCGGCGGCGCATCCGCCGGCCGCTCGATCAGTCCGCGCGCCTCGAGCTGGGGGTGCTCTGTGGCTTCGGCCGGCGTACACACCGGCCCGACCATCGTCTCGTCGGAAAGCGCCTCGAGCCACTCCTCCTGCGAGCGGCTCGCGAACAGCGACTCGAGTTCCTCGCGGACCGCCTCGAGTTCGGCCGGGTCGTCGGTGCCGTGAGCGTCGATCAGCCCCTCCCGTCCGGTCTCCTCGCAGAAGGCTTCCCAGAACTTCGGCTCGAGCGCCGCGAGCGTCACGTAGCGCCCGTCGGCTGCCTCGTACACGTCGTACCAGGGGTACCGTCCGGTGAGCGCGGTCTCGCCGGGCCGGGGATCGTCGCCGGTGAGCGCCTCGTGGGAAATCGCCTGCGAGAACGAGGCAACTACGTCGGTCATGGCCACGTCGATATACTCCCCGCCGTTACCGAGTTCGCGAGACAGGAGTCCGCCGACGATGCTGAAGGCCGCGAACAGCCCGCCGCCGAGGTCGCCGATCTGGTAGCCGGGGATCTGCGGTGCCATCGCCTCGTCCTCGCGAGTCATATCGAGCAGCCCCGCGAGCCCGACGTAATTGAGGTCGTGGCCCGCGCGCTCGGCGTACGGCCCGGTTTGACCGTAGCCCGAGAGCGAGCAGTAGACGAGGTCCTCGTTGTACTCGAGCAGCGTTTCGTAGCCGATCCCGAGTCGCTCGGCGACGCCCGGTCGGAACTGTTCGAAGACGACGTCGGCGTCCGCGACGAGTCTGTAGAAGGCCTCCCGCCCCGCCGCCGATTTCAGGTCGACGGCGATGCTACGCTTGCCTCGATTGACGCTGTCGAACAGCGCGCCGACGTCGCGGTCCGTCGTCGGCGGTGTGTACCGCGCGTAATCCCCCGCGTCGGTGTCCTCGACTTTGATCACGTCAGCGCCCACGTCGGCGAGCAGTTGCGTCGCGTACGGGCCCGGAAGCAGGCGGGACAGGTCGAGTATTCGGACGGAATCGAGCTGCATGGTGCCACGTCCCGGTCTTCTCTCAAAAGCCTACTGTCGTCGAGCAACCAGCCACCGCGGCGACCGCTGCTGCGTCGGCAGTCGCCTCGTCTCGTCAGCCGCCGCCTCGTTCCGTCAGCCGCCGCCTCGCCTCGTCAGCCGCCGCCTCGCCTCGTCAGCCGCCGCCTCGTCTCGTCAGCCGCCGCCTCGTTCCGTCAGCCGCCGCCTCGCCTCGTCAGCCGCCGCCTCGCCTCGTCAGCCGCCGCCTCGTCTCGTCAGCCGCCGCCTCGTCTCGTCAGCCGCCGCCTCGTTCCGTCAATCGTCGCCCTCCAGTTGCACTAACTCGTCGACGTCCGGGATATCGGCCGCGGCGTCCGTGATCTGTTGCATCCGATCGGTGTGTTTGTCGACCGCGTAGGCGGCCAGTCTCCCGTCCTCGAGGCCGACGCGTTCCTCGGGGTCGTCCGGCTGGAACCGCTCGTCCTCGGTGATCCCCTGGACGAGCGGGAGGAGTTCCTCGACCGTTTCCTCGACGATTGCGGGGTCGACGCCCTCGGCGATGAGCTTCTTGAGCTGGTTCATCCCGAAGCCGACGTGGCGGCCCTCGTCGCTGCGGATCTTCGTAAAGCCCTGGACGAGCCCCGGCAGGTGGGGAAGTTCGTCGAACTCGCCGCCGTAGGAGGTCTGCATCCCGTAGTACCCCGTCTGAGCGAGGATTCCCTCGACCGTGAGGTGGTAGTGGCAGTACGCCTTCGCCCGGTTCTCGGGCGTGTCCTCCTCGAGCAGCCGGAACTGCGCCTGCCGGTTGCGGTCGAACAGTTCGATGTACGGGTCGTTGAACCACCGCTCGTGGCGGGGGTTCGATCGCTCCCAGCCCAGTTCGTCTTCGACCGTCCAGATGACCTCCCGCCAGTAGCGGTCGAAGAAGTCCGCGTGTTTGGCCTCCTCGTACATTTGGGTGGTCAGGAACAGCTGGTCGTCGATATTGTCGAGCACCGCACCCAGCGGTGCGAGATCCTCGGTGACCGCGTCCTCGCCCGCGCCGAACTTTGCGATGCCGTTGAGGGTGCCGTACCACGACTGCCGGTCGTACGATTCCGAGGCCTCGATGAACTCGAGGAGGTTCTCGACGTCTTCCTCGAGGTCGATCTCGCCGGGGTCCCAGTGTCGCTCGACCGCGTTTCGATAGTAGCGGTTCGATCTGGACTCCCGGTCCATCATCTCAGTTGGCGTGTACTCTGTTGCCATATGCCACATATGTTGACTCGACTATTAAATGTGCGGTCGCTGTCGGGTACACTCGACTCGCGAGGACTCCGTTCGGACCGTCTCGGCTGGCAGCCGACACGACACGGAACGGGGGTGCGGTCTGCGGTCAGCCGCCGCTCTCGCCGGTGTTCGCTCGCGGGGTGTCCCCGCTCGCGTCATCCGAGGCGCGTTGCGCCTCGCTCTCCTCGACGCGCTCGTGGACGTCGAGCGTGGTCATCGTTCGGTACGTTTCGATTCGGTCGGTCTTGGCGAGTCGGTATCTATAATAGACGTACGCGACGCCGAACCAGCCGATGAGGACCATGCCGACGACTGGTCGCTGGAGGAGCGTGACCAGCCAGAACGCGCCGGTGGCGACTCCCCCGCCCAGTACCGCGAGGAGGAGCCCGCGGTATCGGCGGAGTCGAAACGGGGCGTTGGCGTAGTGTGCCGGGAACTCCCGCGGCAGGTTCCAGAGGCCGATGGCACAGAAGAAGTACGCCGTGAGACTGGCCAGGCCGATGAACACGGAGAGTCCGACGATTTCGTCCGCGAGGGGGACGAGCACGAACGGCGGGACGCCGAGCACGGCGACGGCGTAATGGGGCGTGTCGAACCGGGGGTGAATCCGGGACAGCGACGCCGGGAGAATGCCGTCGCGACTCGCGCGCATGAGCGTCCGAGAGAAGACGAGCAGCGTCGTATTCACTGTGGTGACGACCGCGAAGATCGCGCCGGCGGCGACGACGTACTCGCCCCACCAGGGGAGAAATCTCGAGGCGGCGAGCGCGAGATCGGCTTCGTTCCCCAGTTCCACGTACGGAACGACCCCGACAAGGACGGCGATCAACCCCACGTAAAACAGCACGACGATACCAATACCGAGTCCCAGTACGAGTGGGATCGTCCGTCCGGGGTCGTCTATCTCCTCCCCGAGTTCGATCAGTAACCCGAATCCGAGGAACGGGTAGAACAGCGCCACAACCGCGAGCCCGAACCCGCCGTAATCCGGGAAGAACGGGGTGTAATTGGCGGTCTCGATCGCGGCCGCTCCGGGGACGATGAACGTCAGGAGTGAGACGACGAGACCGATGAAAAAGACGATCTGCACCTGCGCGACGACCCTGAGCCCGACGACGTTGACGAGCAAGACGAACCCGAGCAGGACGTAGATGAGCCACATCGACGGCACGTCGAAGAAGATTCGGGTGTACTCGGCGAAGCCGGTCGCCGTAATGAGCAACGACGCCCACGCGACGAGGGGTATCGTGAACGGGACCAGAAACCCCCAGTAGGGGGCTGTGAGACGAGAAATATAGACGTACAGGCCGCCGGCGACCGGCATCGCCGAGCCGAGCAAGGCGTTGTACAGGACGACGAACCCGGCCGGGATCGCTGCGAGCATGATCGCCAGGACGAGCGCCGGCCCCGCGGTTCCCGCCAGCGGCCCCGGCAAGACGAATATCGGGACCGAAATCGCGTTCCCGACCAGGAGCGCCAGCACCCCGAGGATGCCGATGCTCGAGGAGAGCGTCTCCCCGTCGCCGTCGGTAACCCCGCTCATTTCGTCGCCGAACGATCTTTGCGGCGGCGACGAATCGCGTAGTCGCGGAACCGTCGTCCGAGGACGAACCCGACGATACCGCCGAGGAACGGCGTGAGGACGAGCAGCGCCTGAACTGTCAGTACGGGGAGCACGATCCCGATGCCGAGACCGACTACGAGCCCTCCTTCGGGATACTGCGCCGCGGCTACCTCACGCTCGACATCGTCCATCGCCGCCGGATCATCGCGGTACTGTCCGATTGCCATGTTATGAGCAACCATACCAATGATAAAATATCTTCGGGTGTTGACACTCGAGGAGTACCGTCGGAGAGAGCGCCGGCCGAACCGAGTAGCCACGTCAGTTGACAAGAACTAAGTCGATACTCGTGAAGAGTGCTGGCATGGCACAACAGAGCGCTGCCGTCGTCGGCGGCGGCATCATGGGCGCTGGCATCGCACAGGTACTCGCACGGAACGGCTACGACGTGGCCGTCCGCGAGATCAACGAGGAACTGGCCGACGAGGCGCGCGAACGCGTCATCTCGGGCAACTACGGACTCGAGGACGCCGTCGAAGGCGGCTATCTCTCCGAGGACGAGATGGACGAGGTGCTCGAGCGGATGACGTTCACGACGGACCTCGACGCGGCGACCGACGGGACCGAGTTCGTCATCGAGGCGGTGACGGAGAATCTCGCGATCAAGGGACAGGTCTTCCGCGACCTGGACGAGGTCACGGACGACCAGCCGCTGTACTCGAACACGAGCGGCTTCGCGGTGACCTCGATCGCCAACGCCGTCTCCGACCCATCTCGAGTCGCGGTGACGCACTTCTTCAACCCCGTCGCCGTCATGGACATGGTCGAGATCGTGCAAGCGCCCGAGACCGACGAGGCCGTCGTCGAGCGCGCCGAGGAGTTGATCGACGAACTCGGAAAAACGCGTGTTACCATCGATGACGACCCCGGTTCCTACGGCTTCCTCGCCAACCGCTGTCACGCGGCGATGCGCGAGGAGGCCCAGAAGATCGTCGACGAGGGCATCGCCACGGAGGAACAGGTCGACAAGGCGCTCGAGGACGGCTACAACCTCCCCGTCGGCCCGTTCTCGCTGACCGGCATCGGCGAGGAGTGGGACTGAGGGCTGTTTCTACAGCGGTGTGGACTCGTTTTTCGCTTCGGACCGACGAACCGACATGCGGTGGCGCGCGCTGTCGGTCGACCGAACGATAGTGAGGGCGGCCGATGATACTGCGCGAGGGATGAGCGAAGGAACGGAGTGACTGAGCGAATCGGCTGGGGAGGACGTGGAATCCCTAGTTGCCACGATAGCAGGACACCCTTATCAGCCAGTTCTAAACACCACTCAATGATTATTGTTAACCAAGACAGTGTGCGCTGCTATCGTGGCAATACGGAGGGACCACGCCCTCCCCAGCCGATTCGCTCGCTCTGCTCACGGTTCCCTTCAGTCACCGTTCGCTATCCGAGGCGCTCACAGTGTTCGCGCCTCGCACCGCTCACTCATCCTTCGCGCAGTATCGAACCGCAGTTCGCTAGTCGCTCACTGCGGTTCAGCGCGCGCCACCGCAGGTCGAAAATCGGGCGGGAGTGAGACAGCGGTCGTCCGCCCTGTCCCGTTACTTCCCGTCGAATTCGGGCTCGCGGTCCTCCGCGAACGCCGCCGCGCCTTCCGCGTGGTCTTCCGTCTTGAGCAGTTCCTGGAAGAGCGACCGGTCGTACGCCAGCCCCTCCTCGAGCCCGGAGTGAACGGCCATATCCGCGGACTTCTTGATCCCCTGGATCGCCAGCGGTGCCTGTCCAGCGAGGTCGGTGACGAATTCGTCGACTTCGTCCTCGAACTCGTCGCCGGCGTAGACGTGACTGACGATCCCCTCCTCGCCCGCTCGCTCCGCCGAAATGTGTTTCCCGGTCATCGCGAGCTCCTTCGCGACGGCGGGACCGGCCAGTTTCTCGACGTACTGGACGCCGCCGGCACCGGGGAGGATGCCGAGATTCACTTCGGGGAAGCCGAACGTACTGCCCTCGCTGGCCAGCCGGAAGTCACAGGCTAGCGCGGTCTCGAGGCCGCCGCCCAGACAGTAGCCGTCGATCTTCGCGATGACCGGCGCGGGGAAGTCCCGGATGACGTCGTAGTGGCTCCGGGCCGAGGTGCCGCCGGCCGACTCATCGGAGAAGCCGCCGATGTCCGCCCCCGCACAGAAGGCCTTCTCGCCGGCACCCTCGAGCACCACGGCGCGCAGCGCGACGCCGTCGGCGTCCTCGTTCCGTTCCTCGAGGGACTCGAGCCCCGCGATGATGTCGTCTCTGAGCTGGCCGTTCAGCGCGTTCAACGCGTCCGGCCGGTTCATCGTGATCGTGCCGACGCCGCGCTCGTCGTCGTACTCTACCAGGACAGTATCGAAAGATTGGTCCATGCACGGTGATCTCGGCCAACAGTCAAAAAGTACACTGTTCGCCGTTTCAGGCGTCGTGAACTCGTTCTCCCGACGATTCTACCGGACATCGATTACAGACGTTGCGAGGCGAACGCCACCCGTTTGCTCGTCGTCATACGGAGCGATCGGGAGCGAGCCGACGATGCGATCGCTCGCTCGAGTCGCGTTCGAAGCCGCGGGTGACGGCGTTCGGGAAAATAGCGAACCATATACTATATCTGGTACTATGGGGTAGTTATCTTGTTTCACATATCTTATCGGGTTCCATTTCAAAAATCGGACTCGAGCGATAGACCGTCTTCTTCGGAAGGTTATGAGTCAGCCATCAGTTTGGCGACGACCCGGTCGTGTTCGGCCCGAGAGACATTGAAATCCCTCTAGCTTGGTCGAAACTGATTGTTTCACACTTCTCGATGCTGTTACTGTCTCACTCATAGAGTACTAGATATGTTTCATCTCTCCTATAGTAAAAAGAGTGAAATCACCTCTCATTTCGACGAACGGTGGACGATACTGCGCGCCGGCTCGAACGCTGCTCGAGCACCGGGACGAACGTGGTCGACCGCTTCGACTGACGACTCAGACCGCCCGGTTCAGACCGCTCGGCTCAGAACGCCCGGAGGTCTTCGAGCACGGCTTCCGCACTGCCGTCGGCAATGACCTCGCGTGCCCGCTCGAGTCCGTCCTCGAGGCTATCGACATCCTGGCGGGCGTGCATCCGGAACGCGCCGTTGAGGGCGATAGCGTCGGCGAAGTGTCCCTCGCGCTCACCGCTGAGGACGGCCTCGGTGATCGACGCGGAGTCGGCCGTCACGTCGTCGACCTCGAGGTCTTCGGCCTCCATCGCCATGCCGTAGTTCGCCGTTTCGATCTCGTAATCCTCGAAGGAATCCGCACCGTCGTCGCCGTCTCGATCCCACTCCGCGACCTTCGTATATCCGGGCCGGATGTCGTCGTAGCCCTCCATTCCCTGGAAGAAGATGGCCCGCGAGTAGTCGAGTCGCTCGCTCTCGGTGATCGTGTCGGTCAGCTTCTTCGCGAACGCGAGGTGGTAGAACGAGCCCAGGTGAACGTCGGCGTTCGCCGGGTTCCCGATCGTTTCGATCGTGTTGACGAACGTTCGGACGCCCATCTGATCGCGCCGGTCGTAGAGGTCCTGTATTCCGGGGTTGAAATTCGGCTGATAGTAGAAGCCAAAGCCGGTCTCGTCGACCATATCCGCGCTTTCGCCGGGCTCGAGTTCGGTTCGGACGTCGAGCTCGTCGAGGACGTGTTTGTACGCCGTCGCTTTCTGCGTCGGGACCCGATCGCCGGAGTGGACGACGATGGGGGTGCCCGCGGCCGCGGCGACGATGCCGGCTCCGACGCCGAGGACGGCGGAGCTGTGTTTGCCGTCGTAGTTCGCCCCGCAGTCGACCGGATCGCACTCCGGCTCGGCGGTGACGACCGACTCCTCGCGCATGACGTCGGTGTAGGCCGCCAGCTCCGTCGGAATGTTTCGCTTCCAGCGATTGGCCAGCCAGAACGCGCCGAGCGTCGTTTCGTCCGGTTCGCCCGCCAGAATGCGCTGGAACGCCTCTCGAGCCTGTTCGCGAGTCATGTCGTCGGCCGACTTCGGGCCGGAGCCGATCACTGCCGTCAGCAGCCGCTTGAGCGGCCAGTCGCCGAATTCCTGGGTTGCGTGCGCCATGTTGTGCACCCGTTGGGTCGGATCGCGCAAAAGTCTCCCGCTTCCGGCGCTCGTTCGGCCGTCAATTGACGGGTTTCACACCGATAATCGGGTGAACCCCAAGAACGGCTCCGTCGCACGCGGTTCGAGTCGGACCCGAAAACGATACAGTCCCCTTCTCCCTAGGGCAACCAATGAGTAGCCTGTCGGGGGACTGGCGCGAGGCCATCGACGACGTGGACGCGGCGCTGATCGACGGCTATCAGAGCGGTTTTCCGATCGAAGCGCGCCCGTTCCGCCGCGTTGCCGCCGACCTCGGAATCGAGGAATCGGCGGCGGTCGACCGCGTCCGCACACTCCGGGAGGCAGGGATCGTCCGCCGGTTTGGTGCCGTCCTCAACCCGCCCGTGATCGGCTCGTCGACGCTCGCCGCGGTACGGGCACCCGCGGACCGCTTCGATGAGATCGCGACCGTCATCAACGAGTATCGGCAAGTCAACCACAACTACGCTCGCGATCACGAGTGGAACATGTGGTTCGTCGTCACCGCCGGCTCGCGGGAGGCCCGCGACGAGATCCTCGCCGATATCGAGGATCGAACCGACTGTGACGTGCTGAACCTGCCGATGCTGACCGACTACTACATCGACCTCGAGTTCCCCGTCGTCAATAGCGATCGGTTCGCACGCGAATCACTGGCGCGGCGCACCGACTCCTCGGCCACCCGGATCAGCGAGGAGGCCACGGGCGGTCTCTCCGCGCTCGAGGCCGAACTCCTCCTCGAGATCCAGGAGGGGTTCCCGCTATCGGCGACGCCGTATCGCGATATCGCCGCGAACGTGGGGTATGCGGTCGAGGACGTGCTCGCGGCCGTCGAGCGATTGCTCGAGAGTGGCTGTCTCAAGCGCATCGGCTGCGTGATCAACCACGTCGTGACGGGCTTCGACGCCAACTGCATGGTCGTCTGGGACGTGCCTGACGAGTCCCTCGACGAGTGGGGCGAGCGGGCGGGCGGGCTGCCCTACGTTACGCTCTGTTACAATCGGCCCCGCCGACCCGAGCAGGAGTGGTCGTACAACCTGTTCACGATGATCCACGGTCGCGACCCCGCGGCCGTCGACGCGAAGATCGACGAACTCGCTGCCGACTACCTCCCCGTCGACCACGAGCGGCTCTACTCGACCGAGACGCTGAAACAGACGGGCGCGCGCTACGACGAACTGGTCGGACGCTGACGGAATCGTTTCGATCGTTCCGGACCGTCGTCGTACACTCCGAATCGGAGGCGGGACCCGATTACCCCGTTTTTACGAATTTCGCGGCACCGTTCTGTTCGACGGTGATCCGATACGTCTCGTAGCTGAACTCGACTTCCATCTGTGATTCCGGTGCGGGCGGGTTCGAAAAGAGTTCGTCGAGCATGCCGTCGATGCAATCGTACATCGTCGGTAACTCGGCGTGCCCTCGATTTTCGATGTCCGCGACGACTTCGACGACCTGTATCGCCGGGTTCGCCGCGTCGGTATCCAGCTGCCGATGACGGATCTCTCGCTCAGTTCGATCTGACACAATAGACGCCTATCGGGAACCGCCGGCATAGCTGTTCGTATCCGTACGGATGACTCTCGTGTGAATGAAGCATATCGGGCCGCCTTACTCGAGCGCTTCGGCCACGACTTCGATCGGCGTCGGCGGCTCCTCGGTCGCGCCGGGCCCGTTCTCGAGTTGTGTCCGGCAGGAAGCACCGGGAGCGACGATGCGGTCGCCGTCGCTCTCGTCGACCTGCTCGTAGAGGATCGAAGCGATGGAATCGCTCATCGAGGCGTGTTCGGACTCGTAGCCGAAACTGCCAGCCATCCCGCAGCAGCCCGAATCGAGCGGGTCGACGGCGTAGCCGGCCCGCCGGAGCACGCCGACGGCGTGGTGGTCCTTCGCGACCGACTTCTGGTGGCAGTGGCCGTGATAGACCAGTTCGTCGGTCGCCGCGCGCTCGTCGAAGGGGATCTCTTCGTCCAGCCGGAACGTATCGACGTACTCGCAGACGCCGTAGGTGGCGTTCGCGAGCGTCTCGGCGGCCTCGGTGGAGAGCAGATCGAGGTAGTCTCCCTGGAACATGACCGCGTCGGAGGGCTCGATGACGACCACGTCCCAGCCGTCCGCGACCCGCGGGGCGAGCGCGTTCACGTTCTCGCGAGCGGCGTCTTCTGCTTTCTCGAGGAACCCCTTCGAAAACGCCGGCCGACCGGTATCGCCGAGGTCGTCGGGGACGACGACGTGGACGCCGGCGGCCTCGAGCACGCGGACGGCCGCCTTCCCGGCATCGGGGTGGCTGTAGTTGGTGTAGGTATCTGGGTAAAGGACGACTTTGCGGGTGGCATCGGCCTCTCTGATGCGCGCGCCGCCGCGCTCGTGGAACCAATCCCGGAAGGTCTTCGCGTGGAACGTCGGCAGCGGCCGGTCGGCGTCGATCCCGAGGGTCACCTCGAGCGCCTTGCGGGCGCCCGGGAGCTTCGGCAGGGCGTTCGACAGCGGCGCGAGTCGGCTCCCCCACTTCGAGAGCGTCGACACGTTGGCGAAGAGTCGATCCCGGAGTGTCGCGCCGTTTCGCTGGTGGTACTCGTGGGTGACCTCGGCCTTGAGCTTCGCCATGTCGACCTCGCTGGGGCAGTCGATGGCACAGCCCTTGCAGCCGATACAGAGGCCCATTACCTCCTCGACGAACTCGTCGGAAACGGCCTCCTCGGGATCCAGGTCGCCGCTCATCGCCTGGCGGAGCGCGTTCGCGCGGCCCCTGGTCGCCGTAATCTCTTCGCGGCTCGCCCGATAGGTCGGACACATCACGCCGCCCGTGGTCTCTTGCTCGCCGCGACAGCCCCCACAGCCGTGACAGAGCTCGACCATGCCCTGCATCCCGTTGTCGTTCTCCCACTCGAGCGCGGGCTCGAAGCCCGCCTCGAACTCGTAGTCGGGGTCGAACCGCAGGTTCTCCCGCAGGTCGGTCGGATCATCCTCGCGGAAGACGACCTGTCCCGGATTGAGGATCCAGTCGGGATCGAACGCCGTCTTGAGGTCCTGAAAGGTCGCCCAGAGTTCGTCGCCGTAGCGTTTTTGATTCCACTGCGTGCGGGCGCGGCCGTCGCCGTGTTCGCCCGAAACGGAGCCCCCCAACTCGACCACGAGGTCCGTCACGTCGTCCGCGATGCCGTGGAGCTGCTCGAGGCCCACTTCCGTCTTCGTGTTCACGAGCGGCCGGACGTGGAGCACGCCGGGGCCGGCGTGGGCGTAGAAACTGGCGTAGGTGTCGTGTTTCTCGAGGATTTCCTCGAAGCGCTCGACGAACTCCGGCAGCTTCGCGGGCGGGATCGCCGTGTCCTCGATGAAGGAGATGTGCTTCTCGTCGGTCGTCCGCGAGAGCAGGATCGGGAGGCCGGACTTGCGGAGCTTCCACAGCTTCGCGCGCTCGGCGTCGTCGTAGGCCTCGAGCGCCTCGATCGCGAGGATATCGCTGTCGCTATTCGGCGCATCAGCGGCTGGTTCCCCGGCGGGCGTCGCCGACGGCAGGCGGTCGGCGAGCAGTCCCGCCACTTGCTCCCTGCCGTGGTCCGCGTCTTCGGCGTAGAACTCGACGAGGAGGACCGCGTTCGTCCCCTCGGGGAGCATCTCGGTGACGGGTCCGAACTCCGCGGTGTCGCGCGCGAGGTCGATCAACACGTCGTCCAGCACCTCGACCGCGGCGGGGTCGTGTGCGAGGATCGGCGCGACGTCCCGCATCGCCTCGTGGAGATCGGGATAGCACAGCAGCGAGACCGCCTTCGTCTCGGGGATCGGCTCGAGCGAGACGGTCGCCTCGGTGACGACCGCCAGCGTGCCCTCGCTGCCGGCCAGCAGCCGCGCGAGGTTGACGGTGCCCGGTTCGCCGGTCGCGTCGGCGATTTCACCGCCTTCGTCTCGCGACGACTTCGTCGTCGCGCTGTCCTCACCACCCGGTAGTTCCTCCCCTCGCGCCTCCGCAACCAACCGGTCGAGGTTGTAGCCCGAGACGTTCCGCTTGAGGTCGGGATAGGTCTCCTCGATCAGGTCGGCCTCTTCCTCGAGGATCCGCTCGACTTCGGCGTAGATCCGGGCTTCGAGGTCGCCGTCGGGGTCGGCTCGCTCGCCGATCTCCTCGAGTGCGACCTCGCCAAAGCGGGTGACGGTGCCGTCGGCGAGGACGGCCTCGCACTCCTCGATGTAGGCGTCGGTCTTGCCGTATTGCAGCGAGTGCGAGCCGGTCGAGTTGTTGCCGATCGCGCCGCCGATGGCGCTCTTATCGCCCCACGCGGGGTCCGGGGCGAACTTGAGGCCGTGGGGCTCGAGGGTCTCGTTCAACGTCCCCAGGATCGTCCCCGGCTGGACCGTCGCGGTGTGGCCGTCGGTGTCGATCTCGAGGATCTCGTTCATGTACCGTGTGAAATCCAGGACGACGGCCCGGTTGACCGTCTGTCCGGCGAGGCTCGTCCCGCCGCCCCGCGGGAGGACCGGAATCTCGCGCTCGGCGCAGTACTCGAGGATGCCCGACACGTCGGCCGTCGACTCCGGAAAGGCGACGGCGATCGGCGTCAGCTCGTAGGCACTTGCGTCGGTCGCGTACAGTTCGCGAGAGTAGGAGTCCGCACGGACCTCGCAGTCGACCAGTTCCTCGAGGTCCGCGACCAGGGCCGGTCGATCGACATCGTCGCTCCGATAGTCGTAGTTCGCTCGCCGGTCGGCGGCCGGGTCAGCGCTCGGCTCGAGAGACATACGTCACCCTTGCTCAGGGGTGGCTAAAAGTGCCTCCATTAGCGACGATTCGACCGGCTCCTCGATTCTCGGCGCGGATCGGACGGAGCTGCTCGCTCGGTCGACCGCTGTCCACGAGTGGGAAGGGAAGCGGCCGGACGGCGGATCTCGAACCGCCCGACCAGCACGCGGGCTGACGTACTGGGAGTGGTGACCAACCGGAAAGATGGCCCCGTCGTTTTCCCACGTGCGCCCCCGGGGCCGCCGCCCGTGGTGTTGGGCGGTACCAGTTAGTAACAGGGGAACCGAAACAAGCGATATGCCTAACTAGTAGGGGTTACCGCGAGCAGGCGTTCGAGGGCGGCTTTAACTCCGATTTCGGCTGTCGATTCCGCCCCCGGTTTCGGCTGTTGGCTCCGTCGCCATCACTCGAGGCGATTCGATCCATCGGTGTCGGGCTTGAGTCTACTCGTCGCCCCACTCGCCGCTCATGCCGACGCGCTCGCCGTCCTCCCAGACGTAGTAGCCCTCGCCGCTTTTCTTGCCGAGGTTGCCCGCCCGGACCTTCCGGCGCAGGGATTGGGGCGGCTTGAACCGCTCGCCCAGTTCCTCGCGGAGGTGCTCCGCGATGTGCAGGCGCACGTCCAGTCCGACGTGATCGGTCAGCTCGAGGGGTCCCATCGGGTGACCGTACCCGATTTCCATCCCCTCGTCGATGTCGGCCGGGCTGGCGACGCCCTGTTCGACCATCCGGATCGCCTCGAGTCCCAGCGCGAGGCCGAGTCGCGAGGTGGCGAAGCCGGCCGTGTCCCGGACGACGACATCTTCCTTTTCGATGTCTCGGACGTAGTCGACGGCGAACTCCTCGGTGCGCTCGTCCGTCTGTTCGGCGATGACGATCTCCACCAGGTCCATGAGATGCGGCGGATTGAAGAAGTGCAGCCCGACGGCGCGTTCGGGGTGCTCGAGCGCACTGGCCATCTCGGTCACCGACAGCGAGGAGGTGTTCGAGGCGATGACGGTGTCCTCGTCGGTCGCCGCTTCGATGTCCGCGAACACCCCCTGTTTGAGGTCCATGTCCTCGGGCACCGCCTCGACGACGAGGTCGGCGTCCGCGACGGCTTCCTCGAGGTCGGTCGTCCCCTCGATGCGCTCGAGGGTTTCCTCCATCTCTTCCTCGCTGATCTTGTCCCGGTCGACGCCGCCCTGGAGGTTGTCTCGGATCCCCTCGAGGCCGTTTTCGACGAACTCCGCCTCGATGTCGCGCAGCACGACGTCGTTGCCCGCCCTCGCGGACACCTGTGCGATTCCGTGGCCCATACTCCCCGCACCGAGAACCGTGACTTGCATACGTGAAGACACTGGGGAAACTATCAAAAGCGTTCCCTTTCGAACAAACGCCGTCAGTACGCTTCCGGACCGTGAATCGCTCTGCTCGAGACGGTAGTCCACGCGCCACTGCGACGTATTCGCGCTGTGCTGTACACGAGTCCAGTCCCTCGTTGGTCGCTAACTGAACCACGGATGCACAGTCGAATGACGAAGAACGGAGCTACTTTAGTTCCGGAGCGCGAGCCACTCACTACCAATGAGCGACAGCCAGCCAGTCATCGTGCAGGCAGTCAGGACTCCGCAGGGGAAACACGGCGGCATCTACGCCGAAACCGGGAGCGAAGAGCTCTCGGTGCCGTTAGTAAACGAGATGCTCGAGCGAACGGGACTTTCCGGCGAGGACGTCGACGATATCCGGTGGGGGTGTGCCAAGCAGGTCAACGAACAGAGCAACAACATTGCGCGGGTCATCGCCCTCCTCTCCGATCTCGGCGAGGGAGTCCCGGGCACCACCATCGACCGCCTCTGTGCCTCCTCGGCGGAGGCGATTATGAGCGCCAGCGACGCCATCCGGGCGGGCCAGCGCGAGGTCATCGTCGCGGGCGGCGTCGAGAACATGTCTCGCAACGAGCGCCGGAAGGGGATCGACTCCTACGCCGGCATCGCGGAACAGTACGATGCGGCCGGGCTCGCGATGGGCCAGACAGCCGAGACGGTCGCTCGAGAGTACGACATCTCTCGCGAGCAACAGGACGCGTACGGTGCCCGGAGCCAGCAGCGCGCGGTCGAGGCGACCGAGGACGGCAGGTTCGACGACGAAATCGTCCCCATCGAAACGGACGACGGGATCGTCACCGAGGACGAGGGGCTCCGTCCCGGCACGACGGCCGAAAAGATCGCCGGTCTGCCGCCCGCCTTCGAGGAAGCGGGCACCGTCACCGCCGCGAACGCCTCGCAGGTCTCCGATGGCGCTGCCGGCGTCCTGATCACGAGCGAGGAGTTCGCCGAGGAGCGGGGCCTCGAGATCATGGCGGAAATCGAGGATCACAACGTCGCCGGCGTCGACCCCACGGTGATGGGGATCGGGCCCGTTCCGGCAGTCCGCGGAATCTGGGAGCGAAACGGCCGGTCGGCCGACGACTACGACCTCGTGGAACTCAACGAGGCCTTCGCGAGTCAGACGATCTACTGCCGGGACGAACTTGGCTTCGACGACGACCGGTTCAACGTCAACGGCGGGGCGATCGCCATCGGCCACCCGCTGGGTGCCTCCGGCGCGCGCCTCCCCGTGACGCTGATCCACGAACTCCAGCGCCGGGGCGGCGGGCTGGGCCTCTCGACGATGTGCGTCGGCTACGGGCAAGGCGCGGCCGTCGAGTTCAACGTCGACTGAGGCGGTCGAACTAGCCGTTTTGGTCTCTTCGCGAATAGTGCGGGACTTCTGGTCCCGCATACCGTGCGAACGGCACTTCGTGCCGTGAGCAGACGAAGTGAGCGAGAACTGCGGGATGCGAACGGGAGGGACGACCGTGAGCGCAAGCGACGACCGAGACAACCGGTGGACGTGGCAGGGCGCGGCCGTCGAGTTCCGCGTGCCGGAGCGGTCGGGTCGGCTCGAGCAGACTCCGCTCGAGGCTCGAACCCGTGTGATGGACTAGGTCTCGAGTCCCGTCGCGTCCCCCTTCCGACAGCGTTCTCTGCAGAATTCAAATCCGTCCTCGAGTACAAGTTCAACGGCCGAAATAGGGAGCCGTGGCCCTGAAAAAGCGTGCCAGCTATCCGGTAGCGGACTGCAAAAATACCGAGATATTCGCGTATCGGATCCGTCCTCGAGCGGAGCCCGATTACAGGATCTGGTCGGCGATGATGTTCTTCTGGATCTCGCTGGTACCCTCGTAGATCTTCGTGATGCGGGCGTCGCGGTAGTAGCGCTCGGCGGGGTAGTCCGTCACGTAGCCCGAGCCGCCGTGGACCTGAATGCCCTCGTCGGCGACTTCGACCGAAATCTCGCTTGCGAAGTACTTCGCCATGCTCGAGTACTGCGCGGCGATGTCCTGGTTCTCCTGCTCGACCTGGGTCGCCGCACGATACGTCAGCGAGCGGGCGGCCTCGACCTTGGTGGCCATCTCGGCGATCTTGTGCTGGATGGCCTGGAACTCGGAGATCTTCTGGTCGAACTGCTCGCGCTCGTTGGCGTACTCGATAGCGGCGTCGAGCGCACCCTGGGCGGCACCGACTGCCTGGGCGGCGACGTTAGTCCGGCCGGCGGCGAAGAACTCCATCAACTGATAGAAGCCCTTGTCGACTTCGCCGATGACGTTCTCCTCGGGGATGCGCACGTCGTCGATGATGACTTCGGCGAGGTCGGAGGCGCGGATACCGAGTTTGTTGTCGATCTTCTCGGTCTTGATGCCATCCCAGTCCATGTCGACGAGGAAGGCGGTGATGCCGCGGTGGCCCTCGCCGGGGTTCGTCTTGGCCATGAGGACGCCGACGTCGGCGACGGTCCCGTTGGTGATCCACATCTTGTTGCCGTTGGCGACGTACTCGTCGCCGTCCTTGTCGGCCTGCGTCTCGATGCCGGCCACGTTCGAGCCGTGGGCGGGCTCGGAGATCATGGACACGGACGCAATCTCGCCGTTTGCGATCTTGGGGAGCCACTCCTCTTTCATCCACTCGTCGCCGAACTCGATGATCATGTTCGAGCCGAAGCCAGCACTCCCGATGGCCGAACCGATTCCCGGGTCGGCACGCCAGAGTTCCTCGGTGACGATGGTGCTGGCGATCTTGTCCATCCCGGCACCGCCGTACTCGAGCGGGATACTCGGTGCGACGAAGTCGTACTCGGCGGCCTTCTTGCGGAGTTCCTCGGGGTACTTCCCTTCCTGGTCATGTTCCTCGGCGACCGGTACCATCTCGTTTTCGCCGAACTCGCGGACGGCGTCGCGAATCGCCTCGTGTTCGTCGGACAGGGTGAATGCCATGCATCACCGAACGTGTGCCGGTACCAAAATAGCTTCGATATATTCAACAGTTGCAAGGTATCGCCGACCACGTTCTAACGTTGTTAAGGAAGTTTCGGGGCCCGCTCGTCTCGTGGAACGGCAGGTTCCGTCGCGAACCGCCCGCAGGCCGCTTTCGAACCGGCTACGACTCGTCGCGGAGCTCGAACTTCTGGACCTTGCCGGTCGTCGTCCGCGGGAGTTCCTCGACGAACTCGACCTCGCGGGGGTGTTTGTACTCCGCGAGGTTCTCGAGGCAGTACTGCTTGATGTCCTCGGGGGTCGCCTCGGCGTCGGGAGTCGGGACGATGAACGCTTTCACGGTCTCGCCGCGGCGCTCGTCCGGGATCCCGACGACGGCGGCGTCGGCTACGTCGGGGTGCTCGAAGAGGAGCTCCTCGACTTCTCGCGGATAGACGTTGTAGCCGCCGGTGACGATCATGTGCTTCTCGCGGTCGACGACGTAGAAGAAGTCGTCCTCGTCCCAGTAGCCGATGTCGCCGGTGTGGAACCAGCGCTTGCCGTCCTCGTACGTGAAGGCCTCGTCGTTGGCCTCGGGCAGTCCGTAGTACTCTTTCATCACGTTGGGGCCGTGGATGACGAGCTCGCCCGTGATATCGTGGATCGCGGCCTCCTCCTCGTCGATCGGCCCCTCCTCGACGCGCGGGACCTCCTCGAAGTCCTCGTCTTCGGGCGGCTCGTCGCCGCCCGAATGGTCAGCGGAACTTCGTTCCGCGCTATCGACGATCTTCGCCTCGACGCCCTCGAGCGGCCGGCCGATACTCCCCTTCCGGCGAGCGTCCCCGCGGTTGGCGTGGGTGACCGGGCTCGTCTCGGTCAGCCCGTACCCCTCGTAGAGCTCGACGCCCCACAGCTCCTCGAAGCGCTCTAAGACCTCGATCGGCAGGCTCGAGCCGCCGGAGTTGACGAAGCGAAGCGCCTCGAACTCGTAGCTCTCGGCGTCGGGTTGGTTGATCATGTCGTTGAACATCGCCGGCACGCCGAACATGATCGTGATATTTTCGTCCTCGAGGAGGTCCATCACGGTCGGAGCATCCCACTCGGAGACGGGGTAGTAGGTGCCGCCGCTGTACATCGCGCCGTTCATGACGACGGACATGCCGTAGATATGAAACAGTGGCAGGGTGCCGACGAGCCGGTCGGAGGCCTGAAACCCGCCTGGCGGGACATCCGCGTTCGCTCGCGTCGTCCAGCCGATGTTGTGATGCGTGAGGAGGACGCCCTTTGGCGTGCCGGTGGTCCCCGACGTGTAGGGCTGGACCGCGATGTCGTCGTCCGCGCGGTCGACGATGTCCTTCGTCTCGTCGGCGAGGAAGTCGTCGAACTCGGTGGCCCCCTCGACGTCCGCACCCACGCTGATCACCTGTTCGACCTCGGTGTCGTCCTGTACCTCGAGGACGTTCGGAACGAGATCGGCCAGCGCGACGACGGCTTTGGCCCCGCTGTCGCCGAGCATGTGGCTGATCTCTCGAGCCTTGTACTGGGGATTCATCGGAACGATGATCCCGCCGGCACGCAGGGTGCCGTAAAAGGCCGTGACGAACTGCGGCAGGTTCGGCAGGTAGATCCCGACGCGGTCGCCCTCGCCGATTCCGCGGTTCTCGAGGGCCTGCGCGAACTGGCCGGTTCGCTCCCAGAACTCCTCGTAGCTCAGTTCCGTCCCCTCATACGCGATCGCGGCCGAGTCCGGATGTTCCTCGACGGTCTCGGCGACGTCCGTCACAAGATTTGTCATACCCTGCGTATTGTTGTCAGGGCGACTCAAAAGGATTGTTACTCGCGAATTCCATTTACTTCGGTTGTTCGAAGAACTGGGATCGAGTGGCCGACGAGGCCGGTCAGTCGTCGTTTCTGGCGGGTGACACGGTTGTGGCTGGTGACCGGTTGAGGTGGGCAAGTCCGAGACTGCCGAGAGTGAGGATTGCCGCGGCCACCTGGACCATCGTCGCCATGCTGTTTCCAATGACGACGCTCGTGGCGGGGGCGTACATCGCCGCGAACGCCAGCACGAGGTACGCGAACCGTTGGGGGAGGCTGAGTACGTTTCGACCGTTGTATCCGATAGTGGTGGCTGTTAGCGCGAGAACGCCGGCGAACACGGCGAACGTCGCGACCGGTGTAGCCGTCCACGACCAGTTCACGAGACTGTCGTTGGCGACCAGCGCGAACGGGATGAGGAACCCAGCAGCACCGATGCGTAGTGCTTGCTTGGCGGACGTCATGAACCCGCTGTTGGCAATTCGTGAGCCGACGGCTACGGCCACTGCGACGGGCGGTGTGATAGCTGACAGCATCGCGAAGTAGAACACGAACAGGTGGGCCGTAATCTCGGTGACGCCGAGGTCCTGCAGCGGCGCAGTCAGGAGCGTCGCCACCAGAATGTAGGCGGCCGGCGTTGGCATTCCCAGTCCGAACAGGATGCTCGTGATCATCGCCAGCAGGAGGACGACTACGAGGACGCCGCCACCCAGCGCCACCATCCTGACGCTGATTACGGAGGTGAGTCCGGTTTGGGTGAGCATAGCGATGATGAGTCCCATCGCAGCCAGAACGCCCACGAGCGGCGCCATGTCCATTGCCCCCTTCCGGAACCCGTTGAGGGTGGTGTACAGCGTCCGGAACGATGTTACGGCGATTCCTTCGAGGAGACTTGACGTCTCATCACCGCTGGTGCGTTCGGCGGTGGAACCGCGATTCACTTGCTCGGGGAAGAACCTCGTCCCGACGAGTATCAACTGGTCGCGGACGAACATCGTCCCGATCATGGTTATCACGGTGTAGAGCCCCGCGGCCATCGGCGAGAGCTGCATAACCACGAGGGTGTACAGCAGGACCGCCATCGGGATGCCGAAGTGTCCACCGTTGAAGAATCGCACCAGAGAGCCGACAAATTCGCCAAACACTGTCTCCCTCCCATTGCTGGACGCTATCGCTTGAAGCAGGCGAGCGCCGAGGAGGACCACGGCGGTCATAGGGGCCGAGAGGAGCAGACCGAACAAGAGGACCGAATGCAGGACGTAGAACGTCCCGCAGAGTAAGGCGAAGTAGAGCGTCGTAGTCAACGCCTTGACGCTGAACAGCGATCCGAGGATGCCGCCTTCGTTGACGTCCTCAGTGACCCACCCGTAGCGCAACACGGCGAACTGGACCGCGATACCGGCGCTGAAGTAGAACAGCAGTGCCGGGATAAGGGCCGCACGGATAATTTCGACGTAGGAGACGCCGATGATGTCCGCCATCAGGAAGGCAGCCACGCCCATAACTGGGGGCATGATCTGCCCGCCCGAAGACGCGACGCTTTCGATGGCGGCCGCGTAGTCGGAGCGGACGCCTTGGCGCTTCATCATTGGGATCGTGAACGAACCGGTGGTCGCGGTGTTGGCCGCGGCGCTACCGGTGATCGACCCCATCGCCATGCTGGAGATGACGGCGACGTGGACGACACCGCTCCGGAGGTTGTTCCCGATTTTCTGGCCGGCATCGAGAATGAAATCCAGCGCACCGTAGGCCCGGGCCAGCCCCGCAAACATAATGAAGATGGCCACCCAGGTGGCACCGACCTCCATGATGAAGCTGAAAACCCCGGAGATTCGAACTGCGCCGAACGTCACGACGTCCGTCATGCTGAACCCCGGGTGGGACAGGAATCCGGGCATCGATTCGCCGAACAGCGCGTACAGTACCGATGCCAGTGCGACCAGCGAGATCGACCAACCGTACGCGCGACGCGTCGCATCGATAGTCAGCGCAATGATGACGAGGCCGACGTAGAGATCGGTATTGTTGAAGCCGAATACGATGGCATCGCGTGACAGCCGGAAGAACTCCGTATACACGTAGTAGCCCACGCCTAGACCCGCCCCGGCGGCGATCAGACAGACGACTGCGTCAATCCCTCTGACGATGCCGAACTGCCTGTCGCTCAATATGCGCGTGAAGGAACTTCTCGCGCTCTCGTCAGTGCGGTTCTCTATCAGTTTCAGCGCCTGTGAGAGGTAGTAGAGGCTGATCCCGACGCCGAAGAAGGCGACTGCGAACTTCGTTCGGACGATCGGGCGGACGTACGCGAAGACGAGCGTCCCGAAGGTGAGCAGGACGGCCATGAAAGTGATGATACCAAACAGGACCTGCTCGACAGCCGGGCGCTGTCGAAAGTCGGCGAACGCCTCCCGCGGGTGTGGTTCCTCCGTGTCGGTTGATGTTTCGCTCATGATAATGTGAAACAGGGGTGTCCGATATGTGTATTAGGACGCTGAGGGTGATCGACGAAGCAGTTCACTCTCCGATTTCGTACTCGTCGTTCCAGACGCCCTTCTCCTGGTAGAATTCGGCTGCGGCCGGATGGAACGGGATGGTTGTGTATCCGTTCATCGTGAAGTGCTCTCCGTCGGACATCGGGCCGAGAAGGGCGTTGTCCTCGCCCAGTCTCTCGCGTTGCTCCCAGAGCGTCTCCAAGAACGACGTCAGGGTCTCGTCGCTGAAGTCATCGCGCACGACGAAGTTATACGACAGGCCGGGCGTATTCAGCGTGTCCGGCGCGTAGCCATAGTTGTCCATTCCGGTCGTATCGACCGAGTTCATGATGATGGCGGGATCTTCCTCGAGCTCCGAGACGACGTCGTCGGACCACTGAAGTAGTCGCAGGTCGACCGTCCCTTTCATCTGTTGGAGCCATCCCGGCTCGACGCTGCCGTTGATGAACGTCCCGGCCCCTGCGTCGAGGCGCCCCTCGCTCATCGCACTGCCCTGCTCGCCATAGTCCATGCTGACGCGTTCGTATTCCTCCGTGACGAAGCTCAGCGCGTACTCGAGCATCTCTGCAGTCCCGGATCCACGCGGTGTCGGCGAGATGCGGTCGCCGGACCCGATGTCGGAGATGTTCGTCCAGCCGTCATTGCCGGAACAGAGGAACCACGCGAGGTCGTACAGATGGAACGCCTGCTGTGGCTGATAGCTCAGATCGGAGAAGGGATCTTCCCCGTTCGCGATCTTGCTCGCCGTCCAGTTTTGGATGTACGAGATGTCCGACTCGTCGTTCTGGAGGCGACCGATGTTGGCGTTGGTTCCCTCGCTCGGACGAGCTTGGACATCGAGATCGGAGTTCTGCGTAACTGCGTTGGCGATGACCTGACTCATGCTGTACGCCGATGTCGTCTCCGTCGACGTGGTCATGATCATTTCACCGTCCTCTCCTGGTACCGTCTCCACAGAGGTTCCAGAGTCTTCAAAACATCCTGCCAGTGCTGTGAGGCCAAGTGCACCAGTAGCTCCTTTCAAGAACGTTCGCCGACGGCTAATGTCACCACTACTTTCAGACATAATATCCTCATTAACATCCGTGGGTGATATACTCTTCGCTATTGAAAAGACGGTTATTATATCCAACAATATACGAATATGAAAATATTATTCTACAGACATCTTTATAATTCTAAGGAATAGTGTATAGCATGTAATTGAGATTGTCATAATTCCTACTACCTAAATTAAATATGTTATTTAGAAGAATGACTAATTCTCGTTATCGGTCGTAAGAAGGAGATATCGGTTGGTTCCTCAATCTATCTACCTAGCAAGACGGCCCGATTCGTGAAGCTGTGGTCAACACAAACATCCAATAGATGGCACGTCCGGTTCGGACGAAAATCGGCTGCCTGGGTGGTAGATAATGGTACTACGATCGCTGCTTAGAAACGAAATATCGTGTCTCCACGTCGATTATTACGTGACACCCTGTATCGCAATACCTATTGTGCCATTCCCATAGGTCTAGGTATGCTGGATTTCGTTCAGCTCGAGGATGACCTCGACCAAGAAGAGCGGATGATCCGGGACACGGCCCGGGAGTTCGTCGAAGAGCACGTCAAACCCGACATCGGCGAACACTTCGAGAACGGGACGTTCCCGAAGGAGCTCATCACGAAGATGGGTGAACTCGGCTTCTACGCCCCCAATCTCGAGGGCTATGGCTCGCCGAACGTCTCCGAGACGGCTTACGGGCTCCTGATGCAGGAACTCGAGGCCGGCGACTCGGGGCTGCGCTCGATGGCGTCGGTCCAGGGGGCGCTCGTCATGTACCCGATCCGCGCCTACGGGAGCGAGGAGCAAAAGGAGGAGTGGCTGCCCGCGATGGGGCAAGGCGAGGCAATCGGCTGCTTCGGCCTCACCGAGCCGGAACACGGCTCGAACCCGTCGGCGATGGAGACCCGCGCGGCGGCCGACGGTGACGGCTACGTGCTGAACGGCTCGAAGACGTGGATCACGAACTCGCCGATTGCCGATGTCGCCATCGTCTGGGCGCGTGATAAGTCGGCCGAGGACGACCCCGTCCGCGGATTTCTGGTCGAGACCGACCGCGACGGCGTCTCGACGAACAAGATCACCGAGAAGCTCTCGCTGCGTGCGTCGATCACGGGCGAGATTGGCCTGAACGATGTCCACGTCCCCGAAGAGAACGTTCTTCCCGGCGTCTCGGGCATGAAGGGGCCGCTGTCTTGTCTCACGCAGGCCCGCTACGGCATCGCCTGGGGCGCAATCGGCGCTGCTCGAGACTGCTTCGAGGAGGCCCGTCAGTACGCCAAAGACCGCGACCAGTTCGGCGGTCCGATCGGCCGGTTCCAGCTCCAACAGCGCAAGCTCGCGGAGATGGGTACCCAGATCACGCTGGCCCAGCTGCTGGCCCACCGCCTCGCAGAACTCAAAGAGCGCGGCGAGATGCGACCACAGCACGTCTCGATGGCCAAGCGGAACAACGTGCGCACGGCACGCGATCAGGCCCGGATCGCCCGCGAAATGATCGGCGGCAACGGCATCACCACCGACTACTCGCCGATGCGCCACATGGCCAACATGGAGACGGTCTACACCTACGAGGGAACCCACGACATCCATACGCTCGTCCTCGGCGAGGAGTTCACCGGTATCCCCGCCTACCAGTAGCGACGCGAGTCGACGATTCGAACCGCGCTTTTTCTCTCCGACTCGAGTTCGAACTCAGGGACGACCGTCCCGCCTGCCAACACTTCTGTCCCAGTATCCGGAACATTGATTGCGGCGTGCGAACAGTATCGGATATGAACACGGATCGGGACGAGACCGAGACCGTCGGCGTCTCGACGACGCGAAAGACGTTCGAACTCCTCGAGGCGCTCAAAGCCGAGGAAGGGGTCACGATCGCGGCTCTCACGCAGCGGACCGACCTCCCAAAGAGTACCGTCTACCGCCACCTGCAGACGCTCACCGACATGGGCTACGTGATCGAGCGCGACGGGAAGTATTACGTTGGCTTCCGGTTCGTCGAACTCGGCGAGCAGGCCCGTTCCCGGAAAGTGGGTTACACGGCCGCCAAACGAGCGGTGTTCGAACTCGGCCAGGAGACCGACGAACGAGCGGTGTTCATCGTCGAAGAGGACGACGAGGCCGTCTACGTCCACCGCTACGGCAGTCTCTCGAACACGATGATCGGCCACCGGCGACCGCTCCACTCGATGGCCTCGGGCAAGATCATTCTCGCAGAGTGGGACGACGCCGCAGTCGACCGCTACATCGAGGAGGTGGGACTCGAGGCGATCACATCGAACACGATCACCGATCCCGACGCGCTATTCGACGAACTCGAGCGGATCCGTGGCCGGGAGTACGCGGTGAACAATCAGGAACACATGGACGGACTCCGCGGTGTCTCCGTTCCCGTCTACACGCCCGACGACGAGTTCCTCGGATCGCTGGCCGTTTTCGGACCGACCAGCCGATTCACGGACGACTACGTTCACGATGAGCTCCCGACCCGGCTTCGGGATAAGGCGGGCGAGATCAGAATCACGCTCGCGTACGGCTGACGGCCGCCACGATCGGCCGACCGAGGACTCAACCGGCACACGTGGCTCTCGATCAACGCCGATATTTCATTCGACGAAACGACGATCGGACGGAGCGAAAACGGAGATCGCCCAGCGGCAGAGACGCATCGTCTCTCCCGGTCCACGGAACGGAACATCCGAAATACAAACGGCTCGTTCCGTACACTGAAACGAAGACCGTCTGCCACCGAAACGACTTTCCTCGTCTTTCGGGTCAGTCCATTCGATGAACCATCAGCCGACAGGTCCCGGACCGGATCCGAAAGTTCTGCGCCTCATCCGAAAATACGACCTCGAGGGAGCCGGTGACGAACTCGAGGCACGGTGGACCCATCCCGAGAACCGAACGAGTCTGCGAGCGCTCGCCGAATCATTCAACGAACGAATCCTTCGGGCCGCACTCGACGATGCCGACGTCGAGACAATCACCGACGATGTCAGCCGCCTGTACGCCCTTCTCGATGGAGCCGAGGGGAGTCGCGGCGAGCAAACTGCAGCCAGACGGCGACTCGAGCGAGCGGGGGTCGACGTCGAGACGGTTCGAGCGGAGTTCGTCTCCTACGGCGCGATCCGATCGTATCTCACAGGTCACCGGGACGCGTCGCTTCCGGAACCCGACGAAGACGCTCGAGAGTCGGAGTCCAGAACGATCGAGGGCCTCCGACAGCGGACGGTCGCCGTGACCGAAAGCAAACTCGCTCGACTGCGGGATACCGACCATCTGCAACTCGGCTCATACCGTGTTCTCGCCGACCTGCAGGTCCTCTGTGAGGACTGTGGCCGACAGTACGATGTCGCTACGCTGCTCGAAACTGGTGCCTGCGAGTGCGGCGAGCAGTAGCGTCCCCGCGAGCCGGTGATCGCTCGGAAACCATAACAATCGTACTCCTGTTATGGGTCCCGCCGCGTTTCCCGGTTCGCTCCGGTACTGCTCGAGCAGATTCCGAATCTGCCTCGACTATCTGCCATATATGGAAATATTATGATTTTAGGATGCGGTAACCGGCCCCACTCGTATACTCTGATTCACTGAGATCCCATATACTCGCTCGCACAACGTTACTAACCGGATTCTCTCAAATTCTGCGTGAATTATCGCTCGGTCCTCATCCCCGTTCTTAAAATTCAGATAAGTGGCGAAAACGCGGGTTTCTGTACGTTTTAGCCACGTACTGTGACACCTCGAAACAGAATGGCTAATATATACTATTGCTTAGTAGTTCTCCGAAGTAGTAGAATTGATATACTTCTATGAACGGTGCACATCATCAACGGACGGGTTCGGTTGACCGGACGGGCGGGACGACCCGACTCGACCGAGGGTTTATCAGACAATCCGCGGCCAACAGGGGCATGTCGGACCAACCCCGACGATCGCGACGGACAGTCCTTCGAATGCTCGGTGCGCTCACTGCGGGGACGATCGCCGCAGTGACGACTGCCGGTGCGAGCACCGGTGAAACGCCTGATCGACCGGATCACCCATCGAATTCCCGGAGACTGCGACCGCCATTCCGTGGTTCGTCCTCGGCCGACGTCGCAATCGGCGATGTCCTCGACGGAACCGATCTCTACATCGGCGTCGTCGACCGGATCGTCGACGGAGACCACGTCGTCCTCCTGCTCGAGGACGGCGAGGCTGTCGTCGATCAACTCGTGCTACCGGTCGATCGGTTCGACGAGATCGAACCGAACGACATCCTGTTGAGCGCTGCCACCGACGGCGAATTACACGCCTACCGACGCGTTCCGTCGAAACCGAACGGCTGTCCCGACCCCGATTTCGAACGATTGTCGTCGGACACCTAAGACGAACTCCTGTCAGTCAGTTCTGGCGCACCCGCATGGCGGTTCACGAGTGTACCGGGACACAGCTACAGCAAATCGTCTGAAACGATGCCCCGTGTGGCCCGTCGTCCGCGTCCAGCGCTCCGTTCGGGTCCACCGTCGACCGTTCGCTTCCAGCGCTGCCTCTTTCTCGAAGCAAGTGAACACATCACACGGCCAGAATCAGCAAGTACAACGCGTAATGCTCGGAAACGCGTTGTCATCTCTACGATGGTGAACACGGCCTCATTCGGGATCGAACTGGATCGCCCGGGGACCACCAGACTTCGGGCCGCCTTCTTTAGCGTGTGGTTCGTCGATCTCGTCGCAACGGTACTGTTCTTCACTGTCCCGTACGCGTACGAGATAAATCCCGTGACAGTCTTTCTTCACGACCTCTTCGGAATCGCCGGCGTCGTTTTCGCCGCCCTCATCTACGCCGGGTTCGTGCTCCTGATCGGCTACGTCCTCTCGACGCCGCTGGACATCGCCTTCGTCGCTACTATCGTTGGAATGTACGCCCTCTTCGCGAGCAACAACGTTGTTCTGCTCGTCTCACGCGAGCCGTTACTGGCCCCGATCGTTCCGTGACCGAGTCGACCATCGCGACGATCCGTCGATCGGAGGGGCGCACGAATCTGTCGTTCCTCAGTGACTCGAGTCGTCCGGTAGGCCGCTGGTTCGCAAAGTGGTTCGCCGCGAGAAGCGGGCCTCGAATGTGAACCGACGGACGACGATCTCACTCGCTTTGCTTGTGAGCGTGCGACTTTCAGGACTCAAATCTCCGTGGCAGCACATACTCTCGGTTCACGACGTTGTTCCCAGCAGAAATGGGCCAACTCGGATTTGAACCACCGGAAGACGTTCCGGGTCGCTCACTTCGTTCGCTCCCGGGCTGCGACTTCCGTAATTCAAATCCGAGTAGGGTTCCATATTTGCGGCTCGCGAGATTGCTCGCCGCAAAAGTATGGGCCAACTCGGATTTGAACCGAGAGCCTCCACCTTATCAGAGTGGCGCTCAACCTAATTGAGCTATTGGCCCGCGCCGTCTCCCTCGCACTCGGTAGTTGCCCGGTGGGACGTTTAAGCGTTTCTTTCTCTCTGACCCGTGATATTCGCTACCGAGCGAGGGGATCGTCGTCTCGCTCGTCCCCGTCGTCCGTGCCGTCGTCGCCGAACTCGATCGTGTACGAGTCTTCGGTGCCGTCGACGGTGTAATCGTCGTCGCCGAGGTCGTACGTCCCGCCGTCGGTCGGTTCGCTCTGTTCTCGAGCCGTCCCGTCGTCCGGGAAGCCGAACGTCCAGACTCCGCCGCTGGCGAAGCCGCCGGTCTTCTTGTCCGCGTACGGAACGATCACGAAGCGCTTGAGCGCGGCGCGGATCGGGATCCGCGTCAGCGGAACGGCGAGCAGGAAACCGATGAGGTCCGTCACCAGTCCGGGAGTCAACAGGAACGCGCCGGCGGCGATCAGCAAGCCGCCGTCGAGCAGTTCGTTCGTCGGCGGCTTCCCCTGTGCCATCGAGCGTTGCATCTTCCGGATCGTTCGCCGCCCTTCGGCCCGAACGAGTAGCATGCCGACCAGTCCCGTCAGGACGACGAGCAGCACCATCCCGACCCAGTTGACGAACCCGAACTGGGTGACGATGACCGCGAGTAACACGGCGTCGAGAAACGGGATGAGCAACAGCGCGAGGATCCACCGGAGCATACGCCAATCTAGTCGCCGAACGGTGAAAATCTTTTACTCTCGTTCCAGCGACGGATTCGCCGCCCGCGCCCGCTCGAGGTCGCCCGAACCCGCTCGAGACCCGAATCCGGTACCGGAAGCGAACGAAGGGCTTACGCCGGCGACTCACGTCGATGCGGTATGAACGAGACGACGCGCGTCGAGTGGCACGAGTGGGGAGGGGAGGTCTTCGACGAGGCCGCGGAGGCGGACGTTCCCATCTTGCTCTCGCTGACTGCGACGTGGTGTGATCACTGCCACGAGATGGACGCGGAGACCTACGCGGAACCTCGAATCGCGGCCAACGTCAACGATAGCTTCGTCCCCGTGCGAGTCGACGTGGACCGGCACCCGCGCGTTCGCGATCGGTACAATATGGGCGGCTTCCCGTCGACGGTCTTCCTCGCCCCGAACGGGAAGGTCCTGACCGGCGCCGGCTATCTCGGTCCCGACGGGATGCGACAGGTCCTCGACAGCGTCCGAACGATGTGGCAGACGAAAGGGACCGGCGCGGCGCGCGTTCCCCGTCCGCTCCGCGAGGACAACCCGCCCGCCGGCGAGTTGACGGCCGATATCGAACAGGGAATGCTCGGCCACCTCACCGACACGTACGACGAGACCGCCGGTGGCTGGGGCCAGCAACCGAAGTTCCCGCTGCCCGACGCACTCGAGTTCGCGCTCAAACGCGATCGGGAGATGGCGTTGCGATCCTACGACGCGGTCGGCGCGAACCTGCTCGATGAGTACGAGGGCGGCTTCTATCGCTTCGCGACCGAGCCCGACTGGTCGGGGCTCCAGCGCGAGAAACTGCTCGATTCGAACGGTGCGCTCGTGCGGGCGTTCGCCAACGCCTACCTGCTGACCGGCGCGGACGAGTACCGCGACCCCGCCGAGCGGACGATCGAGTATCTGACGGGCACCCTGTGGAACGGCGAGGTCGCCGCTTTCGCGAACAGTCAGGCTCCCGGCGAGGACGACGCGTACAGCCTCGACGCCACCGATCGGGCGGCCGCCGCGGAGCCGCCAGTCGACGAAGGGGTCTTCGCCGGATCCAACGCGCTGGCGATCGAGGGACTGCTCACCTACTACGCCTACACCGACGACGAGCGCGCCCGCCGGTACGCCGAACGCTCGCTCGAGACCCTCCGCGAGGACCTGCTCGCTGACGGTATCGTCGCGCACGCGCTCGAGGACGCCGATCGCGACGGCAACGGAGACCCCGTCCCCCTTCTCAGCAATCAGGCGCGCGTCCTCGGCGCGCTGACGACGGCCGCGAGCACGATCGATCCGTCCGTCCTCGCGGACGCGACGGCGATCGCTGACGCGACGATCGATCGCCTTCGCGACGAGGACTCGTTCCTCGACGGTCCCGCCGCGGGTGTCGGCCTGTGCGATCGGCCGCTCCGGCCGCTGGACTCCAACGTGGCGTTCGCGGACGGGCTGCTCGAGCTGGCCGTCCTGACCGGCGAGGATCGCTATCGCGAGGTCGCACGCGAGACGCTCGAGACCTTCGCCGGCGCGAGCGATCGCTTTGGCGTCCAGATCGCTCGCTACGCGACCGTTGTTTCGCGACTGCTCGAGGGGCCGCTGGTGATCAGGGTCGCCGGCGAGCCCGGTTCCGATCTGCATCGCGCGGCGCTTCGGCTGGCTGACCACGAGAAGGTCGTCGTCCCCGACGCCGATGCCCTCGAGGCGGGAACGGCGCGAGCCGAACTGGGCGATCGCGTCTCCGATCGCGCCGAAACTCCCTCCGAGTTGAGCGAGCAGGTCCAGTACCTTCTGGACTGACGTTCGGCCTCCTCGGGGCCGACTCTCCCCTCTCGTCAAACTACCACAGCGTTTATGTTTCTTCGGGGGCATCGTCCGGCATGGCCAGTCTCAGGGATCTCGGGCTCTCCGAGTACGAAGCTCGAGCCTACCGATCGCTTCTCACCACCGGCCCCACAACGGCCAAGGAGTTGTCACGGGCGAGCGACGTGCCGATGGGGCGGATCTACGACGTGCTCAACAGCATCGAACAGTACAATCTGGTCCGGAGCCAGACCGCCAGCCGGCCGAAGAAGTACGTCGCCGTCGAGCCATCGACGGCGCTCGATCGGCTGCTTGAGGACAAGAAACGCGAACTCGACGAGAAGGCGGACCAGTACGAGTCGATCGTCGACGACCTCGCCGACGAACTCGATGCGGCCGAACCCGTCGAGGAACAGTTCTGGACCGCCGCCGTCGGTCCCGAGGAGACGATCGACCTCCTCTTAGAGCGCCTTGCGGCTGCCGACCGCAATATCGTAATGGTGTCGTCACATCCCTCTCCCCAGTGGGACATGCAGGCGGTCAGTGAGGAGATAAATGCTCAACTCGAGGACGCCCTCGATCGGGGCGTCTCGGTCGATCTGTTGATGACTCGCGAGATGGTCGCCTCGATGTCGGAGGAAGTGGGCCGGCGGTATCGGGAGACCTTGCAGCAACGCGACGACTTCGACGTCCGAACGCACGACGACATCACGGGCTCGTTCAACATCATCGACGGGGTCGAGGTCTGTATTCAGGTGCCCAATCCGCTCTCCTCGGGCGAGGCCTTTGGCATGATCGACCTCAAAGATCCGGAGTTCGCCGCGAACGTCCACGAGGAGTTCGTACCCCGATGGGAGGAAGCGGAGCCGCTCGAGTTTTAGTTCGCTATCTCGTCGCGAAGCGCCCCCATCTCGACCACGCGCTCGGCGTGGGCGTTGTGCTGGTGGATCGACTCGTCGTTGGACTGGCTCATTGTGATCACCGCGTCGTCGGGCAGGTGGTCGAACTCGTCGACGACGCCCTCGGCTAACGCGCGGACGCAGTCCTCGACGAACTTCGCGTCGGCGTGGGCCTCGTAGGTCATGTGGTCCTCGTCGGGTCGCTTCGCGAGGTTGTAGATCCGCGCGCTCATCGAGTCCCGCGCGATGTCGATGATGTCGTTCAGATCGACCGCGGGATCGCCGTTTGCCTCGACGGTCAGCGTGGCGTGGCCCCGCTGTGAGTGTCCCGGCTGTGGGACCTCGTCGAGGAACTGCGTGATCGTCTCTTCCTCGACGCCGAGATCCTCGAGGGTCTGCTTCGCGCGGGCGGTGGACATCCCCTGCGAGCAGGGGCAGACCGTCATGCCGGTGACGTTCGCGCCGATTTCCTCGCGGGTTCCGTCCTCGGTCGCCGTCGCCGAGGCCACGATATCGACCGTGTGCTGGGTCTCGCGGTCGCTGGCCGGCGTCTGCTCGCGGCGCATGAACTCGGCTTCCATCGATACCTCCGTTCTCGAGGTGTAGTCGTGTCGCTTGAGCAGTCGTTCGGCGGCCTCGCCGCAGACCTCTTCGACCCCGTATGCCTCCTCGCGGGTGGCGTCCTCTAAGATCTCGTCGATGACCTCCATGTTGCGGCTCATGTCCGCCCCCTTTCGCCAGCCGGGGAGGTCGACGAAGACTTCGAACTCCGCGGTGAGGACGATCGGTCGCTTGCCCTCGCGGGCGATCTTGACGAGTTTGTCGACGCCGGTGACGCCGACCTGGCTCAGGCCGACGGTCACGTCGGGCGACGTCGCCTGCACGTCCGGCAACTGATGACTCATTGCCCGCATTCAGGGTAGCGGGCGATTCAACCTTTCGGAACCAGTAGTAACTGGCTCGGCGGGTGAGGAACTCCGGTACTACTCGAGCGGGTCGTCGATTCTTTAAGTACCTCTGGTCACAAGGTAGAGCTATGACGGGAGGACGGTCGTTCTGCACTCCAGTGGCTCACATTTGATAGTCACGACGCTGTGTTCTTCGCTCTCCGCGTTCGATTGGCAAACGGACAGCGGTTCGGGTGACAACGGGTCCACGAGTCGTTCACGCGATCGGAGAGCCGATTTGCCATCTCCCACGGAAGGGTGAGCACGAACAAGAAGAGCAGCGTCGCACCTAGTCCGGTGAGCAACCCGTCCGTGACACGAAGTGCGAGGAAGGCGGCCAGTCCGGTACCGAGTATCCTCGCAATACGGCTCAGGTCCCACTCGAACAGGACGGCTCGGAGGGCAGACATTATCTCACCACTGGGCGGGATTGTATATAGTCTTGGGGCCAGAAGAGCGGGGTACGGCAGCGGAACGTAACATACGCGCCGTTGAAATACGTCTCACTTCGATCCAACCGATCCACGTGCGGTGGCGAGCGCTGTGGTGCGGTGAACGAAAGCGAGGCGCACGAAAGCGAGGCCAGCTTTAACCGGTTCATTTGCAGACGAACTCGCTAGATCGGTCATCGATTCTCGAGCGATCGCCTTCTGTATGCCCGGTCGCCGACATCGACCGCACTCGTTCTTTAAGTGCCTCTGGTCACAAGGTGAAGCTACGAAGGGCATTCGTCACCCGGTCTTCTCGCGTCTCGTTTCCGCATACTCGAGCCCCAGCTATGACCACCGTCCCGACACACGTCCACGAGACCGTCGACGACCACCTGACGGCGATCGAACGCGAGCACGACGTCACGGTCGCCCTGGCGGTTGCCCGCGGAAGCCACGCCTGGGGGGCGGCGAGTCCCGACAGCGACTACGATGTCGGGTTCGTCTTCGTGCCGACGGATCTGCGCCGGTACGCTCACCTCGAGGGTGCTCCCGAGACCGTCATCGCGGACCGCGGTGAGTTCGAGTATCAGGGGTGGGACGTGCGGACGTTCGCACGCCTGCTCGCGGACTCGAACGAGGGGGCGATCGACCTGCTGCGGAGTCCGATTCGCTACCGCCTCGCGTACGACCCTGCCGACCTCACCGCATATATCGAACGAACGTACAACCCGATCGACCTCTATCACACGTGGCGCGGGATCGCAACGAGCAACTACCGGAAGTACGTCTCGCACCATCTGGTCCGAAACGACGACGAAACGTTCCCGATCATCGACACGGCGGGTGGAGAGTACACCGTCGAAACCGACGACGGAACGATGACGGTCTCGGCGGACGACGAACGGTTCACCGAAACCCAGACGAAACCGACCGTCAAGCGAAACCTGACGATCTGTCGGGCGGCCATGTCCGCATACTATCTCGAGGAGACCGGCGAGCGCGGCGAACACGACCTGCCGGCCCTCGAGTTCGAGACCTTCCTCCGCGAGCAGGCACCCGCAGTCTTCGACGCGGATCGGATCGACCGCGCTCGCGAGTTGCTCGAACGGAAACGAGCGGGCGAGGGCGACGCCGTAATCGGCGACGCCGTGGGTCTCGAGTTCGCCCACCCGCCGAAAGCGATCGATCCCGCGATTCACGCACGCGACGGCCCCGACACCGAACGGCTGAACGGGTTCATCGACGAGATCATCGCGGCCGTCCGGTAGCTCGAGCCACGTACCAGCCTCGCTTTCGTTTAAGTGCCTCTGGTCACAAGGTGAAGATACGACGGGAGAGACGCCCGGGTTCTGCCGAGAAATTCGTTCCCGAACAGCGACGGCTCGGGCTATCGATCGCTCGATGATGCTCGCCGTTCGTCCCTTCCTCGAGCAGTCGTTCTTTAACTGTCTCTGGTCACAAGCTAATGCTACGAGGAGCTTTTCGCGGACTCACTCACTCGAGAGCGGAGCGGTAGCGATCGATATCGCTCGAGCGCGGAGTGGCAACGATCATCATCGCTCGAGCGCCGCTGCTATCGCCCGCTATCTGTTAGAAAGGCTGTTAGTCCAGGTAATCGGCCACTAAACGGAGCGAGCCTTTTTCACTCTCCCTCTCCGAGCGACAGACGATGCAAGACGACGGTGCCGACCCTGGTCCAGATTCCGAGCGAGCCGCGGTCGTCGCGGACGGCGTCGAGCCCGAGCTCGACCCCGAGCGCCGCCTCGAGACCCGGCCCGGTTCCGGGTCGCTCTCCCGGGCGGACGTCCAGCGAGATTCGACGGTCCGCCAGTGGGGCGTCGTTACGCCGAGCGCGACGGTCATCGGCCGCGCTGACTCCCCCGACGCGGACCTCTCCGAGAGCGTTCGTCGCCTCCACGACGAACAGCACGCGGCGACGCCGGGCTACAGCGAACGCGCTCACCACCTCGATCGGCTGCGGACGACGCAGGCGCTGTGCAACGCCCTCGACGTGACGCCGTGGCAGCGCGATTTAGCACTCGGCGTCATGGACGAGATTGACCTCACTGAGTTCGGCAGCCAGCGAGCGATCGAGAAGGTCGCGCTGGTGGCGATCCGCCACGTCGTCGACGTCGACCGCCAGCAGTACTTCGGGCTGGACGAGATCGACGCCCAGACGCTTTCCGCCGACCGGATGGAGGAGCTGTTCGCCCAGTACCGCGCCCACGATATCACCGATGAGGAATCGTTCAAGCGCCTCGCGGCCGACTATGGACTGGACACGACGAGTCTGAACCGGCTCCGCCGAGTGCTGAAATCGCAACTCGAGGACGAGCTCCCGGCCTACGGCCGGAACCCGTACCGGGACCCGAACCTGCCGGACGCGACGGATGCGGAGACGAACGCCGCCGACGCGGCTGCCTCCGGATCGGAGAGCTAACGGGCTGGGCTATCAACTCAGACCGGTGTTACGCTGCAGCCGCCTCTCACTGGACCGTCGTCACCCAATCACGAGCCTCCCTCCACTGCTGCTCGAGCCGCCTACACTTCGTCTCGAACCGTCTCCAGCCGACTGCCGGTGACCCGCGACTTTTCCGTGGCGACTGCCTAGGATCGCTATGGCTGACGCTGATACCGGATCGACGCCGGAGACCGCGGATCGACTCACGATATACGCCGACTACGTCTGTCCGTTCTGTTATCTGGGGACCCGCTCGCTCGCGCAGTACCGCGAGGGCCGTGACGAGCCACTGGCCGTCGAGTGGCATCCCTTCGACCTGCGACGGGGGAAGCGGAACCCGGACGGTTCGATCGATCAGGACGTAGACGACGGCAAGGACGACGAGTACTTCGAGCAGGCGAAAGAGAACGTTCGCCGGCTGCAGGAGGAGTACGGCGTCGAAATGGCCCAGGAGCTGGCGATCGATGTCGACTCGTTCGACGCGCAGGTCGCCTCGTGGTACGTCAAGCGCGAGTATCCCGGCCGGTGGGCGGCGTTCGACGACTCGATCTACACGGCGCTGTGGCAGGACGGCCGCGACATCGGAGATGTCGACGTCCTGGCCGACCTCGCCGAAGACGCCGATCTGCCGGCCGACGAGATTCGCGATGCCGTCGCAGACGAGAGTCTCCGTGCGGAGCTCGAGGATCAGTTCGCCGAGGCTCAACAGCAAGGAATCACCGGCGTGCCGACGTTCGTTTCGGACGGTCGCGCTGCTCGCGGCTCGGTGCCGCCGGAACACCTAGAGCGGCTCGTCGAGGGCGAGTAGTAGGACTACTCTAGCTTGTCGAGCCCGTCGAAGAAGTTCGCTTGCGGACCGACGAGCGTCACGAACTCGTCGGCGAGCGAGACGGACACCGTCGCGGGCGGCTCGAGGTGCCGTCGGTTGCGCCCGTCGCTGATCGCGTAGGCCGTCTCGGTTCCGGAGACGGTGAGTGTTAGTTCGGTATCCGGTTCGACGACTAGCGGCGGCATCGACTCGGTCGCGGCCATCTGCGTGACGACGAGCGCGTCGGCCGACGGGTGAACCAGCGGACCGCCCTCGCTGAGGTTGTAGGCGGTCGAGCCCGTCGGCGTGGCCACGAGGACGCCGTCCGCGTGGCTCTCGGTGTAGCGCTGGCCGTCGACGGTGATCTCGATGGTTGCCCCGCCGCCGTGGCCCCGCCGAGGGCCGTGAACGACGACTTCGTTGAGCGCGGGTTCGAGTGTCCAGTCCTCGTCGACGCCGGTCGCCTGCAGCCGCGCCAGTTCGCGGCCCTCGACGGTGCCCGTCTCCTCGAGTTCGGCGACGAGCGCGGTGACAACCTCGAGCGAGTCAGCGGGGGCGACGGCGTTGAGAAAGCCGACTTCGCCGAGGTTGATCCCGAGGATCGGCGCGGGGCTGACCTCGCGCGCGACGAACAGCAATGTTCCGTCGCCGCCGATGCTCACGACGAGATCGCGACTCGCCATCGCGGCGACCGGGACGGCGGTCGCCGCGATCGCCCCGCCGGTCGCCTCGTCGACGACGGCGCTCGCGCCCGACCCCTCGAGGGCGTCGACGAGGCTCGCGGCGAGGTCCTGTGCACGCTCGTTGTCGCGTTGGGCGACGATTCCGACGTCGACGTCCATCGTCCGCGGCTAGCCCCCCCGTCGTCAAAAAGCCACGCTTGTTCCCGTCGGCGGCAACAAGCTTAATCCGGGTGGAACGAATCCGGTCACGTGAACGCCCGCGACGACCACGTCGCAGTGTCCAGTATGGCAGCTGTCTACTCGAGTACCCCCGTCGCGTCGCCGTCGATCCCAGCGGTCGGCCAGTTTGCGATTTCTGTCGGCCGCCCCTGCTGGTTCCGGCGACGGCCCGCAGGTGGTCGCCGTGAGTGACGACGTCACCGACTGGTTCGACCGGGCACTCGAGGACGAGGACGACGGCGATCGATCCGGGTCAGAGCAGGATGTCGACGATCTCGAGGACGACGACACAGACGATCATCTCGACGACGATTCGGCCCGGGATCAGCGCTCGGAGACTGACGACGTGGCGGACGGCGACTCTCTGTTCGAGGAGGACTTCGGCTCGGCGTTACAGGACATCGAGGCGTCGGAGCCGGCCGCCGTCGGTGACGACGGCGACGCGGCGGCCGATCTCGAGGGATTCGATGATCTCGACTTCGTCCTGGGAAGCGACGAACCGGACTTCGACGAGGAGCTCGATTCGGAACTCCCTCGAATCGACCTCGGTATCGACGGGCTCGATCAAATGATTCAGGGCGGCGTTCCCGAGCGCTCGCTCCTCGTCGCGATGGGCGGTGCCGGGACCGGGAAGACGACCTTCGGGCTCCAGTTTATTACCCATGCCCTCGAGCGGGACGAACGGGCCGTATTTATTACGTTAGAGGAGAGCCGCGATCGGGTCATCAACAGCGCGACCGAAAAGGGGTACGCCTTCGACGAGTACGTCGCCGACGGCCAGCTCGCCGTGGTCGACGTCGATCCCATCGAGATGGCCAACAGTCTGGCGTCGATCCGCAACGAACTCCCCGCGCTCGTCGAGGAGTTCGACGCCTCGCGGCTCGTTCTGGATTCGGTCTCCTTGCTCGAGATGATGTACGAGGACCGGGCGAAACGCCGCAACGAAATCTACGATTTCGCCCGAAGCTTGAAGGGGGCAGGGGTCACCGCGTTGTTGACCAGCGAGGCGTCCTCGGAGACCGCCTACGCCTCGCGGTACGGGATCGTCGAGTATCTCACGGACGCCGTCTTCGTCCTGCAGTACATCAGACCGGACGACTTCCGCGAGACGCGAATGGCGATCGAGATCCAGAAGATCCGCGATGCGAACCACTCTCGAGAGAAGAAGCCGTACGAGATCACGAGCGAGGGGATATCGGTCTATCAGCAGGCGAACCTGTTCTAGCGGCCGATTCGGTGCCGGTTTCTCGCAGTGCTATAGTAGCCACTGCACGTCATTGCACGCCTGCTCGACCGACAGCTGTCCGATCAGTGTGTGAATCGTTTCAGTGGCTACTATATCAGTGGCCCGTTACAGCGGCGGTCGAGCCAGTAACAGCGAGTTAGGACGCCGTTCGCTGCCCATACTTTTGCGGGCACGACCGCCATATTGGCACATGGCCCAACGGACGACCGCCGACGAAACACTGCCGCGAGAGGAACTCGCCGCGTACTTCACAGACCTCGCAGCGGAGTTCGAGCGGGGCGACGAGGAGGTCACCATCCCCGTCGGGAACAAGAACGTGTCGCTCGACCCACCAGAGAACATCGACCTCTCGGTCGAAGTGGTCGAACGATCGTCGATGCTCCGAGGGAATCGTGAGACGGTCGAGATCGAACTCAGCTGGAAACCATAGTATGGCTGCCGCGGACTCAATCCTGATCTTCGTGCTGAGCTTGCTCGTGGGAACGATCGGTATCCTCGCGGGCGCACGGCTAGTGTTAGACAGGGATGCGAGCTTTGTGAACGCGGCAGTGACGGCGCTGATCGGCGCGGTCGCGTGGGCCGTTACGAGCTTCTTCGTCGGCTGGGTTCCCCTTCTGGGTGTCCTGTTAATGCTGATCGTCTGGGTCGGCGTCATCAACTGGCGCTACCCCGGCGGCTGGGGCTCCGCCGTCGCGATCGGGTTCGTCGCCTGGATCGTCGCGGTCGGAATCGTCTACCTGTTCGCGGTGGTCGGGCTCGTCACGCCCGACGTGCTCGGTATCCCCGGCGTTTAGCCGGCGTCTAGCCCGTCGGTCCCGCCATTGAGGAGGGAGGGAAACCCCTTTTTCCGTCCGCGCGAGAGGCTAGCGCAGAGATCGATGTACGAGACGATTTTGTTCCCCACCGACGGCAGCGACCACGCGGCGACCGTTGCGGAGCACGCGATCGATGTCGCGGCCACGAGAAACGCGACCCTACACGTCCTCTCGGTCGTCGACGACCGCGCCTTTCTCGTCCTCGACGACGAGCGCGTCACACACGTCCGCGAGGACCTCGAGGCGACGGCCCGCAAGGCGATCGACGACGCCGTGACGCGGGCCACGGCGAGTGACGTCGAGACGGAGACGGCGGTCGATACGGGCAATCCGGCGGAGTGCATCGTCGACTACGCCGCAGCCACCGACGTCGATCTGATCGTGATGGGAACCAGCGGTGACGAGTACGAACAGAACGTCGTCGGGAGCGTCTCACAGCGTGTCGTCCGCGAGGCTCCCGTCCCCGTTACTACCGTCGGTCCCACCGTAGACTCCTGATTTTGGCACGGACACGCACAACAGATCGGGCGGCGGACCTGTCCCCTGTCGTGGCCCTCGAGCACTGCTGATTCGACTGGAATGGTCGCTCCCCGTCACCCATCGGATCAATCACATACGGTTTGATATGGGTCCCGTGGCTAGTACCCACGAAATGCGTCGATCGCTCGTGATCGCGGCCGTGTTACTTGCTCTTGCGTTCGTGCTCGTCGGCGGTCCCTCGATGTTGCTGTCGCTGTCGACCGGCCAGTTCACGGCTGAGGACCCGGCCCCGGAGAAGCCGACTCCCGACGTCGTTTCGTTCGATAACTCCGAGAGCGGGTTCTGGGAGTATCTCAGTCCGCGGGAGGGGTTCCAGAAACGCAGTCCGATCAACGTGATCGTCCGCGGTGACGTCGACGATATCGAACGAATACTGACCGAACCGGGCGGCGGCGACTGGTCGGAAATCAACGAATCGGAGGAAGAGGCGGTGCCGGACACGTACGCACTGACCGGTGATGAAAACGTCTCCGAGAACGAGACGCAGGCCGAGACCGATTCGGCCGCCAACCTGACGGCCGATTCGGCCACCAATACGACTGCCAACGCGACGAACGAGTCGGCCAACAATACGACCGCAGACGAACCGCCGGCCGACGAACGGCGCGGACGAATTCCCTCGCTCAACTGGGGCGAGGCCGACGGCGGCGTCCGCTACGCCTACATCGATCCCGGCTCGAACGAGAGCGGCTACTGGACGACCGAGACGCTCCAGCTCGAGGACGGCGATTACTACGGACAGCGATATCACATCCGGCTCTACGAGAGCCCCAACGAGGACGACGACTGGGTGGCCATGCAGACCCACTCCGAACACTTCGACTGGTTCACGTTGCAACACCGCGTCCACGGGTCCCAGTCCGCCCAGCGAAAAGTCGAGTCCAACTTCATGGCTCACCCGCAAGTAGACGTTCAGGAGGATGTCACCCGCATCTACCTCGATAACGGCAACTCTTCCGATGCAGACGGCTGGGCTACCCTCGTCGAACTCGCCGGATTGCTCGTCATCCCCACGCTGGTCGGCATACGGTCCCGCAGGCGCGCCGCCGACGCTGCGAGTGATGCCGGCCGGTCCGCCGAACAGGTCCGCCAGCGGACGCCCGACGCCATCGACGATCATCTGACCGACATCGACCGCCGGCGGATCGCCGCCGCCTACGACCGCGTCGAGGTCGGCCATCTCCTCCTCCTCGTCGCCATCGTCGCGCTCTACCTCGGTGTCCGGGCGGGCGGCATTTTTCTCGAGCACCGCGCCGAGTTCCTCACGCCCCATCAGATCGCCGCGTTGCTCTATCCGGTGATCGGCGTCGGGATTCCGGCGACGACCTACCTGATCGCACGCGGACTCACGCGCCGGCTCGACGCCGCCGTCGTCGCCGCGGGCTCGCTTGCGGTCGCGGTCTGGCTCGACTACGGCATGCTCGGCGTCGACGCGCTTCCCCTCGAGGTCGTCGTCCAGCGCATGCTCGTCGTCGTCGCGCTCGGCCTGATTGCTGGCGGCGCGGCCAAACGCGCGGCTCGCGACTCGAAGTTCAACGACATGCTGCTGGTCGGCACCGCGATGTGGCTGCTGGTACTGGTCGGAACGCTGTTTGGCTACCTATGACATCTCTCACCGTTCGGAAACGAGGAATTCGAACCCGAAAACGTGGCTGAAACGGCGCGTAATATCGATTTATCGTCGAAACGGGACCTGATCGACCGACTTCGAGGGTGACTCTATGGTGGCGAGTCCTTAAGTCGTTGCAACATCGTTATCTACACGAAATGGCTAGCCCACCCCGCCAACGCGAACGAGAACCTGAAACGACAGAAAAAGAACAGGAACCGGAGCGTGAGCGGGTGTGCGACGAGTGTAACGGAGGGACACTCGTCAAGAGCGAGGATCAAGGGGAACTCGTCTGCGACCAGTGTGGCCTGATCGTCGAAGGGACGAACATTGATCACGGGCCGGAGTGGCGCGCGTTCAACCACTCCGAACGACAGAACAAGTCCCGCGTCGGCGCGCCGACGACCCAGACGATGCACGACAAGGGGCTGACGACCTCGATCGACTGGAAAAATCAGGACGCCTACGGCCGCTCGATTTCTTCGGACAAGCGAAACCAGATGCGCCGCCTGCGCAAGTGGCAGGAACGAATCCGTACCAAAGACGCCGGCGAGCGAAACCTCCAGTTCGCGCTTTCGGAAACCGACCGGATGGCATCCTCGCTGGGCATCCCCCGCTCGGTCCGCGAGGTCGCCTGCGTCATGTACCGGCGCGCGCTCGACGAAGACCTCATCCGCGGGCGCTCGATCGAGGGCGTCGCGACCAGCACCCTCTACGCCGCCTGCCGCATGGAGGGCATCCCCCGCTCGCTCGAGGAGGTCGCCGCCGTCTCCCGGGTCGAGCGCAAGGAGATCGGCCGCACCTATCGCTACGTCGCCCAGGAACTCGGCCTCGAGATGGAGCCGGTCAACCCCAAGAAGTACGTCCCGCGCTTTTGCTCCGAACTCGAACTCTCCGAAGAGGTACAGGTGAAAGCCAACGAGATCATCGATACGACGACCGAGAAGGGGCTGCTATCGGGCAAATCGCCCACGGGCTACGCCGCCGCCGCGATCTACGCCGCGTCACTGCTCTGTAACGAGAAGAAGACCCAGCGCGAGGTCTCCGACGTCGCGCAGGTGACCGAAGTGACGATCCGAAACCGGTATCAAGAGCAGATCGAAGCGATGGGAATTCACGAGTAAGCCGGTTTCGAGCCCATTTTAGCTGTCGTTGCGGGTGGTCGTATCTACGGTGCCAGTGCGAACTGGCACATGTGCGGTCTGTTCACCGATAGTTGGGACGTTCCTCCTGATAGCGATCAGCAGAGAGCGCGCTATCGGATTGTCGGTCGCTCGAGAAATGCGCCGGCCGGGAATTGAACCCGATGGCGAGACGTTCCTGCTCGCTCCGCTGTGCGGGCTCCGTCTCGCGTGATTCGATTCCCTCGTGGCACACCGGTTGCTCGCCGTTTGCTCGCAACAGGATGCGCCGGCCGGGAATTGAACCCGGGCCGCGAGCTTGGGAAGCTCGAGTCCTACCACTGGACCACCGGCGCTCGCTCACTTCGTTCGCTCGCGCCGAGGATCGCAAATCCTGCGGATTTGCTCACCACCGGCGCACTACTCACCCAAGCATATCTTCCGGTCGCACTTGAACGTAGCGCTCTCGAACTGGCCCACGTGCCCGCGGCGACAAAAATCCGTCCTCGAGTCGCAATCGATGCAGACTATCAGTACGTATTACGTGTCCACCGTGGTAGCGAGTCGTGTCGAAAGACGCGACGTGTCCGGGTTGGGGTAGTGGCTATCCTTCAGCCCGTCCGGCTGAGACGCGCAGTTCGATTCTCGCACCCGGACCTTCCACTCGGCCGCCTTTTGAACGCCGCCTCGAGTCGTAGCGCTTCACCGAAATCGACCGTTCGGGCACTTTTTTCCGGAGAGGGCAGCCTATTTGCCCGCGGCCGGCATAGGATCCCGTATGATCGACCTTCGCTTTTCCGACGGAGAACTGGAACGGCAGCGCGACCACATCACGGCGTTCATTCGCGACCGGGTCGACGCAGCGGGAGCCGACGGTGCCGTCCTCGGGCTCTCCGGGGGGATCGACAGCACGCTGACTGGCTATCTCGCCGCCGAGGCTCTCGGAGCCGAGAACGTCCACGGACTCGTCCTGCCGGCGACCGTCAGCAGCGAGGGGAACATGAGCGACGCCGAACTGGTCGCACAGGACCTCGAGATCAGCTACGACGTAATCGAGATCGAACCGATCATCGATACGATCCTGTCGACCTATCCCGAAGCCGAAGGCGACCGCGAAGCCGTGGGCAACGCTCGCGCCCGCGTCCGGGCGGTCCTGAACTATCTCGTGGCCAACCACGAAAGTCGGCTGGTCCTGGGGACCGGAAACCGCAGCGAGGCCGCGGTGGGCTACTTCACCAAGTACGGCGACGGCGCGGTCGACTGCCACCCGATCGGGAACCTCTACAAGGGACAGGTCCGCCAGCTCGCCCGGCACGTCGGCGTTTCCGAGGAACTGGCCGCGAAGACCGCCACCGCAGAGCTGTGGGCCGACCAGACCGACGAGGGCGAGCTGGGGATCAGCTACGAGACACTCGACGACATCCTCGCGACCCACATCGACGGCCCGCTCTCCGTCGCCGCGACTGCCCGGCTGCTCGAGGTTGACGAAGAAACGGTCGAACGAGTCCGCGGGATGTACGAACGCAGCGAACACAAGCGCAACGCGCCGCCCGCCCCGGAGCCCCTCGAGTAAGGTTTCACTTCCGATCTCTCACTTCTGGCGCCACTCGTCCTCCAGCAACCCGTACCAGTACGCGTCGTGATACTCACCGTCGACGAATTCGACGTCGCGGTGGACGCCCTCCTGCGTGAAGTCGACGGACTCGAGCAGTCGTCGCGACGGTTCGTTGAACGCGAACACGCGGGCCGAGATCCGGTGGAGGCCGAGCTGATCGAACGCGTACCGGACGACGCGCTCGACTGCGTCGGTTCCGTAGCCCCGCTCGTGGTGCTCCGGTGCGATCCAGTAGCCGAGTTCGGCATTCCGGGCCTCCCGGTCGAAGGAGTGGAGCCCGACCGTCCCGACCGGCGTCGAATCGTCGACGATCAGGAGCACGACGGTGTCGTCGCCACAGACATCGTTCTCAAAGAACTCGCGTTCCTGCTCGCGGTTCACGGGCCTCGAGCGACCGATCGGCCGCCAGATTCGCGAGTCGTTGACCTGCGTTTGCAGAAACTCGAGATCCTCCTCCTCGATCGGGCGTAGCGTAACGCGGTCGCCATCCAGAAACACCGGTCCGGGCATACCAGCCCAATTCCTGTAAGCGAATAAGTCACTTTCCCCCAACCGTCGTCCGCTGCTCGATCCACGTCACCTACTCGAGCAACGCGTCGATATCGTCGGCGTGAGCGGCGACGAGGTCGGCGAAGGCGGCGGCCTCGCGTCGCTCCTGCGTCGCACGCTCGCCGTCGTCTCGGATCCGGCGTTTCAGGGCGACCAGCGCATCGGTCTCGTTTGTCGCGATCTCTTCGGCGACCGATCGAGGATCGTCATCGATGCGCGAAATGAGTCCGATCCGTAGCGCTTCCTCGGCGTCGATCGACCGTCCCGAGAGCGCGAACTCGAGCGCGTCGCCTTCGCCCAACACCCGGGGCAACCGGACGGTCCCGCCCCAGGCGCCGAACAGCCCGAAGCTGACCCCCGGTTCGCCGTAGGTCGACTCGGGCGTGCCCACACGAACGTCACAGGCTAGCGCGAGTTCGAGGCCGCCGCCGCGTGCGGGCCCGTCGATTCCGGCGACGACGACTGCGGGAGCGTCCTCGATCGTTCGCGCGACGCACTGGCCCAGGCGCGCGAAATCGGCCGCGCGGTCGCGATCTCCCTCGAGTGCGGCGACCTCGTTTAGATCGGCTCCCGCGGAGAAGGCCGGGCCGCGCCCGCGGAGGTAGATCACCGGCTCGTCGGCATCGTCGATCGCCGCCTCGAGGGCCTCAAGGTCATCCACGGAGAGGGCGTTGCGTGCCTCGGGGCGGTCGATCGTGACGGTGCGAACCGATCCGTTCGTGTCAATGTCGGGCATGGCAGCAGTCGACCGGGCGTTTCCAAAGGTCTTTGGCTCCGCCCTCGTAACCCCCCGCTAATGGAAGAGGCCGACAGCTGTCGGCGTGCCGCCCTCGAGGCCGTTGCGGACGTCGAACCACCACGGCTGCACGAATATCTCGACTCTATCCTCGATCGAGCGTCGATGGTCCCCGCGGTCCTCACCCTCGAGAGCGCTGCAGCGATGCGCACTGAGGGTCGCGTCCTCGAGGACGCGGACGAGCCGCGCCGCGACGGCGAGTCCGAACCCGATCGGAACCGAACGCAAGCCGCCGGCCCCGATCGCGAGCCCACTCGCATCACGACCCACGCGGCCGGCGTCCAACTCATCTACGAGGGGCTGCGACTGACGCGTTCGCTCGCTCACGACGAACCCTGGACGGCGACCGACGCCGAAGCCAGCGACGCCGACCTCGGGATCCTCGCCGCCGACATCCTCGTCGCCCGCGGCTTCTACCTGCTGGCGCGCACCGACGCCGCCGACAAAGCCGTCCGAACGGTGCAGTCGTTCGGTCGCGACCAGACCCGCCGTGAAAATCTCGAGTCCGGAGCCGAAACCAGCGCCGGCACCGCCGTTAGCATCGACGGCGGCGATCCCGCATCGACCGATGCGAACCTCGAGCGAGACGTGCTCGAACTGGCCGTCCGTACCGGCGCCGTCGCCGTCGGCGAAACCCCTTCACCCCGATTGCACGCCGTCGTCGCGGAGTTCGCCGCCGATGTCGGCACCTCGTTTCCCCCAGTCGCGGACTGTCTCACCGACCTCCACGCGCGGGCTCGAGAGCTGTCGCTCGAGGATTCCACAACCGATCGAGCGACGTCCGCGACGGATCCCTGACAGACGAACGCAATCGCGGGATGGGGCTGCGACAACCCGGCGCACGGCCCGCTCGAATCGAAACCCATAAAGACGACTCCGGTCAACGAACAGATGCGTGCCTGGGTAGCTTAGCGGTAAAGCGCGTCCTTGGTAAGGACGAGACCCCGGGTTCAAATCCCGGCCTAGGCTTCAGCGGCCTTACAGGCTCTCTCGGCTGATTTCGCCCTTCTCAGGAGAGCCAAACGATGTCCAATAACGTACGAAAACGCTACAACCCGACAGCCGCGCCGTCTTGCGATTCGAGAAAGTGTCATGGCACAAAAACAACCGGAGGTGCGCGCGGGTGACCAACCAGCCCGATCCGCTGGACAACCTCCCCGCCGGTGATGGCACCCCTCAGGACGGCCTTCCATCGGCTCCGGACCCAGTGGAACTCGATTTCCCGCTCGTCAGTGAACGGTCACGCGAAGACCTCGAAGCGTACGGACTCAATATGGTCGACGACTACCGCGACTTCAAGAAGGAGCTCCTCTCGTGGCTCGGCTCGTATGGCAAACACCCAGAGAAGGGTCAGGGGCTCGCACAGAGTACGCTTCAGTCGACACACTACAAGCTCGAAATAGTATTCAGATGGCTCTGGGAGGACGAAGACGCCTACACGACAGAGTTTACTCCCGACCACGCTGACCGCTTTATTCGTCTCCTCAATCGCTCAGATGGGATGGCTGATTCAAGCGTACTTCACTACGGGAAGGCTGTCCAGCGGCTATTCAAGTACCAGAACCACATCCACGGAACGGATTACGACTGGGAACCGAAGCCGGAACTGAGTCAAGCAACCGGGGATGAACGTGACTATCTTCGCCGAACCGCGTTCAAGCCACTCTATCAGGCGGCGCTGGAATACAACTCGATCAAGAGCTACCATAGCGACATGTCCACCGAGGAGCGGGACCGGCTGAAGACATTCGTCTCCCAGCGACTCGGCGTGCCAAAGTCCGAGGTCGGCCCCGAGCAATTCAAACAGGCCAACTCTTGGAAAGAACCGTCGATCATCGCTGTGACGTTGGACACTGGCCTTCGTCCCATCGAGGTGGGCCGAGCTACTACGGAGTGGGTCAACCTTGAGAACAACGAGCTCAACATTCCCAAAGACGAGTCCACGAAGAACGAAGCTCACTGGAACTGTTCGATCAAGGGACGCACAGCAAGAGTCCTCGAACGGTGGTTGGAGGAACGAGCAACGTACGACAAGTACAGTGGTCGGGACGAGCTCTGGCTCACGAAGCAAGGGACGACGTACAGCTCTAAATCATGTAACTATCTACTGAGCCGGCTCATCGACGACGGTGATCTTCCTATCCCAGATCACAAGGACATAACGTGGTACGCGATTCGCCACGGGGTTGCGACTTACTGGGCGAATCATATCGGCCCGCACCACGCGAAAGAACAACTCCGCCACCAAAGCGTCACGACGACGATGAAGTACCTTCACTCGGACGCGGAGACGCGGAACGACGCCGCCGAACAAATCTGGTAACGCTCACTTCGAAAGGGTGAGTAACGGGCTACCACAGCTCGGCCAGATTTTCTGATCTCTCCATCGAAGAGCCAATATCGACTATCCGAGGGATGATTCGACCCGCTATTGGTATAACGATCACCGAAGACGGGGGTAAAGTTCCTACCAACAAGTGTGAATCAGCGGGGTGGGAGATTTGACTCCTCGTTCTGGGCGGTTTCTATCATACTTTCAACGAGGCGGTCTGATTCCGCCCCGTTCGCCTCTCGCTCGTACACAACGGCTAACGCTTGAAGAAGGAGACGTTCATCAGCGGTGATTTCATCAACCGACTTTTCCGAATATCGTTGCTTTATTTTGACAGCAAATTCACGCCGATCGGTCTGTTTTCCGACGTCAATAAAGCGGTCTAACTCTTCGAGCGTTTGCTGAACGACCGTTGCTGAATCAGTGTTCGAACACATATACTCTCAATGAGTGGAAAATATCCACATAATTGTTTGTATCACCCGTATACTACGGGTCATACGGGCCATAGATCTGGTACTACGGCTAATCATATAATTCGCTACTACAATCCTCATATCCACTTTTGAGGTCTACACTCGTCCACCGTATCTTCCTCAACCAAAACCATCCTTCGACGACTCAGGATGAGTTAGTATCAAAAGTATTATACAAACTAACCGTCTATATTTAAATGAGTCCAATTATTGGGCTCACAGAGGTTGTATTGCGGTTCTAACCCTCCTGACAGGGTTCCCAGAAAGATTGCTGACCAGCGGAGCGTGAACCGGCTGTGGGGGCCGGTGCTCCGCGTTCTTCCATACACCAATACTCGCCTTGAGCGGGTGATGGCATGTTCTCACGTCGTTTTAGGAATCGTCAAGATCAGGAAAGTGAGTAACGAGCCACATTGGCCCGGCCGGAGCCTCTGATCCCTCCCTCAAACGGCCGATCCTGACCATCGGGATGGACAGCCCGACTCCACCAGCCCGTTGCTGGCTCCCCTGATGTGGGGCGGCAATCCCACCAAAGAGGTCGACATACCCATCCAGACGCCCAGCCAACCACCCCGACCGTTGCTTCGGGCCGTCGTCGCCCACGCTGTCAGTTACCGCCCGTCTTCCGTGAAGACTTCATGCCCAGTCTTAACGAGGTTCACAAACTCATTTGCCACTTCCTCCAAGAACGCATCATCACTCAGTACGTCCGTAGAATCCATCTCCCAGTTCGTCCGCACAATACGATCCCGTGTACGGTCCTGGCTGATTTGGAAGCCTCGCTCCTCGAATAATTCCGCATTCCGCCGAAGCGTCTCCAGCGTCTCGTCCTCCTCGCCCCAGTAGTCCATTGCAACGATCACGTACCCCCACTCGACAGGACGGAGATACAGCGTGTACACCAGATCATCTGGGTGGTCGGGATGCTTCGACCGGAGGTGCGGTCTATGGCTTTCTATGTCTTGAAACGCCGTCTCATGTTTGTCTACCCTGACGACGGACTGGAGTTCCGGGAACACTCTTTCGACGAGATCTCGAACAACATCCGGGTATATCGGGTTCAGTTTTCGGTCTGGACGCACACGCGAGAGGTGATGATCCACAACAGTATTGGTCGCAAGAACAGCGTGGTCGCTTATCTCGGAATTGAACCGCTGAATTTCGACACATTGGATGTTGAGCCCCTGATCCAGAAGATACCGCGCATTACGTCGAGTCCGGGAGGTGATTTGTTCAGCGACGATGACCATCCGCTGGTCGGGATTGAACTCGTCGGCCTCCAGCGATTCACCGAAGACGGCTTCGAACGCTGATTGGAGGCTATCAGCGGGCACAGCGGCATCACTGATCGCCCACCGCCCACTCTGGATGTCCTCCTGGTAATCCTGATAGATGCCATCCAAGCGGTCGTACGTGTACGACTCAAGCGACTGAGCGTAATTCTGTGGCTGACTCAGGATAGTCTCCTCACTTGCACTCCCGGAGCCACTTTGCCCGACTTTCAGTTCGATAATGAGGAGATTTCCGTACTGGTCGAGAGCGAGAAGATCGAGGATTCCGGTGTCGACCGCTGGTTGTCGCCCGAAAATAAACACCGGCTCATCCAGAATTGCCTGAGGGTTTGCATGTAGGAGCGATTCGAGTACGGACTCGTTCCGAATATCGGACCTCGCCAACTCATCAGCGGTAAACTCCGAGTTGTTCTGAGCGAGGTCAAAAGTACGCATAGAACATCCGTCACAAACCACCAATATATTTCTGGTGTGTTGGATTTTCTAACCGATTAAGATTTCTTTTATATACCTTACCGGAAACCGGATAGGATTTTCTCGGAGATGAGTCTGATAGGCGAGACGAAGCTCAATATTCTTCGAGAACTCAAGAATGGTCCCGCTCACGGCTATGCAATCGCTGAGGAGATTGGCGTTTCATCGGGCGGAATCTACACGCATTTGAACGAACTGGAGGAGGAGGGAATGATCACTGTCATTGAGCAACGGGAGGAAGGTCGAAAACAGAAGTACTACGAGCTAACTGAGAGTGGTGAACTTCTCTTAGAGGCGTTAGGAGAGAACTGAGCCGCCGATATACAGGGATGCCGAACCGTCGTTAGTGACAGAATCAGCACCTTTACAATCGTATCAGACTAATTACTAATTGAGGCAAACTACTGTGAGTGACAACAGCGACCAGCTTCGCTTCGGCGAGAATGGAGAGTTAGAAGAAGGCGAGGAGGACGAACAGACAAAAAAGCATGTCGGGGATGATGGAGAACTCACTGGACGGTTCCAGACAGATGCCCGTTACAATATCTTCGACGTGAGCTCGTTGCTACAGAAATCAGTGAGGCGGTCAGATGAAGAAGTCGCGGCGTGGTCCGCCTGGGAGCTTGTGAGGTCGGGATACGACAATATGTACTGGAAGCGTATTCTGACAATAGCGACCGAAGATACCGGTATTGAGAGCGACGTGACCTCACAGGTCCGATCTCTCTATGAACTCGGAACAGGACAAGTAGATGTTGTCGACAGTTGGTCCGCTGAGAACGAGCGGGGACGTGTCTGTGCCCTCAGAGCGGCCGTGGTGTGTGCCCAGGCACAGTCCAGTCGGCTGTGCGACTATCTCAACAATACGTTCTCCCGGATTGCTGAGGAGCGCGTGAACGCCGCTGAAGAAGGCCGTGAACCACGATACGATTTCCCGGCTGGCGAACTATCTCCAGATGGTCGATACGATGTCGCCTTCGATATGCACACGTCGATTGGTTCGGGGAGAAATCGCGGCTACCGCCATTTCCTGGTTCATTCGTCGCGGACTGATTCGATAAATAACCTCGAACAGCGGTACAAGAGTATCAATATGGAACTTGTTGAGCAAGCCGACGATACAGACGCCGAGTTCACCGACACCGAGTTCGATCACGCTCTGAGTACTGTCGATTCTGATGAGCCGTGGCGCGAACCGGACTTCGAACAGGAGACACTCGACGCCGAGTGACAGAGCCCCAAAACACGACGCCCCCAAAACACCCCGACAAAGGCTATCGGCACCCCCTCGGCCAATTTTACAAAGACCCGCTGAAACCCAAAATGAAGGGCGGCTCGGCGCTATCGTGGTACTGGACAACACGGGTGATGGCATGTCAGCTCGAATTGATGAACCGATTGGAGGCGACAAGACAACTATTCACTCAACTCCGCTTCTCAATGTTCTATGATTTGAATCGATTTTCCGACATATCCAGCCGTATGCCGTCTGTCATTCTATATATGATATGTGTCCCAAAATCGTTAATTTGGGGAGGTGCGACAGCATCTCAGCCGGCAAAACTTGTATATATCCCTTGGTGTCAAGAATTATCCAGAGGATGATATAATGGGTCGAGACCTAACCAGCATCAAAGTAGAAAAGGCACTCCGAGACCGCCTAAAATCACAAAAAACGGGTGGGGAGACTTATGGTCAGTTGTTGGATAAGATGATGAGTCAATACGATCCACAAGGGGTGGACAAATAGCATAGTAGCCCAGCGGCAAAATCTTGGAAGGGGATTGCCGCTGGATTGAACAACCGGGGCCGCCGCCTCAAGTTCCGCCTCGCTAACACGTAGACTCTGGTGGGGCTTGTAACTTGTGACCAGCGGTTAGCTTCGACAACTAATCTAATATAATGTTGACAAAACGATGTTCCTCGAAGACAAGCTGTAGCCGCACCGGAGACCTCGGTCAATGAGTGAGGCCGAACCACTTGACGAACATAGCGATGAATCACTCCAACGACAGCGTCAGGAACAACTCGGTGAACTCGTCGATTTTTGTGTTGAACACGGTATCGACGCGCTTATTGACGCACTGATGTCGCTTGGGAAGACTCACGCCGCCGCCCATGTTGCCGCTCGAACTGGTCACAAGGTGACCGTCTTCACTCGACTGTGGGACACACGCGAACAGGTAAAGAAAGAGGCAATGGAAAACACCGGGCTCTCTGAGGACGAGATCATCGTTCTCCCCTCAATGAACAAGCATTGTGAGTCGATGGCCGAGGGTGCTCGGCACCGCAATCTTATCAAAACAATTCAGACACAGGGTGCCACGGCGAAGGACATCCACGAGAGGCTCCAGCGCAATATTGAGTGCCAGAATGAGGATGCTCCTTGTACTTACTCCCAAATGTGCGACTTCGACCCGGACGACGTGAAGCTGATCATCGGTCATCCAGCCCACGCTTACGTGGATTCGTACAAGGAGGGGCGTGCGGTGCTCGTCGACGAAGACGCGGCCTCAGCCTACGAGAATGAGATCACGTCAAGCGACGTGGATGCCGCCATCAACCACTTGATCGCCCATGACTCGATGGAGGAAATCATTGACTTCGAGAAGCGGAGCGAGATTCACGATCTGAGCCCACAGGAGAAGGTTGCCCTCATCGATGAATTCGAGGCGCGAGATATGTACAACCCGGAGTATGCCCTGTCGAATCAGGGTGGTCGGGCGGATTCGATGATGCTGTTGTTCCATATCTTGGAGTATGATCGTCTTGAGAAGTCCCGGATTCGCCGGACAGCATTCGACGACGGGGCTACTGTCGTCAGCGACTACGACAACGATGGAACCTTCTCGATTCGTCGTCCGCCGAACTTCGATATGGCCTCCTGTGTGATTGCCCTTGACGGAACGCCGACTCACGATATGTGGGAGAACCGTCTCGGTACTGACCTGAAACACATCGAGTTCATGAACACCGAGGAACGTGAGCACTATGTCAAGGACATCCTCGGCTACAATATCTACCAGACCTCGGATGCTCGGAAGCCCTACGGGAGTGGTAAGCACTGTAACCCGAAGGAGGTGTTCACTCTCATTGAGGCCATCCATCGGAAGCACGACCGGAAGACAGCTATGATTACGAGTAAGAATGCCCGGGAGAAGCTCCAAGATAACCACAACGTCCTCAACCGGCACGCAAGCAATTACGATCTGTACTTCCAGAATCTTCGATCAAAGAACGATCTAAAAGACTACAACCTCCTGGCTGTCGTTGGAAGTCCGTCAACGGGCCACGACGAGATCGAACGTCTCGCGGCCCACGATGGGTATGACGTCAACATCACAGGCCGGGGTCCGAACAAGAACTTCGGTGAGCACGGTTATCGATACTATCAGCACAACGCTCACAACGAGGTGGCCCAAGCTATCTTTCGGGTCGGTCGTGCTGACGACATTGACAATTCGAACATCTATGTTCACACAAACTGTATCCCGGACTGGGTCCCAGCCGAGAATATCTCTCCACAAATTCGGAACCGGACACCAGAGGAGCATCACACTATCCGGGCGATGATAGAGCTTGAGGCCGCTGATACCAAGACAGTCACGGAGCATGTTGACCACACCCGACAGACGGTCCATACCCATCTGGACAATCTGGCAATAGAGGGCTACGTTGAGAAGACAGCGGATGGTCAGTCCTCATTCTGGATTGATGACAGTCTTAGAGATGCCCCGTACTGGGGTCAGATGGACTTGGAATGACCCGCTTGGATGCCATCAATCGTAGTGGCGCGAGACGATGCCAACCGCTGGAAATCAGGTATTTGTGAAGGGTCCGTTATCGACCGGTAGAAGCACTCTCCACGGCCCACCGCAAAAATTCACGTATTAGTATCTATACGTATATTTTGGAGCCAGAGTTAGAGTTTGTTTACACTTGTCCATTTATATGGTTCGAGTGCCTTCTTTATGAATGGATGTGTGGAAAGTTCGAAGACAGTGCTCTCATGCTATCAACAAGGATTCTACAGTTGATCTTTTCTACACATTCTATCTCTAAAGTACCAGTTAGTAAACATTTATTACATTTCCCCTCTTATATCTAAATACGGGAAAACTCCAGAGCTACAGCTTCAAACACTGGTTTGAAGGAAACCCGGTGTGGACGCACCGGAGTTCTGTGGGATTCCTGATGGAGAATCCAAATGTCTGATAGCAACAGCCACGCAATAAGCGCATCGGCACCGAACCATCCTGAAGCGAGACACGTCGACGCTCACCTCGTGATCGACAAAAGCGAGTGGGTGCCGGGGAAGCATCCCAACCCGCACCGCCGCCACGAGGGCCAGACCGAATACCTGGAGCGATACCTCCGCTGTATCGAGTGCGGCGTCGAGGTACTGAAAAAGCGTGATTTTCCTGTCGAGTGTGACGGTGGTCGGCGATGAACATTCTCGACGCCCAGGTCGACTGGCGGGAGGATGTCGGGAATGATCCCCGGCTGGAAGTCCTCATCGACGAGACGCCCGAAAGGTCCGATCTTCGTTTCGAACACGAAGACGGGCTTTGGACAGCCATCGACAACGGGTACGTCGAATACTTCGCCTGGAGCGGTGACGGCAATGATGGTGGCTTCTCCGGTCGGTCGTTCGAGATCACGACCGTCGACGGCGAACAGGTGACGCTCAAGGGGCCGTGGAGTTCACGGGCCGGGTGCGTCAACCAGCGAAGGTTCGGCCCGGTCGTCGACGTGCGACTTGCGACTGACCCCAGCGTACTCGAAAAAGGCTACACTTTCCAAACGGGCACCCTGACGTTAGCGGCGGCGAAGCAAGCTATCGATCTCACCGACGACGAGGCTCACTTGGAGCGTGTCGTCAAATTCGACTCAGACGAGCCCTACTGGATTCCGGTGCGAGAGAACGTGGGTGACGCCTAATGTCCTCGGAATCAGTCCAGCCAGACATCGGGCCACGGACTCTCCGAGCCGCCACGGAACACATGACCGTCTACGAAAAATCACGGTCACTGTTCGAGGTCACGACGGAGTCGGGATCAGCTTACACCGTGGACTTGCGAGAGCCAGTCTGTTCGTGTCCGGACTTCGCCTACCGTGAGTCTGTTTCCGAGTGCAAGCATATCCGCCGTGTCAGAATCGAAGTCGGTCAAGTCGACGTCGAGACGCTTGAGACAGAACTTATCGAGACGGCGGACAACCTCGAATCGAATGCCGCCGATCTCGAAGCCCAGGCACAGGAACTCACGAACACCGCTGGCGAGCTTCGGAATGCACTAAATCGGTTAGAGGAGGTTTCGGGCCGATGAGCAAGGAGGATGTTCGACCCGAAACCCAGGGGTTGAGCCGACAAAATGCCCCTCCACGGGCATCTACAGTCTACCAGGGTCGCCGGGATTCAACAGCACCGGTTGGCCAGGAGTGTACAGTCAGAGTCGACGGTGAACCTCTGGATACGCGCTACGACCTACTCAGCGCGAGTCCGTCGGGGTTCGAGTGGGGATACGGAGGAAGTGGCCCCGCACAACTTTCCATTGCCTTACTCGCCCACGCCTACGACGAGGAGTTCGCCGCTGATCACTATCAGTCGTTCAAGCGAGAAGTCGTATCAGAACTCCCTGAGGACGGCTGGACACTCAATTTCACAGACCTCGATGCATGGCGGCGGGAGATGGTCAACAGTGCTTAGACTATTTGCTCGACTTATGATTTGGTGGTTCAGGAAGTGGTACCCTGTGTTTCGGTTCGCTGGACGGGCAACTGGTAACGAGACATACATCGAGACAGCCATTGAGGTCACCGAGGAGAACATCGAGCGCATCATGGCGGCTATCGACGAGGACAACTCATGAATGCCGTAAAAGACATCCTCCAACGATTGGGTGTCGACTCGGTTGCCGAAATGGAAGTCAATGAAAACTACACGGTCGAGGTCGATGGCTACGAGAACCTGACTATCGAGAAGATCGGGGAGGATAGGGTTAGTGTCGGTCAATATTACATATCTCGGGGCGATTTGATGTCTGACCCCGAAGTAGTATTCGTCGTCGACAGCGGCGACTGGCGGCCAGTTCGGTTCACGCAACATCCGCTGGCCCACGACCACGATGAATCCGGTCTGGACCTGGATGAGTTCCTTTCCACTTGGACCAAGAATCTTCGAAATCAGGGTTTCATCGATGCCGCAACACAGCGGATGAGTAGCGAATAGCCAATTCCTGTATCACTGTCGAACCTGTCAATCAACCCTGTAGGTGCGTCAACACAGCGGTGACAATATGTACGACAGGAGAACAAATTCCGACGAGTCCATGACTGATTGAACGAGTGGAGCTACCGATTGAGAGATATTAATTCAGCGGATCCGTACCGTCTGGGATTTTCACCAATCGACTGGATGCCATCAACCGAAGGTGTCAACGACGGTCTACCCAATTCCCTAAACAAGAGTTGAGCTCACCACTCTATATCGAATCCCAATGGCTCAACAGAAGTCTGTACGGGATAGAACGTTCGGGGAGTCAGACGATCTAACGGAAGGCCAGCGGCGTCTGTTGGCACTGACCAATAACCATTATCCAGCATCGATTGATGGCTTTTCACGAGGTCAACTACTCTATCACGCTCATCAGGATATGTCGCTGGATCAGGCCAAACATCCGAGTTGTGTACTCTATCTCTATCATATTGTATATCATTCTCCTTAAGTTCGTCCCAGAGAGCCAAACAACATAGAGTCAAGACGATTGCACCGATCGCCATAGTGCTGTCCTCACCGTGGATATTGTAATTACGCTGTTCTTTGATCCCTTTTAGAAGACTTGGTGAGGTCAGGTGGCGGTGTGTCAAGTCGTTGTACTCCAGCCCGCCAAACTTCATCACCAAACTATTGATGTTATAACGACTAACGTCGTCAATCTCTTCTAACGTCTGTTCGACTACTGGACTGGCATTTTCTTCCTTCCAGAGCATCAGAGCATCGTAGAGATATACTCTACCCCCTTCCCCAATTGGATTCCCTCTATGTGACAGATTCAAAGGTCCATGACCTGATTTGACGATTCCATCTTGATCAATCTCCTTACATCGACGCCTCAGAATACCCTCCAATATAGAGAATCCACTCCCCGTGGCAAACTTGTACCCTAAGTCCTTCTGGATGCCCAAGTAACTCGGATTCAGGCTATATATCTGGGATCTCGTTTCTGTGGGACGCGACAGTTCTCGAATAGGTAGAAGCATCATATGTAGGAGAGTGAAAAAATCCTCGAGGACAGTTTTGTATTTTTCTCCCCAAACATGGGGGCCATACCTTCCAGGGCGCGATTCCATACTCTGGATGGGAACGCCTTCCATCCCCGGTGGCGGGCCCGCACTATGGAAATCCCAGTTCCCCGCCGGAGGTTTACCGGTTAAATACCGAAAGAAGGCTCCAGTCCAAGCCCAAAATAGGTAGTGGTCTCCAGGTATCAGAATTCGATTGGGTTTGAGTAGCGCATCACACAAATATCGAGGAAAACGACGAAGATCATCAACAGTCAACTTGTGAATCGGTAATTTCCCGTGAACGTTCCCAATTGAACTGGTGTTGAATATCTGTGTACGCGAAGAGGCTGGTAACAGTTGAGAGAACGGGGGGAGACCAAGATAGATCGTCTCCTCACTGTACAGGATTCCACCTTGAGCGGGGGGATATCCTATGAAAATCCGCTCTTCACCAGAGGGTAGGGAGTCCCGATCCTCCTCCTCGAGGAAGAAGTCGAGTCTTTTTGAGATCAATCGCTCATATTGGGTGGGCACTATCGACTCAACCTTTTTTGTCACTCTTGATTAAACTACTCGTCAATGGACGAGATTATTGACGAGCAACCCCCGCCGCGGACGCTAATTTTATTCTCAGATTATGCCTGTCCACTAAGCTACTTAGGAAAAGTAGCTATGGATCAATATGCAAAGTGGGCTATTTTTCCAGTGAACACTGAGTACAGGCTTTTTGACCTCTACAACTATATCCGGTCACCTGATGGTGATTTAGATAGGAATCTCGACGTCGCCGATGAAGATTATTTTCTTGAAGTTCAAGAGAGTGCAAAAATTCTGAACGAACAGTTGGGTTTGGTTAGCAACTTGCAATCGCCTGGGATTGTCGACTCGTACAAGGCTCACAAAGTGGCATATTATGTAAAAAAGGAGCATTCAGAAGAAGAGTTTGAACGGTACCACGACGCGATTTTCGAGGCCCGATGGCAAGAGGGGAGAGATATTTCCCGACCAAGTGTACTCAAGACAATTGGAACAACAGTGGGGTTATCTTCATCTGATATTCAAGACATAATTGACAATTCCGAGTTGGAAGAGGAGCTAAACACAGTCTTCCAAAAACGGCAACGGACACGTCGTCCAGTCTCACCATCTACTGTATATCAGGAACTCTCGGTTCAGGGAGTAGTACCGTTCCAGACAATTTCACAATTGGTGGATTCCGGAAAAGGACATCCTGGAGATGAGATGGGTGTGGGTTGGTTCCGATACCGAGACTACTTCGAAGTTTGAGGTTTTCCATTTCAGGCCCGAAGGATACTACCACTTTTGTCTTTCATCGTAACAGAAGGAGTGAATTGCAAGCATTGAGTCCAATACGGTCACAAATCCGTCCAAGAGTTCAGAAACATCGATATCAGCAACAGAGTCCCCTGGGTCAATATGGATTATTTCGTTGTCTCTCACCGTTTTCAAGTTGTGGAGATTCTGATATAGATTAGGATTTTCGGTCGGAAAGTGTTTTCCTGTGATCGTCTCTATACCCGATTTACACCGTTCCTTCCACGTCCAGTGATTGTCGAGAAAGTCTTCTATGGGATTATCTGTCCAGCCGGTTGCGCGGAGTGTGCGAGATATTTCTCGGCTCAGGAGGTTCTCAAACGACGAAAACAGCAATGAATACATTGCCAAGCCGTGGCCTCTGTGATAGCTCTCCACGGCTTCGCTAAGCAAGGTTACCCATGGTGGCTGTGGCACGCCGTCTGGGTGTGCGTGATAGTGATACGCAATAGTTACCGTTGATGAGTAGCTCTGGCGTTCAGATGTTACAAATCCAATTTCCGTGTCACTGGCTTGTACCAAGTCGACTACTACCGCGTCATCAACAAGTATCGGTCCAGGGAACCATTCAATTTCCTGTCCATCTAAATCAGAGATACCCAGTCCAGATTTCTGGTCGGTCTCACTGAGCAATTTCAAATCTATTTCTAAGCTTCCTCCACCCAGCAATCCGATCTCTTCCGTTTTTCCGACATCCAATGATTTCGTTCCGACACTCGCAAATCCACCAATTTTCGATGGGCGTCCCGGGAGTTCCTCCGTTGGTGACTCGGTGAAATATTTTAGAAGTGCATCTTCTGGATGGATTTCATTACCGCAATTTGAACAGTAAAAATCCGATGCGAAAGAGCAATAATCGCTCTTATCGAGAGCACCTAAATCTCCCTTCTTGAATTGAGTGGCACAATATGGACAAATGAGGTTTGGCCAATCCATGGCCGGCACTGAGGTGCTCATAAAGGCCCCACTCGATGCACTTGTTTAATTCCACCTGTAGAAATTACGTTAGCTGAGATTGGTGAACAACGCTTATAATATCCTAGTGGTTGATGTCCCGGGAATTTCATATCCTCCTTTCTCAAGTATGAAGAAAACCGCAATACCAAAATTCTCGAAGAAGAACTGTTGTTGCTCTCGAATCCATCTCACGGGATTTTCTATAAAATCTTGCTCATTAGTCACTTGGGGGGTCTCAAGATCAAATTTTGCCTCACGGAAACGCCCTCTTAGGGTTCTAAACTCCTCAAACAACTCTGATTCCTCTTGAACATTTTCGACAAGTGTGAATATGTTTTCTACCGGAGATATTCTGTTAGATTCTGATCTAAACGCGCCACGTAGAGGCTCAAGAGCGTAAATCACTACATGGTCTGAGTCTGAGACCTTTTTCATTTCACCACAGTCAAAACAGATTGAATTTTTCGCCAACCTCTGGTTTTGATGGTATTCTGAATAATCATCGACAGTATGGAACCCTGGTGCTACATAGATGGACTTTCCTAAACCGTTCCCCAGGTCAACAAGTGTATTATGTTGGTTTTTTGAATGTATACCAAAGCGATAATATTCTTCACTAAATTCGTCCCATTCTTTCGCACGCTTGGTAGTCAACCACTCTGACCGTTTGTATTGCATAAACAACGGAATAAATCGTATATCACCTTGGCTGAGGCCGATTACAACATCTGAGCCGATTTTAGCTTCATAATTCTGGGTAGGGTAATATGGAGTACCCACAATTTCTCGTCCCCAACGATTCTCAATCTCCCTCGTCAAGCCGTAAGTATACTGAAACTCACTGAACTCCGGATCTACCATTTAGACAGTCGATATACCCAACAGGATATAAACTATATCCAACTGTTCTAAATATAGGGGATATCGTTTGGGCCAGTTGCGTGGGTTGAGACGGATAGTGACGAGGGGATGGAGTAAGTATTCGATGAGACGTGCGACGGGAATAGCTCACTGGCGGCGGCGGACGCTGATCCCGCCGCGTTTCAAGCTGACCTGAGAACGACATCAAGATACTGGAGCGATGGCGCGACGGAGCCCAGGCCGTGAGCCGAGACGACGACGAGAAGCTCCATGCGCTCCGTGATACTCTTGAGGACATCTTTCGCCAGTGGCAAGAGCAAACGAATCCGTTGAACGTCCAGCCTGACATCCGCCGATTGTTCCGTGAGGTCGCAAGTACGAACGTGAGCTTCGAGAAATCTACGAGGACGAGTCTCTCGGCCCTATCGAAAAGTCATGGGAGCTGGTCGACAAGGTAGAGGAATTGGGGCTACAGCCGTTCGAGGCTCCTGATCCACTCCCACCGATTGAGGAAGACGAGGTGAAGTTGGTCTGTTGGATGATTGTGGCTCCCGAGGAAGATCAAGACGATCAAGAGGACCGACCTGGGCTGATGTCACAGGCGACGTTCGATACTACGTAGTTTGCCAGACATCGATTGGAATTGCTGTCTGAACATGCCATCAACTCCAGCAAGTGAACTTGGAAGCCTGAATCAGGAAACTACGTGAGGTTCCTAACCCGCCCCAGAACACTCTTGAATCCTTCTACGTCGCTTTCAGAAACGTCGCGATTGTTTGTGAGCCGGTCCTGTATCTCACTCGCCACTAATATTTTATCCAAGTCACCGAAGCCTCGATCATCAAAAACGTCTTCAATTCGATTCACAATTTTCCGGCCTTTGTACTCATATTCCTCAATTAGCCAATATCCGTCGTGTTCTTCAATTTTCAACGGCTCGAAGTCGTCGAACTGTTTTTGATAAGCCGAATTAACACTGTCTATATAGAAGACTGGATCGAAGATGTCCTCTATCTCAATATTAAAATTCCGCTCGTCGTCCTCTTTTTCCAGAAGGATGGCTCGGTCTGTGTCAATTTCGTGGTGATGTTCCTCAATTTCCTGAGTAACTTCTTTTCCTTTCTGATCATTATCCAGAAGAAGCACGTATGAGAATTCCTCCGAAGCAACCCATTTTGCGGCCTGGATCATATTGTCTCCACCATTTGTGGGCATTATCGTGATTTCATCCCATGCCAAAATGTCATTCTGTAAATGATCGCGGTAGTAGTTTGCCAAGCCTGTTAATATATCGTAATCGCTCACCCCCTCCACCAATATTTTTCTTTTAGAAACGAATGGCGAATCCCCTAAACCAATACCAAGAGCATTGCGGAGGGGTTCTAAGGTCATTTCATCTGATGTGTGGAAATCATCAGTTACTACAGTGCCATCCGGCTCACGATCCTCAACGACACGGATTCGATTCGGGTACTCCTTCCTGATCAAAAACGGAGAATGGGACGAATAGATTATTTGAGCTGATTCAGCTAATTCTTCAATTGCTTTGAGCCAGTTCTTTTTGCCTTCGGGATGTAGAAAAACAGCTGGGTCATCAAGGAGTATTAGTTGATTCGGAGATTCCTCATTATTTGTCTCAGCTCGCAAGTTGATGTAGAATGAAAAAAACCACTGGAACCCTTTGCTCCTGTCTGAAGGTCGCTTGAGGGTTCGACTTACTCCCTTGCTCTCACCATCATACCCAAGAGCCGTATCTTTAATACCTACCATAAACCGGCTATCTCGGTAGCTAATATCAACGTCCACCTCTTTTTGTTTCCATAATTCATTCACCTGTCCACGTATTGTCCCACCCGCTGTCTCTAAAGCTTGATTTTGATCGTGGTAGTCCAAATCATCGAAATTATCATAATCAAGCTCGACAATTTCTAACAGATTGCGAAAGGTTCGATAGTCATCTGAGTCAATAGAATTGACTTGGACATCATCACTAATTGTATCAAACCCACTATGGTAAACGATAGGTGGGAGGTGGATGCCGGGGTCTTCTTCCCCGTCCATACGGGCGAGAATATCACGGGTATCCTCGATTTCATTAACCCATCTCTCTTTTGCGTCAGTTATCTCGTTGTTTTGTTCGGGTATATCTTGGAGACCGTTGAGCAAGTTGTCTATCCAAGATTTGGCCTGATTCTCATTTGGATCCTTCTTTCTCACCCGATTGGCGGGTTGTTTGATTTGATTATCGAAGTGATTTCTATAGTTCCCTGAATGCTGATTTCTTAAATTATTCAGTTCTTGCCACATTTCTTCTACCGTCTCTTGAGCTTTTTTTATCGGGTCAATAAACTCTCTAAGTTCTTTACCCCGTGGGGTAGCAAGCTCACGAGTCCCGTCAGAATATTTTGTGGCGATTATCTCGTCACCTGGAGTGAACTCTTGCTTACCTCTTGAAAACCTATCTACGGCTTCTGAAGTGAGCTCCACTCTCAAATTCGCTATAGGTACACTATGATCCTCAGGATATTCCTGACCGTCATATAATTCCCTTTCTTGAATTTCTCGATCCTCATCGAAGTACCGGATTGCTTCTAAGAATGATGTCTTTCCGCTCTCATTCCGGCCCAGAAGTGTCGTTATATCGTCCTCTATCGGAACCCACCCAGAGTCTTTAACCGACTTGTAATTCTGAATACGGATTTGAGTTACACGCATATTGCTACTTACCTTTGACTCTCAGTCAGGCGTGGTAAATGTTCATGGACTATCTTGAAAAGGAAGTTCAACATTGTAGTAACGAAATACCCATCCAATCGCGGCGGCCGCTACGGCGGCAATAAGGAAGCCACTGGCCAGCATACTGGCAAGTAATCCCCCTTCCAGTAACGTTTCTCTTGTAATCAGAGGAGGAGAAACGGTGTGTGCATACGTAAAGGAAGCTATCGGAACAAGAACTAACGCCACTACCCCAATACCAAGACCGACCAGTAACAGCTGAACGCTGGTACGATCACGAGCAAACCGAAGAAGGGGGTATTGAGATGTGATTGGTTCCCTCACATCCCGTTTAAGCCACCAAAGTCGATCCCGTCCGGGTTTTCGAGTTCCCAGAATATCTCGGCTCGCAAGGTCTTTCAATCGCCTACGCACTTGACGGTCGCTTAATTCAACCTTCTCGGCTACTTCCGTCGTAAGAAGGACTTGGTGCTCCGCATGCGAGAATGCATCAATAATTGGTTTGTCCTGTGTTTTTAGACTCGCATCAAGATCGGGGTGGGGTTCAGAATCTTCACTTTCCAAGCTCATAGGTGGATGTCCCCTTGCGGACACTGGCTCTGTCCGGTTACAGACACGGATTTTGGATGTCTTTGTGCGGTCATTCTCTCGCCCCTATAATTCCCTGGCACGTCAGTTAACACATGCAATGAGTCGAGCCACTGTCAAAAAGACTGGCACGATTGAGGAAGGTAGTAGTACAGAATCAGAGTCAGTAGTCCACCTGAAAGGGGAGATTCACAGTAGTCGCGGAGACCACGACAAAGAGCGGGAGTTGATGAAAGAGGGTATTGATGCTCTCGTTTTGGAGGGAACAGAGAACACTGGCGACTACGGGGTTACCGAGGGCTGGTTCCAACAGGCGATAGCGGGGATGTTCTATATTCTGAGCCCGCTCTATGTTTCGAAGGAAATTCTCGTCGACTTCGCTGAGCTACAGGGCGCTGATGTGTACTTCACCAGGGAAAGTGACGCGGAGGTACTACGGAACGCTCCGTTTACGATGAGAGTGATTTCCGCCTCGTTGTATTTCCTCCTCCTACCAAGTAGCGTGATTGTTGGACTAATAACTGGAGACTATCTCGCTGGCGCTGGTTTCCTTGCCGTGAGTTTCTCTGTCCCTGTTCTTCTTCTCAGGTTGTACAATATGGAATTCAGCTCTGGCGATCAGAATCGGGACGAGATTATGGCACAAAAAATAGCTGAAGCGACTGAGGAGAATGATACGGTACTCGCGGTCGTTGGGGCGGGGCATGCTGATGGGATAATTGACGCGCTACCGAACACTTTGGATATTAGCTACCATCCGCCAGAGTACAGTAGAATATCCAAGGAGCATCTCAAAGAAATTCTCATTCCGTTATTTCAGATGTTCTCCCTTCTCCTAACACTCTATTTGGCCATTCTTTGGGTCATCGTGACTCTCGTGAGTTTCCTCTGAACAATCTGGCCTTACAGAGTGCGGTCCGATGCCATCAAACTCTACGTAGTGTCGCCTCTGATTGGGCCGACCGCTCTCACCATTTCAGGATTGCACGCCTGTCGTTCCCGTAGGCCATCCATTTTCGTGTACGTACATAGGGGCTTGTGTATATGTACATACAGAAAACCGGGTCACAGTAGATATTTAGCGGGTGAGTGGGTAGCGGAACTCCTGAATGTCTACGTCTGTAGAAATACCGCCTCGGCTGGTCAGAACGGTGTATCGGAAGGCCAGTGAGCGGAACCAGTCATTTGAGGAACGAGAGGACTGGGACAACAGTGTCAGAACGTGGGGTGTAGACCCGGAAGACCGGCATGCAATTGGACTCTTGGGTGAGATGGCGTTCGCTATTTACGCTGATCTGGAAATCGATACGGAACTTGTACCATGGTCAGATGGAGGCGTTGATTTCGAGGTTTCTATCGATGGCATTGAGCGGACGGTCGACGTGAAAACCAGTCGAAAAGAGCCGTATGCCTTACCGGTGAAGGAGTGGCGTGTTGATTCGGAGTATTATGTTCTCGCCCACTTGGAGGGTGCGTTGGAAGCTCCGTTAGAAGATGTCACGGTGAATCTCGTAGGGACGGCAACGAAAGAGATGGTACTTGATGCGGAGCGGAAGAAGTCGAATTTTGACCACTACAACTACGAAGTACCGGTTTCATCGCTGAATCCGATCCCAGATAGTGCATCTATCATCAGTGAATAGTGAGAGCCACAGATGTTGACGTAGTTCGGTTTTTCGCACGGCCCTGAGAAATGTTCAAGAGAGCGGCGGTCGGTGCCATCAATTTCAGTGGCCTTGGCTGGTTCTGTAGGTTGTCTTCCGGAACGTGCTCCTGTGACTCCCGAGAATGTATCATCGCTTATTTATAGGCTCGTGTAGTGATTTCGGGATGAGAAGGACCGGAAACGGTCGAGAACCAGCAATAGTAGCCTTGAAGCGTCCGATTTGGTCCGGTATCGCCCAGGACCTTGGTAAGGACGAGAGCCCGGGTTCAAATCCCGGCCTAGGCTTGTTCGGCTTCACCGTTTCTGTCGTAATTCACGTCGTTGAGTGTTGCTCTCGTTTGCGGCTTCGCTGACAGGCGCTGCTATTCCCGTCTTTTTCGTCCGATCTCGAGAACATACCTCAACTACAGACGGAGGGAACCAGTTCATCGCTCGTTTCGAACTGTTAGTGTACGACGACAACTGGGTCTCGAGCCCGACTGCAACTGCAGGCTAGTCGTTCTTTTTCGTCCCGGCGCTGCATTGTTGTGGTGATCGTGATGCCGATCTGTACCGCCTGTAACGACCCTGTCTCGTACGATTTCGCTGCTGCACACGGTGACGGCGACACCGTCGACTGGTGTCCGCGGTGTCGGGGACGCTAGCGCTTTTCCGGAGCGGATGCAAAACGTCGTAGAAGTAGTGAGCTCTCGAGACGCCTACCGATCGGTGAGCAGGCGTCGCAGGATGTCACCGTAGGCGGGGCGGGTGATGAGGACCCCAATGAGCACGCCGAGGATGGTGATGATCGCGAATCCTTTGAGGTCGCCGAGGCTCAACACGGCGAGCGGCGAGAGGGCGACGACCGTCGTCGCCGCGGCGGCACCGATGACCCAGAACGCTTTGCGGAATCGTGATTGGAAGACCCGTTCCGAGCTGACGTCGCCTTCGTCCATCACCTCGTCGGCGATGATTACGAGGTCGTCGACCCCGGTCCCCACGACGGCGATGAACCCGGCGACGTGGGAGAGATCCAGCGGCATGCGTATCAGCGCGGCGAATCCGAGCAAAATTACCACCTCCGCGACCGCCGTCACGATCATCGGAAGCGCGACCCGCGTGTCCGTGTATCGAGCGTAGACGACGCCGCTGACGGTGATCACCGAGAGGAACCCGATCAGCAGCGAGAACTCCTTGAACTGGGTGGCGTGGGCCGGCTCGATCGAGTAGACCTGATCGTTTTCGAAGTCCAGCGGGGCGCGCAGGCTGCCGGCTCGGAGGTTGACCGAGAGCGACTGGGCGTGTTGCTGACTCGGTGCGCCCATCTGGAAGGTCGGATTGTCTGCCCAGTCGTTTCGCATCGACTCGGCCAGGCCCGGCCCCATGCTGTGTGCGTCGATGACCTCTCCGTCGACGACCGTCAGGAGACAGTACTGTTCACCCTCCTGATCGAAGTTGACGGTTCCGTCGTCGCCGCGGAGGCTACACCGCCCGACGCCTTCGTTCTGATCGGTGAAGCCGAAGTCGTTCATCTGCTGCTGAAACTGGGATGCGGCCTCGCTTCTGACCTCCACCGGGACCACGTAACCCGATGTTTCTCGCCCCTGACTATCCGTCTGCTGCGTCGGCGGATCGACGTCGGCGATGTCGTCGCCGGTCAATACCGTCTGATTCGACTGGTTCGTCTGGTTTCCGCTATCGTCGGGATAGTAGGCGACGACCTCGACGACCCCGCGCTCGGAGAGCAGTTGGCGGAGTTCGCTCGCGTCCATGTTCGGGACTTCGACGACGATGTAGTGTTCGCCGCCCGGCGTCGTCTGCTCGTAGGCCGTCCCGCCGGAGAGCCCCGCCGCGTTGACCTTCGTCTGGATCGTCTGGATTATGTCGTCGCGCGTCTTCTGGGTGACCCCGTCGCGGATGTCGTCCTCCGAGGCGTCGACGTCCGCTGACTGCAGCGCTGCGGCGAACTCGGCCTCGGTCACGTTGTCGGTGAACACCTCCGCGGTGACGGTCCCGTCGTCCTGTACGTCGACGCTGGTGTCCGCCGGCTCGAGGCCGAGTTCGTCGGTCATCGTCGACTCGATATCCTCGAGCCGTTGGCTCTCCTGTTCGTCGATTCCGCCATCGGCCATATCGGGTGCGATGTTCTCGGCGGTCAGTCCGGTGGCCGGAACCCTGATTCGGGTCCCGCCCTCGAGGCCAAGCCCGAACTCGAGGTTGGTGGGGCCGCTGTCGACGGTGCTCTCGGCGTAGCTGCTGTCGGCCACGATGCCGCCGGGGATGAAGAGGGCGACGACGGCGAAGGTGACGAACAGGACGAGCAAGAGGAGCCGCCAGTTGGACTTGACGGCAGCGATCGGGTTCATGAGCGGACCCCCTCGAACTTGTACCAGCGAAGCAGACTCAGATTCAACATGTAGGTGTTCATCAGGTCGGCCGCGAGGCCGACGAAGAGGATGATGCCGATCGATGCCAGGAGGCCGATACCGAAGATATACGCCGAGATGGCCATGACGAGCATCGCGGCCATCGACGTAACCGTCATCGTGACGCCGGTCCGCATCGCGCGGTGCGTGCTTTCGTAGAAGCTACCGCTCCGGCGCAGCACGTGGTTGTTCAACAGGATATCGGAGTCAACCGAGTATCCGATCAACATCAGCAAGCCGGCGACCGTCCCGAGCGAGAGTGGGATCCCGGCCAGGCGCATGAACGCCAGCGGGATTACGAGGTCGGAAAACGCCGAGATGACGACCGCGATCGACGGGACGAACGTCCGGAAGAGCAAAAAGACGATGGCGCTCATCCCGACGAACGCGATGGCGATTCCCAGCATGGCCGTCTGCTGGCTCTGCTGGCCGAAGCTTGCAGACGTCGAGGAGACCGCCTGAACGACCTCACTATCGCCGTCCGAATTGAGCCCCTCCTCGGCCTGATCGCCCAGGGCCTGCGAGTCGGTTGAGGAAAACTGCACGATGTACTGGTTTTCGCTCCCGGTTCCGGTCACCGATTCGGGCTGTTCGTCGAACGCCGACGGAATTTCGTCGGCCGGCGTCGTCGTCTGGACGGTCAACTCCGTCCCGCCGGCGAAGTCCATCCCGAGCGGGACCGGCGTGCCGTACACGAGAAACGATCCGCTGAGGACGAGCAGTGCAACCGCGAGAACCACGAGCGGAACCGCCGCGAGCTGACGGTTGCTGTACCGGGTGTACTCTATTTCCGGTACGTCGAAATACGCCATATACCGGACCACTTGCACCCTCCCGAAGTAAGCCTTCTCAATTCCACCGGCCTCTCGCGGCCCCGAGGCGCCGACTCGAGCCCGAAACTGACGGAGAGTATCCGTATGAGTAAGGCGTCATCGGACGCAGCAGGTAGCGAGTCGATCTTCCACCAACGCCGCCGATCAGTCCGGCAGATATCGCACGCTCACCACGCCGTCGTCGGCCGAGCGACGCACTTCCACGCGGACCGCCTCGAGCCGGGCCGCCCGCGCGATCGTTTCCTCGTCCGCGAGAACGTCCTGCGCTGCGGGTTCGACTTCGCCCTCTGATACGCAGAACACGTGAATTTCGCCCGTCCCGGCGCGTTCCTCCTGAACGAGGTCGTCGACCTCGCTGTCGGCCGCGAGCTCTCGTTCGTGTTGGGTCGGCTCGAGGTCGCTGTCGACCAGGTCGATCGAGCGTCGGTCTTCGACATCGATCACCTCCCAAGCGACATCCAGCGGCGGCTCCGGTGCGACGGTGGCCTCGAGGACGTCGTGGACCTCGAGGCCGGGGTTCGATGCGAGGGTGTGGACCTGTGCGGTGTCGACGTCGCGGACGACCGCCGATTCGTCTTCGGCGTGCGTGACGACGAACGTGCCCGTCTTTTCGCTCATGGGCGACCGTACGCGCACCGTCGGTTTCGGGGTTTCGGCTTTCGCTCGCTGTCCGATGGAGTTCGTTGGTCAGGTACCAGCCGCTGGGTCATCGGTCGAGCGACTCCTCGGGATTGGACCGGACGACTCCGGTGGCCTCCACCGGTGGTCACCAGCACTAAGTTACGACGGTGCAGGCGGATGCTTGGCCGAGTCGATCCAGAAGTCCTCGATCGCTTGCGCTAGCGTGTCGAACTCGTCGGGCCCCTCAGGCTTCGTGAGGTACGCGTTCGCGGCCCGATCGTAACTCTTGACGATGTCCGCTTCCGTTTCCGAACTCGAGAGGACGAGGATCGGCGGCGGTGGGTAGTCCAGTTCGTTCTCGAGCGTCTCCAGGATCGTGAGCCCATCTACTCGCGGGAGGTTCAGATCGAGGAGGACGAGATTGGGGTCCGTACTCGCGGTGTCCGTCTCGCAGACGTCGAAGTACGTCGTCGCCTCCTTCCCGTCGGTGACGGTGTGGAATTCGATGTCGCTGTCGACCGTTTTGAACGCTTCTCTGGTCAGACGAACGTCGCCCGGATTGTCCTCGACGAGCAGGATATCGATCGGCTCGGTCGGCGTGTGGCTGGTCATGGTGCTCGTTCTCGGCTACGAGATGCGGACGCGTAAGGCCGGTCCCTACACACGTGGTGGGTCCGCTGGGGCGGCGCGGCCCGGTCGGTGAGGTCGGCGACGGCGGCGCCGCTGAACCGATCCCGGAGCGCCGCTGAACCGATCACGGAACGACTTTAGGCCCGGCGGTCGCCCCCTCGCGTATGAACGTCGACATCGGTAACGCGCTCGCGTCCGTCGCGTCACCGGGCGTCTCGAGGGAGTCCCTCGAGCGCCTGGACGAGCAGGTGGCGGCCGCCCACGAGCGCATCGAGCGCGGAATGGCAAACGAGGAACACGGCTACGAGGCGCTGAACCTCCCCGAACGGACCGATCCGGACGAGATTCGAGCGGCGGTCGAGCCCGTCGCCGACGCCGACGCGCTGCTCACCGTCGGCATCGGCGGTAGTTCGCTGGGCGCGGCGACGATCACGAACGCACTCGAGGGCGTCGAGCCACGCTCGACGGAGAGTCGGACGCAGTCCGACGGGACCGAAACGGTCTTTCTGGATAACATCGACCCCGAGTGGGTCTCGAGCCGCCTCGAGGGACTCCCCCTCGAGAACACCGCGATCAACGTGGTCTCGCGATCCGGGACGACGGCGGAGACGCTGGCGAACTTCCTGGTCGTCCGCGAGGCCCTCGAGTCGGCCGGCGTCGACTGGACCGAGCGGACGATCGTCACGACCGGCGAGTCGGGCCCGCTTCGAAACCTCGCGGACCGCCACGACCTTCCCTCCCTGAACGTACCCGACGGCGTTCCCGGTCGCTTCTCCGCGCTGTCGGCGGTCGGCATGGTCGCCGCGGCCGTCTGCGGCCACGACCTCAAGGCGCTGCTCGCGGGCGCGGCCGCCGAGCGCGAGACGCTGACGGGGTCGCTCTTTGACTGTCCGGCCTACGCCTACGGCGCGACGACCTACGCGCTGGACGGGCGCGGTGCCGGCGTGAACGCGATCATGCCCTACGCGGAGTCCCTCGAGACGTCCGCGGAGTGGTTCGCACAGCTGTGGGCCGAGAGCCTCGGGAAGGACGACCTCGGCCAGACGCCCGTGCGAGCGCTCGGGGTGACGGATCAACACTCGCAACTCCAGCTCTATCGGGCCGGCCCACGGGACAAACTCGTCACCTTCGTCACTACGCGGGAGAGCGAGGACCGGCCGATTCCCGACACTGACGTCGAGGAGCTGGCGTATCTCGGCGATGCGACGCTGGGTGAGCTGCTCGAGGCCGAATTCGAGGCCACCGAGGCCAGCCTCGCCGCCGCGGGCCGGCCGAACGTCCGCGTCGAACTCGAGCGTGTTGATGCGTACGAACTCGGCGGGCTGCTCTATGGAATGGAAGCCGCCTGCGTGCTCGCGGGCGAACTCTACGGCGTGAACACGTTCGAGCAGCCGGCCGTCGAGTGGGCCAAGAAGGCGACGCGCGGGCTGCTCGGCGGCGGGGACTTCGAGGAGGCCGACGCCGTCGCGGAGAAGACGGAGCTTCGGATCGAACGGTAGCCGACTGCTGGGTCCCGTCTTCGTCGCGCCGTTGATAGTGAATGGAACGGTGTGTTCTGGAGGGATTGGGTGAGACAAAGCGTCCTGCTATCGTGGCAACACGGAATCGCCACGCCCTCCCCAGCCGATTGCTGCTCACGGGCGCGCAGCGCCCGTCTGCTCACGGCGGCTCCGCCGCCGTTCGCATGGTATGCGAGACCTCCGGTCTCGCACTATTCGCATGGTTCGCGGAACCTTTGGTTCCGCGCTAACGCTCGTTCACTCCGTTCTCTCGCTCATCCCTCGCACGGCTTCAGGACGCGGCTCACCCATCGGGTTCGCCGCGGCCCAGCGCGCGCCACCGCATGCCGGGTGGTCAGTCTGGAGTGATACGCCGTTCGCTGTACTGACCGCAGGGGAGAGTAAACACAGTGCCGCTGCAGAGTGAAACCGGAGCCTCCCCGTCTCATCGTCCGTTTGCGGTGCGCCTATCTGCCCTCGCACGAACACCTATGTATGACCGAGACTGCACGGGCCGACGACGCCGGCCCGATCACCTCAGACGTGATTCCCGGGATCGGGACGGCCCTCGCGGGAATCACGATGGTCGCAATGCTCGTCCCCGTCCGCCAGGGCGTCGACGACCTCGCCGTCTGGGCGGGAGTCGGGTTCGCCGTCGCTGCCGTCCTCGCGTTTCTCGTCCGTCGCCACGGCGGCCTCGAGCGAACGATTGCCGGGCCGATCGCCGCCGTCTCGAGCGTCGCGGTCGTCTTGCTCGCCGGCTACGCCCTGAACCAGGGGATTACGGCATCGACATCGCTGCCGTCGGTCTCGCTGTCGATCCCCCTCGTCTTCGTCGCCTTCGTCACCGCGGGACTGACCGCCGGCGTGGGCGTCGCGGAGTCCCTGGGCATCGGACTCGTCGGGTTCAAACGCCGGGCGCAGCAATTAGCCGTCCTCACCGGCGTCGGGTTCGCGGGTCTCTTCGCCCCCGAAGTGACGACGCCCATCCTCGCGATTCCGGTCATCCCCTTCGTCGAGTCGCTCTCGGAGACCGAACTCCTCGTGGTCAGTCAGGTCGTCGCCAATCTCGGCATGGCGCTGGGGACGGCGATCATCGTCGTGGGCTATTTCCGGCTGACCGATCGCGATCGCTCCTTTCTCGATCTCCGATTGCCGACGGCGCGGGAGGTCGGCTGGACCGTCGCCGGACTGATCGTCCTCTTCGGGGCCGTCTTCGCGATCGATTTCGTCATGCGGACGGTCGGCGTCGAGGGCTCGGATCACGCGACGACACAGCAAGCACAGGAGCGTCCCGAGCTGATGCTCGTGATGATTCCGATCGCGATCCTGGTCATCGGCCCCTTCGAGGAGTTGCTGTATCGGAACGTCATCCAGAAATCGCTCTACGACACGTTCTCGCGGGCCGGTGCCGTCGTCACGGCGAGCGTCATCTTCGCGGCCGTCCACGTCTCCGCGTACGCGACCGCCGGTCTCGGCGCGGTCATCGCCAGTCTCGGCACCGTCTTCGGGCTCTCGCTCGTCCTCGGGACGATCTACGAGCGAACCGAGAACCTCGTGATCCCCGCGCTAGTCCACGGGCTCTATAATGCGTTGCTGTTCGCGAACCTCTACACCCTTTACGGATAACATTCGCCCAGATCCCGTCCCGTTATGAGGGGTTCTTTCTGGCCAGTTCCGACCCGCAGATCGGGCACCGATCCTTCTCCTCGTCGAACTCGCGACCGCAGCCCTGACACTGGTAGCGCCAGTGGCGCTGTTCGTCGATCCCCTCGCGGGCGATCACTTCGACATCGACGTTGAGTTTCTCCGCGACGTTTTGCATCGCGTAGTCGTCGGTCACGAGGACGGCGTCGAGTTCGAAACTCGCCGCGATGAGGCGAACGTCGGTGTCGGAGAGGACCTCGAGGTCGCCGGACTCTCGGGCCGCGCGCTCGACCTTTTCGGTGGTATCGTCGTTTGGAATGTGGACGTGCATCCCGGAGCCTTCCATCGCGTCGTAGCGATAGGCGCTCTCGTCTTCGAGTTCCTCGCGGACGAGCGGGATGGTTGCAGTCTGTTCTGTCGTGTGGAAGTCGTGGATAAAAGCCGAGGAGTCGAGAACGTACATACCGTTAGCGCTGGACGACAATGTAGTCTTTTACCGCCTGAACGCGGTTAACGGGAACGAGGAAGTGGCCGGCGTCGTCGAGATCGAAATCGACGGCGCGCCGGGACAGTTCCTCGTCCGGCTCGATAACGAGATCGTTGAGTTTCCCCGATTTGAGATCCATCGTGATGTTGTAGAGCAATCCAAGCTCGGTGCCGTCGGAACCCATGACGGACTTCCCCGAGAGGTTTTCAGCGAGTATATCGCTCATGCATACCCGTACTTACTAATCGGTATTAAAAACCACGGGGTGAGCGCGGCTTGGCGTCTGACGCCGGGCAGACACGGGCCGAATGCCCGCCCAATCGAACCTCGTTCGGACACAGTTGGATCCGTTCGAACGCGCTCGAGTTCGACGCGGACGTTCGGGACTGGACCCACCCGTCGAACCGGTCCGCAGTCGTCGGGCGGGCCGCGATTGCGGCCGTGATCACCGGAACGCCGATGACGATGGGTTTAACTGCGGCGATACGGACGATTTAGATAAGACCTTCCTCGGGTGGTTCACCATGTCGGATACGGATACACGCGACCCCACATCTCTCAGAACGCCGATCGTCGCCGTCCTCGGACACGTCGATCACGGCAAGACAAGTCTCCTCGACAAGATCCGCGGCTCCGCGGTCATCGAGGGCGAAGCAGGCGCGATCACCCAGCACATCGGCGCGACCGCCGTCCCGCTGGACATCATTTCCACGATCGCGGGCGAACTCGTCGACCCGGACGACTTCGACCTCCCTGGCCTCCTCTTCATCGACACGCCGGGTCACCACTCCTTTACCACGCTGCGCTCGCGCGGCGGCGCGCTGGCCGATATCGCAATCCTCGTCGTCGACGTCAACGACGGCTTCCAGCCCCAGACGCTCGAGGCCTTAGACATCCTCAAGCGCTCCGAAACGCCGTTTATCGTCGCGGCGAACAAGATCGACACGGTTCCCGGCTGGAACCCCAACGAGGACTCGCCGATCAACGACACCTACGAGTCCCAGTCCGAGCGCGTCCGCCAGCGCCTCGACGAGAGCCTCTACGAGATCATCGGAAATCTCTCGGACGAGGGCTTCTCCGCCGATCTCTACTGGCGGGTCCAGAACTTCCAGCGAAACGTCGGCGTCGTCCCCGTCTCGGCGATGACCGGCGAGGGCGTTCCGGACCTCCTGACCGTCATGATGGGTCTTTCCCAGCGCTACATGAAAGAGGAGATGGAGATCGACGTCGCCGGCCCCGGCGTCGGCACCGTCCTCGAGGTCAAAGAGGAGAAAGGGTTCGGGACGACGATCGACACGGTGCTGTACGACGGGACGATCCGGTCGGACGACACGATCGTCGTCGGCGGCCAGAACGAGCCGATCGTGACCGAGGTGCGCGCGCTGCTCCAGCCGCGGCCGCTCGCCGAGATCCGAACCGAGAGCCGGTTCGAGAAAGTCGACGAGGTCTCGGCAGCGTCCGGGATCAAAGTCGCCGCACCTGAACTCGCGGACGCGATGGCCGGCGCGCCGGTCCGGGTCGTCCGCGACCGCGACCTCGAGGAGGTCGTCGCTGAAGTCCAGGCCGAACTCGCGGATATCGCCGTCGACACCGCCGAAGAAGGTGTCGTCGTCAAGGCCGACACGCTCGGCAGCCTCGAGGCGATGGCCGACGCCTTAGGCGACGCGGAGGTGCCGATCGTCCGCGCGGAGGTCGGCGACGTCGCGCCGCGGGACGTCTCGGTCGCCTCGACGGCCGAAGACGGGAAACAGAAGGCAATCCTCGGGTTCAACGTCGACGTGCTCGACGACGCCGAGGACCGGGCGGAGATCGAGGACGTGACGATCTTCACCGACGAGGTCATCTACCAGCTCATCGAGGAGTACGAGGAGTACGTCGAGGGCATCGAAAAGGCCCAGCAGGACACCATTCTCGAGAACATCACGCGACCCGCTCGATTCCGGATCCTCCCGGACCACACCTTCCGCCAGAACGACCCCGCAGTCGTCGGCGTCGAGGTGAACGCCGGAACGGTCCAGAACAACGCAAACGTCGTCAAGTTCGATGGTAACGAGGCCGACCGCGTCGGCCAGGTCAAGGGGATCCAGGAGCAAGGCGAAGACGTCGACGAAGTCCGCGCGGGCAACCGCGTCTCAGTCGCCATCGACGGCCCCACCGTCGGACGGGGGATCGAGGAAGACGACGAACTCTGGATCGAGATCCCCGAGAAACACGCGAAGATCCTCGAGCAGGAACTCGCGAGCGATATCCCCGGCGACGAACTCGAGGCGCTGAACATGTACCTCGACAAGCAGCGCAGTCGGGATCCCTTCTGGGGGAAATAGGTCGATCGATTGAGGGAACCAACGTGTCACACCAGACCGACCAGCCGGCGTGCGGTGGCGCGCGCTGTCGGCGAGGCGCGACCTGAGGGAGCGCCTCGAAAGTGAATAGCGCGGGACCGGAGGTCCCGCGAACCATGCGAACGGGTCGAAGACCCGTGAGCAGACGGAGAGCGAAGCGATCCGTGAGCAGACCGACCGAACGAATCGGCTGGGGAGGGCGTGGTCATTTCGCGTTGCCACGATAGCAGGACACCCTCTTTTCCTCTCAATCATCCTCGATCACACAGCTCCACGCACCGGTCAGTCGAGACGCAATCGGAGACGTTCCGCGTTACGCCTCGCTGCGTTCCCCACCGCGAGGAATGTAATTTCTCAGACGTCCGTCCGCTCGAGCCGAACCCGCGCTCCGTCCTCGAGGTCCGCGAGCGGCTCGGTATCAGTAACACGCGCGATGACGGTCACGGGCGCGGCGGCGCGGGGCTCACTGTCTTCGCTGGCCGGCGTCGGTCCCCAGAACAGACACAGCTTCCCGCCGGCCGGCCAGTAGGCGATGGATCCCTCGGGAACGACCGCGCTGGCGTTCTCGAGCGGTACGTCCAGCGCGAGATCGAAATAGAGTTCGTCGCCCCAGCGCGTCGCCTCGCCCGCGACGGGTAGCGCGTCCTCGAGTGCGGCCCTCGTTTCGGGTGCGTCGTCGGTCCAGACCGCCTCGAGGTCGCGGCCGTCGACGGTGACGTGTAGATCGGTTATGCTCGTGGCCACGAACGGGCGGTACTTCTCGGTGACGACCGGAGTCACCGTCGACTCGAGACGGGAATTCGGCCGAGGAGGGGATCCGGCTCTCCCCGGACAGACGGTTCAACTCCGCATGAAAGGGGTCTCGAGTCACTCGAGCACGCCGAGATCGTCGAAGTACAGGACGAAAACCCGCAGTAAGCCCCTCCCCGTTTTTGGACGAATGTTTTCCCATAGCGCGGAACACCGAGGGGTGCCCCCTCGACGAGGGGATGACAACCTGTGTCGGAGGCAGTGCAGTCCCGAAATCGTTTTCAAGCGGTCGCGCGCACACTCGGTATGCCGACGGAATCGGACACTCATTATGACCCCTCGCTGGGGAACAAGTTCATCTTCGTCACCGGCGGCGTCATGTCGGGGCTCGGGAAGGGGATCACGGCCGCGAGCACCGGCCGGCTCCTCAAAAACGCCGGGTTCGACGTCACCGCGGTCAAGATCGATCCGTATCTGAACGTCGACGCGGGGACGATGAACCCCTACCAGCACGGGGAGGTCTACGTCCTCGAGGATGGCGGCGAGGTCGACCTCGATCTCGGGAACTACGAACGGTTCCTCGATATCGACATGACCTCGGATCACAACATCACGACGGGCAAGACCTACCAGCACGTCATCGAGAAGGAACGCGCCGGCGACTACCTGGGAAAGACGGTCCAGATCATCCCCCACATCACCGACGACATCAAGCGGCGGATCCGCGAGGCCGCCGAAGGCACCGATGTCTGTCTCATCGAAGTCGGCGGCACCGTCGGGGACATCGAGGGCATGCCCTACCTCGAGGCGCTTCGTCAGTTCGCCCATGAGGAGCCCGAAGAGAACGTTCTCTTCACGCACGTCACGCTGGTTCCGTATTCGAAAAACGGCGAGCAGAAGACGAAGCCGACCCAGCACTCGGTCAAGGAGGTCCGTTCGATCGGCCTCCAGCCAGACGTGATCGTCGGCCGTTGCGAGGATCGCCTCGAGCCGAAGACCAAGGAGAAGATCGCGCTGTTCTGTGATATTCCAACGGACGCGGTGTTCTCCAATCCGGACGTCGAGGACGTCTATCACGTCCCGCTGATGGTCGAAGACGAGGGGCTCGACCAGTACGTCCTCGAGCACTTCGGCCTCGCCGATGAGGCGCTCCCGGAGGGCCAGCGAACGAACGAGTGGCGCGACATCGTCACCACGGAGAAAGACGGCGAGATCGACATCGCGCTGGTCGGCAAGTACGATCTCGAGGACGCCTACATGTCGATCCACGAGTCGCTGAAACACGCCGGCTTCGAGGTCGGCAGCGACGTGACCGTCCACTGGGTCGCGGCCGACGAACTGAGCGAGGGCCACGACGGCCAACTCGAGGGGATGGACGGGATCATCGTCCCCGGCGGGTTCGGGATGCGCGGCTCCGAAGGCAAGATTCGGGCGGTTCAGTACGCCCGCGAACACGACGTTCCCTTCCTCGGGCTCTGTCTGGGCTTCCAGATGGCCGTCGTCGAGTACGCCCGGAACGTGCTCGGCCTCGAGGACGCTCACTCCGCCGAGATGGAAGACGACACACCGCATCCAATCATCGACATCCTGCCCGAGCAATACGAGGTGGAGGATATGGGCGGGACGATGCGGCTGGGCGAGCATACGACCGTCATCGAACCCGAGACGCTGGCCTACCAGCTTTACGGTGACACGTCCTGTTCCGAACGCCACCGACACCGCTACGAGGTCAACCCCGAGTACTTCGACCAGTTCGAGGACGAACCGCTGGTCTTCTCCGGCACTGCGGGCAACCGGATGGAGATCCTCGAACTCGAGGATCACCCGTTCTTCTTCGGGACGCAGTTCCACCCCGAGTACACGTCACGACCCGGACAGCCGAGCCCGCCGTTTTTGGGGCTGGTTGAGGCCATCCTCGAGCAGACTGACGATGGGGCCGAGGCCGAGAGCGAACCCGACGACGCGGACACCGACGCGGAAACAGAGGTAACCCACTAATGGTAGACACCGAGACGTTCGTTCCAGACGCAGTTGCAGAGATCGGCGACGAAATCGGCGACGCGAACGCCGTCATCGCCCTTTCGGGCGGCGTCGACTCGTCGGTCGCCGCCGCACTGGCCTACGAGGCCATCGGCGACCGACTCACGCCGGTCTACGTCGACACCGGCTTGATGCGGAAAGGCGAGACTGACCAGATCCGCGAGACGTTCGACTACATGGAGTCCCTGCGGATCGTCGACGCGAAAGACCGCTTCCTCGAGGCGCTCGGGGGAACCACCGATCCCGAGGAAAAGCGCAAGATCATCGGCGAGCAGTTCATCCGAGAATTCGAGCGCGAGGCCAAAGACGCAGACGCCGACTATCTCGTCCAGGGAACGATCTACCCCGATCGCATCGAGAGCGAGGGTGGGATCAAGTCCCATCACAACGTCGGTGGGCTCCCCGAGATCGTCGACTTCGAGGGCATCGTCGAACCGGTCCGCGACCTCTACAAGGACGAAGTTCGCGAGGTTGCCCGCCACCTCGGCCTCGACGAGATCGTCGCCGAGCGGATGCCGTTCCCCGGTCCCGGACTCGCCGTGCGCGTCATCGGCGAAGTCACCGAGGAGAAACTCGAGGTCGCCCGCCACTCCTGTCACGTCGTCGAGGAGGAACTCGAGGAGTACGAGCCCTGGCAAGCGCTTGCAGCCGTCATCGGCAAGGCCACGGGGGTCAAGGGAGACAACAGAGTCCACGGCTGGGTCGTCTCCGTGCGCTCGGTCGACTCTCGTGACGGGATGACCGCCCGCGCCCAGGAGATCGACTGGGAGACCCTCCAGCGCATCCAGTCCCGGATCACCGGTCAGAACGACAACGTCGCTCGCGTCGTCTACGACGTGACCCACAAGCCGCCCGCGACAATCGAGTACGAATGAGTACCACAACCACGACCGCCATCGTCGCCGGCCCCGACGACGACGGTATCGGCGACGCGCTCGAGCACGAGGGTGTCGATGTCACCCGACTCAACGGCGTTATCTCCCGTCCGCACCTCGAGGAAGCCGGCATCGTCGCGGCTGATCTGTACGTCCTGACCGACACCGAACAGGCGACGACGATCCCGATTGCCTGCGACCTGAACGACGGGCTCCGAACCGTCGTCTACGCTCGGGACTCCGTCCCCGAGTTCGTCAGGGGGCAACTCGACCTCGCGATCGACCCGCAGTTGATGGACGCGAGCATCGTCGCCGACGAACTGGTCGCCTGACGCCGGATCCGTCGACCGCGAGTCCGTTCACACATTCTGCCGATCGGTTTCGTACTGAGCTCCTGATCGACCGCCAGTCGCGCCGCCGAACTGCTCACGGGCGGGCATCGACCGGGTAATCTCATCGTGCGAACTCCGCTTCGCTACAGCCGCCGTATGAACTGTCTCGAGGCGGAGTTCGCCGGTGTAAATTCGTATTGAATTCGGGGGAACTCGGCGTAAGATCGGTATACCATCACCTCCGTTCAAGTAGCAATCGCCAGTACTCACGAGTGGAGGTCGACGGGCAGACCCCACCGATGGCACCCACCACCTGTACCCGCGACTTCCAGCAACCCCACCACAGCACCCTTCCCCACCACTGCCAACCGATTCTCGTTGACGCGGGCCCACCCCACCGGCTCGCGTCGCACCCTGCGATTCTGGCACTTGGGGCGCGGCGTTTTTCGCCGCGCTCCGGGGATGGACCGCTTCGCGATCGTTTTGTACCGATTGATCCCCCCTCTCGAGACCGTCGTGGTCGCTACGTTCCGCTCTCCTCGAACCGTCCGTCTGAAACCTGCATTTCAACGGTAGAATCGGTCGATGACGCGTCGGTTACGATGATTCGAGTCGCTTGAGGACCGGAATCTCCTCGAGTCGCTCGTTCGTGAGCAGGTCCCAGTCGATCCCCGCGGGTTGCTCGCTTCCGCTCTCTGGTCGCACCACCCGCTCGGGCGTGACGACGAGGTCCATCGCGACGTCGTGAGCCTCGATCGCGACGGCGTCGTCGATCACCTGCCGTTCGTGGACCGTCGTCGCCACCGGCGTCGACTCGTCGACCAGACCGAGTTCCCGGAGGACGGCGTACTCGAGGTCGCTGTAGCCCTCCCCTTTGCCGATTCGGCCACCCTCCTCGGTCACTGCGACGCTCCCCGAGACGATCAGATCGACGCGGTCGACCGCTTCGGGGCCGACCTGCTCGCCGTGTTTCGACGAACCGGAGACGGTCGTCGCCGCGTCGTAGTCCTCGAGTTCGTCTGGATCGAGTTTCAGGAAACACCGCTCGTCCCGAAGTCGCGGCACGGCCATGTAGACCGTCTTTCCCTCGTGCAGCGCCCGCCGCCTCACGGGCAACTGCGGCGCGTCGGGATTGGCCTTGATCGTCGTCGCCTCCTTCCACTCCGGTTGCTCGGCCAGCCGGTCTGCAGCGTCGCTCGCCCCGGCGAAGTTCGGAATCCGGCCGTGGGGCGGGAACGGAAACCGGGCCTTGCCGCTCTCCTCGAGGTCATCCCAGATTCGCTCGCGGACGGACGCCTTGTCGATGGCATCGCTTCCTGTCCCGCCGCCATCGCGGTCGCCGGAGCCCACGTCAGGACCCCCCGTCCGTCGCTTCGTTCGGGACACCGGTATCCACCGTCTCGTCCGCGGTCTCTGATTCTTCTCCGGTGCCCGCCTCGTTTTCGGTGTCCGGATCCTCCTCGGTATCCGCCTCGCCCTCGGACTCCGGTTCCGGTTCGCGTGCGAGTTCGACGATCCCGGTCGCTTCCGGCAGGATGATCTCTGCAAGCGCGAGACGGGCCGCGTCGGGGTTGCCGGGGAGACAGAAGACCGGCGTCCCCTCGGCGATGCCGGCGAGGGTCCGCGCGGCGACGGCTTTCGTGCCGATCTGCTCGTAGGCCAACACGGTGAACAGCTCGCTGAACGTGGCCAGTTTCTTCTCTAAGAGCGGGTCGACGGCTTCGATGGTGATATCTGCCGGCTCGACGCCGGTCGCGCCGGCGGTAATGATGATTTCGACGTCGTCGCGGTCGATCAACCGCGAGACGATCGACTGGACCCTGTCGTAGTCCGAGCCGACGTGTTCCCGGACCACGACCTCGTTGCCGTCGTCCTCAAGCGCCTCGCCGATGGCCTCACCGGCGTCGTCGGCCGCGAGGCTGCGATCCGAGGCGATCGTGACGACGCCGGTACAGAGCGTCCCGTCGCCGGGTTCGGTGGCGTCCGAGTCCGTCTCGTTCATACCGCGTCTTCGAAAGCCGGCGGGTAAAAACGTCCGTCTCTGGTCATCGGTGATCGGCGGAAGTCGGTGTCGATGGACCGTTCGTGTAGTACGTGAAGAGGTCCGTGTAGGTCGGTTCGGCAATCGCGAGCGCCGTTCGGTCGATCCCCGATGTGGCCGCGAGTTCGTCGAGTATCCGTCCCGGAGTATCTGCGACCGCGTCTTCGTATTGCGAGGGGACGAACCCGTGGATACTCCCGGCCACGGCGAACGGCTCGCCGTCGACGACCGCCGTGAGCGCGCTCGCGTTCGATGCTCCCGTCTCAAGGACGGGCGGCACCGACGCCAGCAGTTCCGCAGGTGTTCCGGTCGCGACGATCCGACCGTCCGCGAGGAAGGCGATTCGGTCGGCGATATCGGCGGTCATCGGTCGGTGGCTGGCGACGACGATCGTCTTTCCCGCAGCCTGTTTCTCGCGGAACAGCTCGTGGACCGCCGGGATCGTCGCGAGATCGAGCGCCGCGGTCGGCTCGTCGAACAGGTACAGCGGGACGTCGATGCTGGCGGCGATGGCGAACTCGAGTTTTCGCACCATTCCGCCGGAGTAGTCCGCGACGGACTTGTCGAGGTCGTCGGCGAGGCCGAGACGCTCGACGTGTGTGCGCCAGTCGTCCGTGAACGCTGGATGGAGCCGGCGGTAGAAGTGGATGGTTTCTCGACCGGTGAGTTTCTCGAGGGCGAGTGCGTCCTGCAGGAGAAAACTCGTCGTGTCCGCACGAGCCGTCGCCGGTTCGCCGAAGACGTCGACGCTGCCCGCGGAGGGACGCTCGCTGCCGGCGAGACAGGAGAGCAACACCGACTTGCCGACTCCGTTTGCCCCCATCAAAACGAGGAGCTCACCGTCCTCGACCGTGAGATCGACGTCCTCGAGGACGCCCTCCTCGCCGAAGGACTTGCGAACGCCGTCGACGGTCGCGACCGGATCGGTCACGGCCACCACCCTTGATCGTAGAGCATTCGATTCACGAGCATCGTTCCGGCGACGACTGCGAGGGCCGCATAGATGGCCAGTAACGCGAGGAATTCCGGCCCGGTCGGCATCGCAGGCGGTGCGATGCCGAGCCCCGTCCAGCTCTCGGCCGGGACGAGGTGAGCGATGAGCACTCGAGTCGGGAGCGTGTTCGGGAGATAGTTCAGCACCGGGCCGTCGATCACCGATTGCGCCGGAACGGCGCCGTTGAGCCCGGTCAGGGTGAACGTCGTGATGGCGACGAACGTGGTCGCCAGCGTTGCGACCTGTTTGTTCCCCGCGGCGATCACGAACGGGATGGCGACGACCATCCAGATCAGGCAGGTCAGCACGCCGGCGACCAGGACGATCGGTATTGATTCGGGACCGCGGAGACCGTAGGACGCGCCGGTGGCCAGCCCAGCGACCAGCGTCGCGGTGAACGCGCCCGCCGCGAGGACGAACCCGGCGGTCATTCGGCCGGTCAGTTCGGCCGACGGCGAGATGGGCATCGACCGATAGGCGACGTAGCGCCGGTCCTCGAGGTCGGTCGCGAGCTGGTTTCCGAAGACGAAGAGACAGACGAACATCGACCCGAGGACGCCGATTCCGATGGACGCGCTCGCATCGGCCGTGGCAGTCGTTTCGGCCCCCTGCACCGTCTGGAGCGAGTACATAATCGCGGGGAATGCGAGTACCCACAGCAGCATGATCCCGCTGTTTCGCACCTCCTGTAGATTCCGGCGAGTGAACGCGCTGGCCTGCTCGAGCCAGATGCGCCACCCTCCGCCCGACGCTCGTTCGGTCTTGGACACCGTCTCCGTTTCAGTTGCCATCGGTCTTCCGTTGTCTCGACACACCTCTGACAAATAATGGTTTATAGTACAACGTGATCGCGGCGAATACGGCATGCTGGTAGCCCAACTGTTATGGACGCCGTTTCCGTTGGTCCGCGTATATGCAGGCAGTCCAATTCGCGGAACACGGCGACAGGGGCGTCATCGAGTACGGCGAGTATCCCGATCCTGAGATCGATCGGGACGAGGTACTGGTCGACATCAAGGCGGCCGCGCTCAACCATCTGGACATCTGGACGCGACGGGGAATGCCGGGGATCGACCTCGAGATGCCACACATTCCGGGCAGCGACGGGGCCGGCGTCGTCGAGGACGTCGGCGAGGACGTAACTCGCTTCGAGGCGGGCGATCACGTCGCGCTCTCGGCCGGCGTCGGCGACCTGCGGATGGACGACCCGACGCTCGATCCGCGCTTTCACATCATCGGCGAGCATGTTACCGGCGTTCACTCCGAATACGCCGCAATTCCCGAGGATAACCTGATCCCCGTCCCCGACCACGTCGACTGGTCGGTCGCCGGCTCGAGCTCGCTGGTCTTCCAGACCGCCTGGCGGATGCTCATCGAACGCGCCGACCTCGAGGCCGGCGAGTCGGTGCTCGTGCTGGGTGCCAGCGGTGGGGTCGGCCACGCCGCGCTTCAGATCGCTGACTACGCGGGCGCGGAGGTGTACGCGACCGGTAGCACTGAGGAGAAGCTCGACTACGCCCGCGAACACGGCGCGGACCACGTCTGCAACTACGAGGAGGAGGACTTCGCGGACTGGATCCTCGAGGAAACGGACCGCCGCGGCGTCGACGTCGTCGTCGAACACGTCGGCGCGCCGACGTGGCAGAACTCGCTCAAGAGCCTGACCAAGGGCGGGCGACTCGTCACCTGCGGGGGAACCGGCGGCGGCAACCCGGAGACGGACATCCCGCGTATCTTCTGGAATCAGCTGCAGATCATCGGTTCGACGATGGCCACGCCGGATCAGGTCGACGACGTGATGGAACTCGTCTGGGACGGCACGTTCGAGCCCGCCATCCGCGAGGAACTGCCGATGAGCGAAACCGCACGCGCCCACGAGATCATCGAGAACCGCGAAGGGTTCGGCAAGGTCGTCGTCCGGCCGGACAGCGAATTATAGTCGGAAGCGATTGACGCCCGACGAACCGTTCCCGTTTCCGATCGCTTCGGAGACGAGCGGAGGGGGAACCGTGAGTGCTTTCACTGCGCGCTCGAAACGAATCGATAGTGAGCTCGAGCGATGACGGCGGCTACGTCCACGATCCAGCGGCGGTCGACGCCGACACGGACGGCGAACGGGGAGCTGACGGACCGGCCGATAGCGGGGACGATCACGAACCGGTACACCCCGCGACGGCCGACCGGGAGTTCGACTGGCGCGGCTGGACCCTCGTCGGCGTCATCGTCTTCGCGTTTCTCGCCGCTCCGACTCTGATCTACCTCGTCCCACCCGGTGCGGAGGGCTACCGGTTTGCGCTGTTGATCGTGCCCCTGGCACCCGCTATTTTGCTCGCGATTACGGCTGTCTGGGCGACGACGCGACCCTGAGAACGGCTGCCCGTGCGGGCTGTTCGACGACGAATCGCGTGACTACCGAAACGAAAACTGTCTAGACTTCGGCTTCGCAGATGACCTCGAGCCGGTCGAGGACGGTCGAGCCGTCGCTTACGTCCCGGTCGGGCGTCTCCTCGCGGTCGACGTACGTCGCCAGTTCGTCATAGAGGCGATCGGCCTGCGGGCCGGTGAGTCGTTCCGTGTCGCCGTCGGCCTCGAGCGTCTCGAGTAACTCGAGGGTCCACTCGGGCGGCATCTCGTCGGTCTCGAGGGCCTCGTTGAAGCGCTTCGAGAGGACGTGGTGGGCGACCCATTGCTCGTCTCGGGTGAGCGTGACTTCGTACGTCTCGGTTTCCGGTGGTGAGGAGCTCATATCGTCAGACGGGACCTGTGTTCGTGGTCCTCAGTCGAGGCTACGAACAGGGATGTAATAAGCCTTGTTACCGAATGCCATAGTTGCGACGCGGCCGCGGTTTCGTTCGCCCCGTCCGAACAGTTCGTTTGTCGATCAAAAGCTACTAACAGAACCGTATCCACTCGACAGACAGGTGCAGTGGTAATGGATCTCGAGACGGTCTCCGAGCGGATCGCGACCGGTCGCATCGGACACGCGGTCTCGCGACTGGTCCCCGCAACCCCTATCTGGGAGCGAGAGTGGGACGTCTGCTGCGTGCTCGACGGCTGCCGCCTCGATCTCATGCGAGAACTGTCCGCGGCCGGTCACGACGCGCTACCGGGCCCGGACGGGGTGGACTCGCTGTGGTCGGTCGGCTCCCAGTCCGCAGAATGGATGGACCGAACCTTCGCGCCGCGGTACCGCGAGGAGATGGCCCGGACCGCCTACGTTACCGGCAACCCCTTTTCGTCGCAGTCCTGCGAACACATTCTCGTCACGTCCGGCGACGTCCTGCCGCTCGAGGCCGACGATTTCGGCGTCTTTCACGAGGCTTGGCGCGACGAGTGGGTCGACGACGACATTTCGACGATCCCGCCCGCTCCTCTCACGGACGCCGCGATCGCGATCTGGCGCAACCGGGAGGAGCTAGGAATCGACCGCGTGCTCGTCCACTACATGCAGCCCCACGCCCCCTTCCGGTCGGAGCCGGGGTGGTTCTTCGGCTCGGCCGACATCGAGCACTGGGGGCAGTTCACCGACGGCGAGTCGTCCGCGGCGGACGACGACTTCGACCCCGACGACCTCTCGCCCGCGGAACGCGAGGCCCTCGAGGCGCTCGCCGAAGCCGAGGCCGAGAGCGACGACGAGACGGATTCGATGAACGATCCCTGGATGCGCCTGCGCGACGGCGACTTTTCGTTCGATGCGGTCTGGACGGCCTACCGGGACAACCTCGAGTGGGCCCTCGACGACGTTGCTCGACTGCTCGCGAACTGCGACGGGCGGGTCGCGATGACCAGCGACCACGGCAACGGACTCGGCGAGTTCGGCGTCTGGTCGCACCCGCCCGGGACGCCGGTCCCCGCGCTCCGCCGGGTTCCCTGGGTCGTCCGCGAGGGACAGGATCAGGAGACCTGCGATCCCCCACTTCCCGCGGGAATTCGCGAGGGCGGGGCGAGCGGCGCGGACGATGCGGACGGCGGGGATAGCGAGGAGATCGAATCGCGCCTCGAGGCGCTGGGCTACCGATAATGGCCCCGAGAACGCTCAGAGACGCGATCTACGCCGTCCGGAAGGCGCGACTGGGACTCGAGCGTCGGCGACTCGACTACGGTGTGGAAACCCGCGAGCGGGCCGAGCGGCTGGCCGCGGTGCTCCCCGCCTCGGTGGCCGAACTGCGCGAGTACGAGCAGGAATACGAGGATCTCGAGTGGTTCCACGACGCGTACGCGGACCGCGTGGCCGAGATCCACGAGGCGGGCGTCGCCACCGACACGACCCACTGGCGCGACGGGGTGACGCTGTACGTCGTCTGTCGCGCGCTCGAGGTCGAGACTGTCGTGGAGACGGGGGTGCTGTTCGGCTCGTTCGACGCGCACGTGCTGGCAGCGATGTGCGAGAACGGCGGTGGAACCCTGCACGCGGTCGACCTGCCCGGCGGCCCGCCGGGGCCGTTCGAGTACGGCCACCTGATTCCAGATCGGTGTCGCGACCGGTGGGAACTCCATCGGGGCGATGCGCGGGAGGTTTTGCCCGGGCTGCTCGAGCGCGTCGGCCCCCTCGATCTCTTCTTGCACGATTCGGATCACCGGCTGCCCCACATGCGATTCGAGTACGAGGCGGCGCTGGATCACCTCGAGCCGGGCGGGGTCCTGGCGAGTCACGACGTGCGACTCTCGAGGTTGTTCGATCGGTTTACCGAGGAAAACGGGGTAGACGCGTGCGTGGTCTGCGATACGGGGATCGGACGGGTGGCTCCCTCGAGCAGCGCGGATTGAGTGCGTCGGAATTCGACACCGACCCGATCGCGGGTCGTCGAGACGAAGTCGCGTCGAACCGAGACAGTGACGGGCGGTCATCGAGGGTATTCGGCAGCCGATCATCGTTCCGACGGAACTCCGGACTGGCAAACCCGCGTGCGGTGGCGCGCGCTGTCGGCCGACCGAGCGTCGCGAGGGCGGCCGTCGATACTGCGCGAGGGATGAGCGAGCGGAGCGAGGCGCGAACAGTGTGAGCGCCTCGAATACCGAGCGAATCGGCTGGGGAGGGCGTGGCGATCCCGTGTTGCCACGATAGCAGGACGCTTTTTCGTAGCATTTCCTCCAGAACACACCGTTCGATAATTGTCTCCATCGAATAGAGCAGTCGGCCCCGAACGGGCCGAAAACACGGATCGTGGTTTTCGTCCCGATCAGTCACGCCGGAGGTCACAGAGCACGGCGAGGCGTTCGGCGCGCTGGATGAGCAGCGCGTGCCCGGCACCCGTGAGGCCGTAGGCGGTCACCCGCTCGTCTGGGCCGTCGCGTTCGGCGAGGAGGCCGCGCCCGACGAGCGCGCGCAGGTTCGGCTCGAGCCGGGCGCGGCTGACCGTGGGATACCGGCGCTCGAGGGTCCAGGTGATCCCCGAAGGGTAACAGCGCTTGCCGTCGCGCTCGCGGCGGGCGACGGCCTCGAGACAGTCGCGCTGGAAGGCGGTGAGTTCGATCCACGCGCGTCGGCCGTCTTTCGGCGGGTAGTCAGGGAGTGATGCGTCTGCTCGAGCGGGACTTTCAAGGCCCCGCGAATCGTGGTTGGGCATGGCTTTCTGCGGGGTACGGAAGCCACGCGGGCCGGTGGTTAGGTCACCGGGTCCGCATTTTCTCTCTCGAGGACCGATTCGGGTAGTTGTGGATCCGTTTGGCTTCCGTAGTTCGGTCAAGGAGCAGATAGTACTTAGAACTAGTGCATCAAATACAGTACCAGAAAGCGCCAAACAGGGTACAAATACTATCGAATCGAGCGTTCTAACACGGTGTTTCGTGTGTTCACGGTCGAATGCGACGGCCACGGGTGGACTGGATGACGCGGGCCGACGACGCGATCCTCGAGTTCCTTCTCAACGAGGGGAATCACCCCCTCGTCGCAAATCCGACCACCGTCGAGGCCAACATCGATTACAAGATATCGCACGTACGGCGCAGACTGCGAGCACTGCAGGATGGTGGACTCGTGGAGTACTACGACGAAGATCGGGGTCTGTATCAGATCAGTGAGCGAGGTCGAAAATATCTCGCCGGGGAGCTTGATGCCGATGATCTCGAGCCACCCGAGCGTTGATCCCTGAATGCGCCCGCTGGTTTCGTGGATGACGAAATCCGATCCCGCGCTGCTCGAGTTCTTCGAAGAAACGGGGATAGCGATGCCGCCAGCGGTGGTTTCGTACAACATCGACGGCGTCTCTCATCCGACGGTCAAGCGTCGTCTTCCGGTCTTGGAAGAGCACGGACTTCTCCGAAAAGTCGACGATGATCGGGGCTATTACCGAATTACGGATCGAGGTCGTGCCTATCTCGAGGGTGAATTAGAAGGCGACGACCTCGAGCCATCATGATAATAAAGCTACATATATAACCACCTGTTACTAAATATAATCGTAAAAATCCTGCCAGTCCTATTGTTTGATCTTACTGAATGTCAATCTTGTATCTCAACCGCAAACGTGTAAGCTATTTAAAGAAAGAAGGCGGATCAACCGATAGAGCGACTTTCGAGTTGTAACGACAAGTCACGGCTTATGTGCAGATTTGGGAATCAGGTTATGTCCGCGTACAACTCTATCGGAGTCTAACGAAAACTCCAGCAGGTTCAGATGTGGACTCTACTGAATGTGTTTTGGTAATTAAGCCAACTACTGGTCATAGCTTCAATTACCATCTAATTGGATGTGTCAAAATCGGCTAATCGGTGTAATCTGGGTCATTTTCAAGAAACTCAGTTGGGTTGAATATGTTAATTTCCTCAAAATTCCGGTTACGATTGACACAGGATCTGATGTCTGATTTTGCACTTATTATATCCTGGTAATCTGTTGTGATTAGTATACCAGTACCTCCATTCGCGCCCCAATCAGCACATTCACAGATGACTTTTCTATCTGACTCATTGTCAACATGTGCCCGCAAGTCTCCTAATAGGCGTGCATCAAGCGTGTTTGGCCAAACATCATCAATAAGAGGTTTGGTAGATCCAAATAAAAGGTCCCAGCCACGCTTAATCTTGCGCTCCTCAAACGAGAGTCGTTTTTTGATGCTTTCTCTATCTCCTAGCGAATCAATCTCGGCCAAAAGTTCCGCACACCAATTACGATCGTTTGGAGACATGTTAACAGATGACGGTACTGTCCAATTTCCAAGATCAGTACAACCATAGATTGACTCAACTATCAGTTCACGTCGTTCTTTTACGTTCTGAAATTCGCGTTTGACGGTATTCCCAACGACATTGTCTGCTTGGTGTTCTTCAAGCAAAACCTGAGCCGTTCCATCATCGTCATTAAGAGTAAACGAAAGGAGAATACATGTATCTGTAAATAAAGATTCGAACTCCCCGCTGCCTACTGAACTCATTGGTTATTTGCCCGCCCATCGACAACTTCCATAAACTTATCAACATTTTCTTCAAAGTCTGAATTGGGAGGATCAGGCTCGAATCGATCAAAATCGGACATACTAGGGAGTAAACCTGCTCTATCACACATCTCCTTTTTGGTCCGTAAATTATCCGTGAATTCCTCGCGTAGCTTAGTCAATTCTGCTGTCGATGCTCCATAAATCTTGTCAGTATTTGGTCCTTTTGCACTATCAACCGACATCGAATGGGCAATCATGAGCCAAACATTCTCTCTGTAGAGATCCCGGAGCTCACTGATCGCAGTGCCGTATTCGCTTTCAATACTACGTGAATCGATATCAACCAACATCATTACCACATCTTCAAAGAGTGCCGTAAACTCGGACAGATATGTGTAATTTTCAGCTAATTGACCGACAGACTTCACCTCCTTTTTCAGATCCGAAGTGACCTTACGTACTTCCTCGTATGTTTGTTGCGTTGCAGGCCTTCGGTCGAAGTGAATATTCGAATCAATCTCATCGATGATTCTCAAAAACCTAATGTTGGATAAATATAAGTCCCGGTATTTTGGCGGGGCATTATGGGTGTAAAAGTGTTCTAGGAAATCGAGAAAGTCTGCGTCCCACCAATTTGAGACAGGCAGGTTGTGATCACCATTCTCAATGTACTCCTCGATCTCGCCACGGCTAGCCCGGTATAACTCACTGGCATCTGAAAAATCAGCGAACAAAGTTCGGCTATATCGCTCGCCACCGGGTCCTGCGAGTGAGCTGGCCCCCCACTTAAACCATCCATACGTAATTGGTTCCTGGTCCTCGTCGGAAAATTTTTGGCTAACTAGATAGATATACTTCTCCCTTGGAACCGATGATCGCTGCTTATCCAAGCCATAATTGTCTAACACGCTTTCGAGGGCTGTTTCTATCTTAGATACTAGTGCTCCCTCAGTTATCGCCGTGCTATGTTGGTGGTGGGGACGTGTCGGCATGGGATATGATTTTCTTGATTACGATGTTTTGATGTCTACACTATAGACTAATCGATCTCATCTGGATGTGACCACAGCCCATATTATAACTTTTGACCCGCTACTGGTAGAAAGACGATATTACCTGACGCCAAGAGTCACTTCTTCGACTCAGGTCCTTAAAGTTTGTAGGCTTACCACTACTTCGAGTGCTTTGTCTTTCGCTGACGCGGCGCGTACTCTGTGCGCCGCGCAATTGCCCTGCCCGTAGGGATACAAGCATGAATTTGACCGGACTCGGTTCCCTAACCCTGTTGCCCTCTGTTCTCATCATTTCTAGCGAACCTGAACGCTCCCATCCCGATCACGTCATTCGACCAGCGGATCGGTAAACAGATCCGCAGCCCCCGACAGCCCCGACAACGCATCCGCGGCCAGCACCGCCGCCCCGCAGGTCCACGTCGGCCGCTCGCCCGGCCAGAACTCCTCGTCTTCGAACTGATATCCCGTCCAGAAGATTCCCTCGTCGTCGGTCCACTGAAAGAGCCACTCGAGGATCTCACGCGCGCGCTCCGTCCGCCCGACTGCGGCCAGCGAGACCACGAGTTCGCAGGACTCGGCGACCGTCACCCACGGTTCGTCGGAGACGCACCGACAGCCCAGCCCCGCCTCGAGAAAGCGATCCATCCCGTCCTCGAGCCGATCCCGCGCCGAATCGCCGGTCTCCACGCCACAGAGGACGGGATAGAACCAGTCCATCGCGTACCGGGACTTGCTCTCCCAGGTGCGGTCGAACCGGTCGGGCCGCGAGCGGATTGCCTCGCCGAGGTGGGTTCGGGCCTCGAGCCACCGATTGCGGCGCTCCTCGTGACCGAGTTCGTCGGCCACGGCCGCGCCGCAGGCCAGACTCTTGTAGATCGAGGCGCAACCGGAGAGCAGCGCGTCCTCGTAGACCTCGCCGTCGGCCCCGACGGTCCAGTAGACCTCGCCGGTCGGGGCCTGCTGGTCGCACGCGAACTCGACGGCGTCCCGGACGGTCGGCCAGAGGTCTGCGAGAAACTCCCGATCCTCGGTACAGAGATAGTGGTGCCAGGCGCCGACGGCGACGTAGGCGCTGCGGTGAGTCTCTTTGCGCGGCTCGTCGCCGGCGTGGGAACCGTCGTCGCCGTCGGCGTCGGGCTCGCCGTAGGTCGCCCAGAGCGCGCCGTCGTCGTGCTGGGCGTCGGCCACCCAGCGGTACGCGCGGCGAGCGGCCTCGTGGCGGCCGCCGACGGAGAGCCCCATCGCGCTCTCGACGTGATCCCAGGGGTCGGCTGGGCCGTCGGGATACCAGAGAATGAGCCCGTCCGATCGCTGCACGCGCTCGATGTAGTCCACCGCGGGCTCGAGCCCCCACTCGGTCAGCGACGCCCCCGACGACAGGTTGCTCACGATCGCCCCTCCAGCTCGAAGTAGTAGACGACGCTCTTGCCGAGTACGGGATCGAGCGCTTCCTCGAGCAGGCGGACCGGCCGCGGCGATTCCATGACGTCCCACTCGAGGAAGCGATCGTAGGCCCGCAGCGGGAGCGGCGGCTCGCCCCGTTCGTCGCGCTCGCGCCAGAGACACTTGAGCCACCAGTAGGGGGCGTGCAGCGCGTGGGCGAAGTGGCCGTCGACGCGCCGGAACCCGCGGCGCTCGATGGCCGCCCGTAGCTCCTCGCGATCGAAGATACGGACGTGGCCGCCCTCGACCTCGTGGTATTCGTCCGAGAGCGCCCAGCAGACTCGCTCGGGACCCGCGCGAGGGACGCTCACCGCGAGCGTTCCCCCCGGCGCGCAGACCCGCCGAAGCTCGTCCACCGCCGCCTCGTAGTCGGGGATGTGCTCGAGCACTTCGGTACAGCAGACGACGTCGAACGCGCCGTCCTCGAAGGGCAGTCTGAGCGCGTCCCCCGAGAGAAAGGTGACCGGCACGTCGGATAGTTCGGCGATGTACTCCTCGTAATCGTCCTGTGCGGCCGCCAGGCTCTCCCGCTCGAGGTCGAGCCCCACGACCTCCGCGACGTTCTCGAGGGCGGCGGCGTGGACGTGTCTGCCCTCGCCGCAGCCCACATCGAGGACGCGCATCCCCGGCGTCATCGTCACGCGGTCGAAATCGATCGTCTCCATCTCAGTCCCCCTGTTCGCGCGTCTCGATAGCGTTGCGGTACGTCTGTACGGTCTCCCGGGCGGCTTGCTCCCAGTCGAACTCCGCGACGATTCGCTCTCGTCCCTGTTTGCCGAGCGTTCGGCGCCGCTCGTCGTCCTCGAGCAGGTCGCGAACGGCCCCGGCCAGCGCGTCCGAATCGCCCGGTTCGACGAGGACGCCGGCGTCGCCGACCACTTCGGGAAGCCCTCCGCCGGTAGTCGCGACGACCGGGACGCCACAGGCCAGCGCCTCGCCAGCAGGGAGGCCAAAGCCCTCGTAGATCGAAGGGACCACGGCGACATCGACACTCCCGTAGAGTTCGACCATCCGTTCGTAGCTGATCTCGCTGTGGGTTTCGATGGCGTCCGCGAGCCCCAGTTCCGAGACGAGCCGGTCGCAGTCGCCCCCCTCGTCGAACTCGCCGACGACGACGAGCTCGGCGTCGATCGTCTCGCGGACGGCCGCGAACGCCTCGAGCAAGTGCCGGGTTCCCTTCAGGGGAACGTCGGCGCTGACGGTCGTCATCACGCGCGGGCGATCGGGATCGGGATCTGGAGCGCGGTCGACGGGTTCGAACAGCTCGGTATCGATGCCGTTGTGGACGACGCGGATCGACTCGGGATCGGCTCCGAAGTCGGTGACGGTGCGGTGTTTGGCCGACTCGGAGACGGTCAGGACGTGGGGGAGCTCCTGAACGACATCGCGTTGCATCCGGAGGAAGCTGTACCACCGGCGGATCAACAGCCGCTCGGTCCAGTCGTCCGCCGCCTCGAGGGCGGCATCTCGGTCGACGGTAATCGGGTGGTGGACGGTTGCCACGACGGGGTGGCCCCGCTCGCGGAGCGTGTGGAGGCCGTGACAGAGCGACTGGTTGTCGTGGACGACATCGTATGCGGGCTGGTGTTCCTCGAAGTAATCGACGACCTGCCGCCCGAAGACGTAGGGGTCCGGAAAGCCGCCGGTGAGCGCGCTCAGCCACTCGTAGAGCGCGAGCGGATCGCGGAGGTACGACGGCTCGAACTGGCCGAGCCGGTCGAGTTCATCGACGACGTTCTCGCCGGGCAGTTTCACCAGTCCGACGTCGTCGTCGAGGTCCGGATAGGGCTTGCCCGAGAGCACGTCGACCGAGTGACCGAGATCGGTCAGCGCTCGGCTGAGGTACTTCACGTAGACTCCCTGCCCCCCGGAGTACGGGTTCGAACGGTAGCTCAACAGACAGATCTCGAGGGGCTCGTCGGTCGCGGCGGACGACTCGAGCGACGGCTCGGAGTCGGTCGTTCCCGCGGCCGTCGCCCCCCCTGCCGACGCGGACGACGTGATAACACTCCCCCGGAGAAGCCGTCTGAACGTGCCAATGACCATCGCAGTCTATCCTGCATGTATGGACACTCCCTCATAAACCTCCCGCTCGTGTACTGTTTCTTGACACTGTCCAGTCTGGAGACGTGTCTGCAGCGAGGGGCGGTCGTCGAGCGGGACCGGTCGGCCGGAACCTCGAGCGATCGACACGCGGTCCGACCACCGACGGCGCGGAACCGCTGTGATCGGGACGGATCGATCTCCCTATCGAACGTCCCGGCGCATCGCGATCTCGAACCACGGGCAGAGTCGAATCTGTCGGTACCACTCCGGATTCGAGTGGAGTCGCTCGTAGGGAACCCACATCAGGCCGGCGACCTCCTCCTCGTCGGGATCGAGCGTTCGATCGGTCAGCGTCACCTGCAGGACGGCACAGACCTCGTGCTCGACGCCCGCGTTCTCGAAGTAGCGCTTGTACTCGAAGCGGTCGGTCAGTCGCAGGTCGTCGTACTGGTCGGGCGAGATCCCCAGTTCCTCCTCGAGGCGCTGGCGGGTCGCTTCCTCCTGGCTCTGGCCCTCGACGGGGTGGGAGGCGACGGTGCCGTCCCAGTAGGTGCCCCAGAGGCGTTTGTCCGGCGCTCGCTGGGCGAGCAAGACGTTCCCCTCCCCGTCGAAGACGAGCGAGGTAAACGCTCGGTGTCGGATCCCGTCACCGGTGTGGGCGTCGAGTCGGTTGACCAGTTCGAGTTCGGTGTCGTCGGCGTCGACGGCGATCACGTCCTGTCCGGCGTTCTCGTGTTGCAGGTCCTCGTCCGGCGTGCTCATACCCGCACAATTACGACGGTTCGTGAAACCAGTATCGTCTCGTCTCGGCCGTTTCGAATCGATACCGTCGGTGATCGATGCGTCCTCGGTCACCGATCCGTCCCCGTCTCGAGGGGCCACAGCTCCCCCTCGTCCGGATCCGGCTGATAGCCGTCCCCGACGGGAATCGTGAGCGCCGTCGGTTCGGTCTCCAGCTCCAGGCGCTCGGTCTCGAGCATCTCGCCGTCGAGACTGTACTCGACGGAGTCCCCGCGGCTCTCGATTGTCAGCGACGGCGTTCGACGGCGGACGATATGCGCGCTGTCCCGGTCGAACAACCCTTCGAGGGCCGCGCCGCCGAGCAGGTTTGTCGTCGCGGCGTCTTCGACGATCGTGACCTCGAGCAGGCCGTCCTCGACGTTGGCCTGTGCGGTCCGCGCGCCGGTGAACCGTCGGCAGTTCCCGATGAGGACGAACAACGCCTCGCCCTCCCACGCCTGCGCCGTCTCGCCGTTCGGACCCGCGGCCGTCTCCGCTCGCAGCGGGAGCGAGTCGAACTCGCCGACCGTCTCGAGGGTGTTCTTCACGTACGCGAGCACGCCCAGATCCGCCTTGCTCTCCGTCGTCGTCTCGCTGCTCGCCTCGGCGGTGATCCCGCCGACGCAGGAGTTGACGAAGATCCGATCGTTCGCAGTCGCGATGTCGATCGACCGCCGGCGACCGTCTTCGATCACCGTAAAGGCGTGCTCGAGCCCCCGAACACCGATGTTCGCCGCGAAGTTGTTGCCCGTCCCCGCCGGAACGACGGCGACGGTCGTCGTCTCGAGGGCGTCCGCCGCTGCCACACCGTTGACGACGGCGTTGAGCGTGCCGTCACCGCCGGCCGCGGCGACGAGGTCGGCGTCGGGCGCAACGTCGCGGGCGAACCGCGTCGCGTCGCCGGCTTCCTCGGTCTTTCGAATCTCGAAACCGTGGTCGGCCGCGAGTTCGACGGCGTCGTCGACGTGATCCCCCGATCCGCTCACGGGATTGCAGACGAGAACGCGGTCGCTCGCCTCGGCAGGTGACATACTGCAGTACATGCCGGCCGCACGCAAAAGAGTCTGCCCGGCGTTTGCTCCAGTATGTACTCGGTCGACCTCCACGCGCATACGCGATTCTTCCACGGTCGGCGATCGCTCGGCGACCGATTCGATCCGCTTGGCGTCCGTCTACTCGCCGAGATGGCCGAACGCCGCGGCCTCGACGGTGTCGCAACGACGAACCACGATTACTACACGGCGTTCGATCCGTCCCCTGATGTCGAGACGCTGCCGGGGATCGAGATTACCACGGACCGCGGCCACGTCCTCGTCGTCGGTCCCGACCCGCCGGCGGCGACGAAACCCGGTGCGCTCTCCCCCGAGGAGGCGGTCGCGCTGGCCCACGACCGGGACTGCGCCGCGATCGTCGCCCACCCGTTCCGGAACAGTACGGTGCGGGAACTCGAGGAGATCCCCTTCGACGCGATCGAAGTGAACGGCAAACATCCGCGCTCGCGGCCGCTCGTTGAGCAGTTAGCGGGCGACCGCGATCTGCCGTTGATCGGCGGCAGCGACGCCCACTACCCCTTCGAGGTCGGTCGGGCGTACACGGTCGTCGAGGCCGATCGGCTCACGCCCGAGTCGATCGTCGACGCGATCCGTGACGGCCGCGTGAGCGCACGCGTCTCGAGGTCCGGGTTCGACCGGCTACTGCGCAAGGGGTATCGGGCGATCCACAACCGTAAGCAGGTGATCGACGCGATCGAACGGCCGACGCCGGGCGTCGGGACGCCGCCGGGCGAAGACCGCTCTTGAATAATCGACGGGTTAGCTAATACGAAACTCGCTATTCCCGAAATTATGAAACGACTCGCACTCAATACGGTTCTTACCCCACTGTTCCTTTCCGGACTAGTCGACCTCTCATCGTACGATCGCGTTCGGGTTTTACTGGATGCTGCGGTTTGGAAGCGGGCAGCAAACGAATTCGAACGGGCTACTGAATCGGAACTTCCAACGGACTCCGAAATCACCTATAGCACTCGAAATAGCAAGGCAACACCGGAAATTCAGTTTGCTGATCTCGCCGCTGTGAGTTGGCGACGGAATCTCTTAACCGGAGAATGTACTACTGCAGCGGGACTCCTTCACGATCTACGATTCGCTAGATGAAAACCGGGAGCAGCAACAGAGGGCTCATACCCCGTCACAGCGGGATCATCGACCCCTGTACCACTCACTCGAGTAGGAGTTATCGATTCCTGAATTTATACCTTTCGGCACCCACACCCCGCAAGTCCTCGGTCCCACTCAGTTACCCGAGTTCTTCATCCAGAATCAGCCGCGTCTTCGTGCTCACGACCTCTTCCTGATCGCGAGCCTTCGTGATGAGATCGTTGACCCCGCGCGTATCCGCGGCGTCAACCACGAGGACGATGTCCTGTTCGCCCGAGACCATCCAGACGAAGTCGACCTCGTCCCACTCGGCCATCCGCTCGGAGACCCCCTTGGTGTCGACGTCGACCGCGACGCTGATCTCGAGCATCGCCTGGACGTTGCCGGTCCGGGTCGAGATGGTGAAGCGTTCGATGACGTCGTCGTCCATCATCCGCTCGACACGATTGCGGACGGTCCCCTCGCTCGTCCCGACCTCGTCGGCGATCTCGGTGTACGGTGTCCGGGAGTCTCGCCGGAGAATATCGAGGATCTGTCGGTCCAGGTCGTCCATGGAGATGCGAACCTACGTGTGGCCTGCACTTACCGATTACGAAAATCGTAACTGAGCTTCGAAGACAACACTTATGATGGTCCATCCGATACGTAGATCGTAATGACCGAAGCCTACGTCGCACTGGAAGGCGGCCACGTACTCGAGGGTCGTGGTCGCGCGTCAGGAACGGCTCGCGGCGAAATCGTATTCACCACAGCGTATACAGGCTACGAGGAGAGTCTGACCGACCCCTCCTACGAGGAGCAGATCCTCACGTTTTCCTACCCGCTGATCGGCAACTACGGCGTCCGAGAGGAGCGCTTCGAGTCCGACCGCGTCCATCCGCGCGCCGCGCTCGCAAAGGAGTTCACCGAGGATGTCGTCGAGTGGCTCGAGAGCGAGGGCGTCCCAGCCGTCGACCACCTCGACACCCGAGAGGTCGTCACCGACATCCGCGACGGCGGCGCGATGAAGTGTGGCATCGCCGTCGGCGAGGACGTCACCGAGGAAGACGCCCTCGAGCAACTCGAGCAGTGCAAGGCCATGAGCGACCACACCGATATCGGCGCACAGGTCAGCGTCGACGAACCGGTCGTCCACGGGGAAGACAACGACGGCGAGACGGTCGCCCTGATCGACTGCGGCGCGAAGGGCTCGATCATCAGCTCGCTGCTCGAGCGCGACGCGACGGTCCACGTCCTTCCCTACGACGCGAGCGTCGCCGACGTCGAGGCTGTCGACCCCGACCTCCTCTTCATCTCGAACGGCCCCGGTGACCCGGTCAACTTCGGGCAGGCGATCACGCTCGTCGAGGCGTTCGTCGAGGACACGCCCGTCGCCGGTATCTGTCTCGGCCAGCAGATCGTCGCCGAGGCGCTCGGCGGCTCCACCGAGAAGATGACATTCGGCCACCGCGGCGTCAACCAGCCCGTCCTCGACCTCGAGTCCGACAAGGTCGTCATGACGACCCAGAACCACGGCTACACCGTCGCCGAACCCGGCGAGCACCTCGAGATTACGCAGATCAACGTCAACGACGACACGCCCGAGGGGATCGACGGCATCGAGTACGATGTCATCACCCGCCAGTACCACCCCGAAGCGAACCCCGGCCCCGAAGACACCCTCGACTTCTTCGACGACGTGCTCGCCATGGCTTCCGGGCGAGCGGACACGCAAGCGGTTCCGGCCGACGACTGATCGACGGCCGCTCGTTCCGTGACACTGCTTTCTACTGCTACCGACCAGCGTCGGCTGTCGACCGCGGTCGGATAGCCGTTCGGAGAACGGAGAAACTCGACGCTCGAGCGGTGACGACGCCGACGGGAAGCCCGCGGGACCGCGCGGGGGCCGGCCCCGATGACGGGACATCGCCGTCGTAACCCGTCCTCTCAGCGTTCGTTACTGCCCGTTACACCCTATTAACCTCCCTTATCCCGGTCCTCACTCCCCATCGTCGCTTCCGGTAGTGACGATGTTCGCGACCCGGTCGCGATCGAACAGTTGCTCGTCCGCCGGAATCTCCGGGTACGAACTGCCCGATTCGTAGCCGGGCCACTCGCCGAACTGGGCGGGATAGAGCTGCTTGGCGGTCATCTCGAGCTGGAAGAGGTTCATGATCGGGCCCTGATAGCGCATACCGCTGGCGAGGACGCGGTCGTTTTGCACTGCCGTCAACTCGCTGCCGGCGGAGTGCGATTCCATCTCTTCGCGGACGTCCTCAATGGCGTACGTCGGCGTAATTCCCCAGAGGTGGAGGATGACGTCCGGATCCGCGTCGAGCATCGTCTCGTAGTTGACGGTCCCCCAGTCGCCCGACCACTCCACGTCGGCGAGCGCGTCGCGAGCACCGAGCGGTCGCGTCTCTGCCTGCCAGAAGCCGGGCGTGTTGAGATTGTACGTGTAGAACACGCCGTCGCCCAGCGTCGCGCGTGCGACCGTCGGCCGCTCGCTCTCGGCCGGCAGGTTCGCCTCGATCTCCGACATCGTGTCCTCGTAAACGCCCTTGAGCGCCTCGTACCGCTCCCGTTCCTGAAAGACGGCCGCGACCGTCTCGAAGAGTTCCCAGAGGGTGTAGTACTCGTAGCTGTCGTCGTAGGCCGGAGCCGGGTCGCTGTGAACGCCGCTGTGATAGCTGCCGACCCACGGGCCGATCGTGTCGGCGATCCCGTCGACGGTCGATTCGTCCCAATCGTCCTGAGTCGTCAGCACGTACGACGGATCGAGGAAGTGAACGTCGCTATCGTAGTCGTAGAGTTCCTCCTCCGTCACGCCGTCCTCGAGCGGGTTTTCCAGGCCCTCCCAGTCGAAGGAGACGCCCTCGAGTCGCTCGTAGAACTTGTTCATCGTCGATCCCGACATCTCCGGAGCGTGCAGCGAGTTCACGGCGTCACCGTGGCCGAGCGCGACCGCCATGTCGGCGTAGTGTGCGAAGGTGACCATCGCGTCCTCGGGGACGGCGTCGAACTCGATCTCGCCCATCGGTGCCATCGACACCGTGTACGAGCCGGTTCCGTCCTCCGTGTTGCCGTCCCCGCCGAGACAGCCGGCCAGCGCTGCGCTCCCGGCTGCGATCCCCCCCGCCACGAACGCTCGTCGACTTCGATCGAACTGCTGCGTCGATTCCATGTGGTTTAGGGAGGCCTAACAATTGTAAAAAGCGTTCGATTTTAGGCGAGCCAAAAAACCGCTGCTGTGACACGAAAGCGCCGCTCAAAACCGGTGTCGTGCCTCACCGGTCACGCCGCGAACGCGTACGTGACCGTCACGCTGGCGCTGACGCTGACCGGTTCCGCGTCTATCTCCGTCGGCGGTGCCCCGCCGCTGGCCGCGTCGTCCGTGGCTGCGGTTTCGCGGCGAACCGAATGCACCTGCACGTCGCCGGTCGTGACGGCCGTCGTCCCCTCGAGTTGGACCTCGCGGTTGTCGGCGATGTGGGACGCCTCGTTGTCGGCGTTCGAAAGCGCTGCGTCGATCGCGTCCTTCCGAAGTTCGGACTGCGTCTCCTCCGTCAACGTAAAGCTCACGTGCCCAACGTCGTCCGCACCGGCCTCGACCGCACCGTCGATGACCTCGCCGACGCGGTCGACCTCGGCGACGACTACCCGGAACGAGTGTCTTCCCTCGAACCCGTCGGCGTTCCGTCCACGTGCCGGGTAGACGCGGTACTGTCCCTCTTCGACGTTCTCCTCGGGAATCTCGAGGTCGTCGAACGCTGCACGAAGCGCGTTGGCACCGCTCGAGAGCGCGTCGGTGACGGCCTCGGCGCTCTCGCCGGACGCCTCGACGCCGAGGCTGACGACCGCCTGGTCCGGTTCCGTTTCTACTTCCCCGCTGGCGCTGACCGTGATTTCGCCGTCCGCTTCGGTCGCGCCGGAGTCCGATTCGGGAGCGGTGTCCGAATTCGATCCGGGTTCGTCGTCCGGTTCCGTTCCGGCGTCGCCGCTACTGAGCGGGCTTCCCGCACAGCCCGCCATCGCTGTCGTCAGCCCGATACTCGAGGCCGCGAGGAACTGTCGTCGGTCCATAGGTAACCGACCGCCGGAGACGAGAATAAAACCCACCCCAAGCTCAAACGGTCCTTTGAGCCTCGAGCGTCTCCGCCGAGACCCGAAGACGTTCGGGGGAACTGGCAGTGGGGTGGCCCGGGTCGACTGACCCAATGGACGGAACCGCCGAACCCACAGCTGACATCGATGCCGTTGCGACCGTCGCCGACTTGATCGGCGAGACACCACTGTTGCGACTGGAGAGCGTCGCCGACAACTGCGTCGGGAAGCTCGAGGCGGCCAACCCCTACTCGGTCAAGGATCGGATCGCTCGAGCAATCCTCGATGCCGCCGAGCGAGCGGGCGCGCTCGAGCCCGGCGGCACCGTCGTCGAATCGACAAGCGGCAACACGGGGATCGGGCTGGCGGCGGTTTCGGCCGCGCGCGGGTATGACTGCGTGCTGACGATGCCGTCCTCGATGTCGACCGAGCGCCGGCAGCTCTTGGGGGCACTGGGGGCCGAACTCGAACTCACGCCCGCCGAGGACGGGATGACGGGCGCCAACGAACGCGCCGAGCAACTCGTCGCGACCCGCGAGGACGCCATCATGGCGAGGCAGTTCGAGAACGAGGCCAACCCCGCGGCCCACCGGAAGACGACGGGACCGGAGATCTGGGACGCAACCGACGGCGCGGTCGACGCGGTCGTTGCGGGCGTCGGGACCGGTGGCACGATCACCGGGGTCTCGGAGTTCGTGAAAGAAGCGCAGGGAAAACACGAGGTCACGTCGGTCGCGGTCGAACCCGCCGCGTCGCCGACCCTCTCGGAATGCAGTACCGAGGGTCACGAGATCCAGGGGATCGGCCCCGGCTTCGTCCCGGATATCCTCCGGACTGACCTCATCGACGAGGTCCGCGCCGTCGAGGCGGCCGACGCCAAAGCCGCGGCCCGGAAACTGGGCCGGACGGACGGACTGTTGGTCGGTATCTCTTCGGGTGCAGCGCTCGCGGCCGCCGCTGAATACGCGAGCGACCACCCCGATGAACTGGTTGTCGTCGTGCTTCCCGACACCGGCGAACGCTACCTCTCGACCGATCTCTACGACTCCGACACTGACGAGTACTGACTCGCGGTCGAGACGCACCATCTCCGTATCGGTCACGTCGCCGATCAACGCCAGTCGTAGACCCGGACCGCTCGGTCGTGGCGCTCGGCGATCCCGTTGGGATTGCGCCGGCTCGAGCGATCCCCATACCGTGCGCGAACGCCGTCCCACAGGCCGCGCGTGACGTTCGTGACGACGGCCGTGCCGTCGGATACCCATCCCGTCGGCGTCGCCTCGCCCGCTGCCAGCCGACGGACGCCGGCGGCAGCCTCCCCCAGCGCGCTACCGACGGTCCGGGCGAGGACGCTCGGTCGCAGTCCGTAGTTCTTCGCCAGTCGGTAGGACAGCGACCGGTAGGTCGCTCCCCAGTCTGGATCGGCCCGGCCGCCATCGGAACGGAGTTCCGACGCGGACCGCCCCACGTCGATCGGCTCGCCGCCGTCGGTCCCGATCTCGCGGCGGGCGGCCATGGCCGCGTCCCACGACACCTCGTACTCGAGGCCGGCCAGACGGTGTGCGCAATCGCGTTCGCTTGCTTCCTCGAGGTATTCGTCGAAGCCGTTCAGGGCCTCGAGGACGGACCGTTCGAAGGCGACGTTGCCGCCATGAACGTGGGTCACCGATCGACCGGCGACCTGTTGGGGTGACTGCCGGTCTCCGCTCGCGGGACTGCCCGTTACGGGGCCGGTGACGACGTCCGTCGCGCCGGCCATCGCCTCGTCGATGGCCGGATACCAGCTGTGTTCGATCGCGTACTCGCCGTCGAGGAAGGCGACGATCTCGCCCGTTGCGACCTCGAGGCCGGCGTTTCGGGAGACGCTCGAGTTCCGTTCCGATATCTCGACGAGGACGTCGACATCGCCGCGGTCGCGGACGACGCCGGTCGTCCCGTCCGAGGATGGGCCGTTTACGACGATAACCTCCGTCGACGACGGCGTTCGCTCCGTGAGGGCGTCGAGACACGACAGCAATCGCTCCCGGTCGTTCAGCGTCGAGACGACTACCGAGAGCTCCATATCCCCCGATAGGGGCTCCTGATAGTAAATAGATGGGATTCAGTTCGCTCGGTCAGCGAACGCGTGCGTTCCAGTACGACACCGACGCGAAGTGGTCGGTGATCGGCAGTTCTCCGACGGCGTTGTCGAGCGCGCGCAGCGGTGACGCGAGGCCGTTGGGAATCGATCGGTACAGCCCGTAGGGGAGGAGGAAGTCGTCCTCGACGTCGACGAGCGTCAGATCCGTCTTCGCGAGCAGGACCGCGACCTCGCTCTTCGAGTAGAGTCGCGACCCCATCGGGAGCGCCCAGTTGTAGATGCTCCGCGACGAAAATCGGTTGAACGTGTCGAAGACGATCTGATCGCGGGAGACGCGTCGCATCTCCGCCAGGAACGCCTCCGGATCGTCCGCAAGGTGGAAAAACCGCATCGCGATGACGGTATCGAAGTGATCGTCCGGGAAGGGGAGCCGTCCCGCGTCACCCCGGAGGAACTCGAGCGTGCCCGCGATGTCCGCGTTCCGAGCCTTCCGTCGTCCCTGCTGTAACATCGCCGCCGAGATGTCCAGTCCCACCACGTCGGCTCCTTGATGGGCCAACATGACCGTAAACCGCCCGGTACCACAGGCGATCTCGAGGACCTTCTTGTCCTCGACGGGCATGATGGACTCGAGGACGGCCGCTTTCTCCCGACGGTCAATCAGCTGACCGCCCCGGGAGAATCGCTTGTCGTCGTATTCCTCGGCGATGTCGTCGGCCTGGTACCACTCCTGTCCTTTCACACTGAGCGAATCTACTGTCGCGATGGGATAAAACGATACTGGAGTCCGTTGACGAATTGCTGTCGACATAAAACCCGTCTTTTGCGGTCCAGTGGGGTGATCAATGCCGAAAACCGGCAATCACACATCTGTGTTAATACCTCATTCATATGCCTTATACAAACTGCATTATTCGTATCCACATATAGGGAAGCTTTACCATCGACGGTTTCGCTGCAGTAGGTATGAGCACGAGTACAGCCGAGGACCGTGGCGCCGCAGCCGAGGAATCGCTGTCGGAGGACGAATACCGCAACCGACTCCGCGACCTGCCGCCGAGCGCGAAACTCGTTGCGAAAGTGCTGGAGGCCGACTCGCCGCTTTCCCAGGGCCAACTCGCCGAGGAATCGCTGCTCCCCGACCGCACCGTTCGCTACGCGCTCAACCGACTCGAGGACGTCGGCCTCGTCGGATCGCGGTACAGTTTCCGCGACGCGCGCAAGCAGGTGTACTTCCTCAAGAACTGAGCGTCTCGCCGGCCTCGTCTCCGCTGCTCGGGAAGGGGTGGGACTGACGCCGGTCGCCGTCGATACGTCTTTTTTCGCCCGGTCACACTGTCCCGACATGCACGTCACTCGGTGGTCCGTCCCAGTCTCGACGCGCGCGCCGTCCGGCGACACCAACGCGTATCTACTCGAGGCGGCGGACCCGTCGTCGGACGGCGAGCTCGGCCGCGAGCCGTCGGTCCTCGTCGACCCCGCAGCTCGAACCGATGCCCTCGATCGAGCGGTCCGCGAGCGATCCGTCGAACACCTTCTCGTCACTCACACCCATCCCGACCACGTCGGTGCCGTCGAGACGTACGCGGCCGAAACCGACGCGACGGTCTGGGCTCGCGACGGTCGGACCGACCGGTTTCGCGACGCGACGGGGTGCGATCCCGACCGCACGTTCACGCCCGGGACGGCGATCCCGCTTGGCGACGAGCGCGTCCGCATCCTCGACGCACCGGGACACGCTCCCGACCACGTCGCGCTCGAGGCCGGCCGCGGCGGGCCGATCATCTGTGGCGATTGCGCCGTCCGCGAGGGGAGCGTCGTCGTCGGCGCGCCGGAGGGCGACATGCGCGCGTACGTGACAACGCTACGTCGCCTCTGGGCGACGGATCCGCCAGCGCTCTATCCCGGTCACGGCCCCGAAATCGACGCGCCCCGGAAAACCCTCGAGCGCCTGCTCTCCCACCGGGCCGAGCGCGAGCAGCGGGTGCTCGATACGGTCCGCTCCGGTTCCCGCTCCCTCGAGGAAATCCTCGAGTCGGCCTACGAGAAGGACCTCTCGGGCGTTCGCGACCTCGCGCGAGCGACGGTCGTCGCCCACCTCGAGAAACTTGCCGTCGAAGATAGCGTGGAGTGGGACGGCCAGCGGGCGGCCGCGGTCGCGACCGACGCCGAGGACGACTGACTTTTCCGCGTTGACTCCGTCCTCTCGGGTGTGCAATCGCTCGAGGCCGAACTCGACGACGCCCGCCAACTCGCGGTCGACGACCTCGCGGACGCGATCGAGTCGATCGGCTTCGAGTGTACGCGCTGTGGGGCCTGCTGCAAGGCCGACGCCGAGGACGACCACACCGCGACGGTATTCCCGGAGGAAGTGCGTACTCTTGAGGAGAGTGATAGCTACGACGGGGACTACGATTGGCGCGATATCGCCCGCCCGATGCCGTACGGCCTCTCGGAGACGGGAGACGGCGAGCTCGAGGGGGAGACCTTCGAGTGGGCGCTGCAAACCGACGACTGCGGCGACTGTACCTTCTACGAGGAGGACGATTCGGGAATGGGAGCCTGCGCCGCTCACGACGACCGTCCGCTCATCTGTCAGACCTATCCCTTCAGCGTCGCGCTCGCGGGCACCAGCCAGCCGATGGGCGAGGCGGTCGACGAAGCGGGAATGGTCCGCGCCCACGAGTGCGAGGGACTCGGCCGGGACATCTCTCGAGACGACGCCGAAGACCTCGCTCGAGCGCTCAAGGAACGCGCCGTTCGGGAACTTGAGGAGGCCATCGCCGTCCGCGACAACTACGCGCCCGCCGACCGCGACCCCGGCGAGATCGTCGTTCACGACTCCGAAGGCGCGAAACGGGCGGACGGGACGCCGCTCGAGGAGTGAGTCGTAGGCCGGTAGATCGGTCGATTATCCACGTTCTAGGACACCTTTCCAAATCTGTGACTCGAGTAACGAAATACGATAGGTGTTGATAGCGGAGCGAACGGCGGTAGACCCCACTGTACGGCGCGCGAAGCGCGCCGTTTTCCCGAGCGCGAGCGGTGCGAGGGCTTCGCTCAGCCCTCGCACCGCTCGCGTTCGGCCTTTTTTGGTCCAGATTTTTTGCCCGGGTTCGAGCGCGCCGAAGGCGTGCGAGGACCCGGACAAAAAAGGTCGTTGTTAGAACGTGTCCTCGATGATCTCGCCGACGGCGAAGTTCGACTTGACCTCGGTGACCTCGATCTTGACGCGTTCGCCGACGTCGGCGCCGGGCACGATGATGACGTAGCCGCGTTCGACGCGGGCGATCCCGTCGCCTTGCTTGCCGATGTCTTCGATCTCGACGTAGCGCGTTTCGCCGACGTCGACCGGCGGCTGCGGCTCCGATGGCGCGCTCTGGGCCGTCGCGGTCGTCGTCCCTTCGTCGGTACTCGCCTCGCCCTCCCGCGAGATGAGCGCGACGCGGTAGACCTCGCCGGGGTCGATATCGCCGGTTTCGATCTCCTGGCGCGGCACCTCAATGACGTATCGATCCTCCTCTTCCGAAACGTCCGTACTGAACAGACACAGCAATTTTTCAGATATTTCCACAGGGAGACCCCTCTGTTTCACTTCTGATCCCCATCCATAATAGAACTACCGACACCGAGCCGTCGATTGACGGGCAAAGCGCCCGTTTCGGGACGAATTCGACTGAAGTCAAACTCAGTCCGCGCGCTCGAGCGGCCGCGTCGTCATGAACTGCGTCAGGTCGAACTCGGTCCCGAGGGCGGCGTCGGCGACGGATTCATAGGGTCGATTGACGACGATATCGCCCGCGGTGCGGTCGCCGATACCGGGGATGGCAGCGAGTTCGTCCATCGAGGCCCCGTTGAGATCCAGCGGGTAGGGAACGCCGGTCACCGAGCGGTAGCCGTGATCGACGACCGCGACGTCGATGGTCCGATCGAGTTCGCGTTCGCCCGGGATCCCAACCAGCAGGGGGTAGGTGCCGAGCTGGCGTCCGAAGGTCTTGCCGTCCTGGTGGTACTCGAGGTGGACGTCCGGGAGGACGGTTCCCGGGGGCACGACGCGCTCGAGCATCGGGTTGTCGATCTCCTCGCGGACCCGCTTCTTGTAGCGTTTGAACAGCTGCTTGTGCTCGTTTGCGATCTCGGCACCCGTTTCGCTCATGTCGGTGCCGTCGAAGGCCATCACCTGCCGGATGTTGATCCGCCGGAGCATGTAGCCCTCGTCGTACACCCGCTGGAGGAACGCACGATTGCGCTCGTAGGTCTCCTCGCGCTCGCCCTTGAGGCCGTGCAGGAGGTTGATTCCTGGGAGGAGCTTGGGCAGTCGGCGCGGCGCGTCGTCGCCGAAGGTGGGCGCGGCGTCACGATCTCCCCCGGGTCGCCAGCCCGCTTCCTCGTTGACGATCTTGACCGCTTCGAAACACTCCTCGGCGGTGACGTTGAGGTTGTTCGCCTCCTGGACGACTGGGTCGGCCGACTCGAGGCCGAATGCGGCCGTGTCGCCGGGCGTGTTGTGCTCGGCGATGATCCGGATCCCCTCCCGGCTCTGTTCGGGCCAGTTGACGATCGTGATCGGGTTCATGTTGTCGAGGTGGAGCGTCTCGAGGTCGGGCGCGACCTCGCGGATCCCGCTGTAGAGTTGGCGCAGGGCGTCGGGATTTGGGGCTTCGCCGTCGCCGCCGTAGGCGAGGATGTCGGCCTGCCGGCCGAGTCGGAAGTGTTTCACGCCGTAATCGGAGAGCGCGTCGACCTCGCCGACGACCGACGGCGGCGACCGGAAGGACGGGTTACCGTAGAGCGGTTCCGTACAGAACGAACACCGGTAGGCACAGCCGCGGGAGGTCTCGAGTTCGCAGATGAGATGCTGGGGATGATTGGGGTGCTGTTCGACGACGAAGGCTCCCTCTTGCGCCCATCGCGATACCTCGTCGACGTCGCGCATTCGGTTGTTGAACCCCTCGAGACCGCTCTCGACGAGGTCGTAGACGGCGGCTTCGACGTCGCCTTTGGCGACGAAATCGAAGTCGAGATCCCGGCGCTCGGTCTCGGTTGCGCCGGCGTTCTCGTCGCCGACGCCGAACTTGACGGGGCCGCCCATGAGGCTCGTGCCGTCGGTCGTCCAGGCGAGCTTTCGGACTTCGTCGGGTTCGGCCGGCGTACCGCCGACGTACTTCCCGGGGACGGTCATCCCGCCGAGGTAGAGCAGGAGGTCGGCCTCGTCGACGTCGCGCCAGTAGTCGGGCTCGTCGCGGAGTCGATCGATCGTGTGGTACGTGATCTGCTCGCGCGGGACGCCCGCGTCGACGAGTGCGCCCGCAGCGTACCGGGGATACGTCGAGATGTACGGCGGCACCCCGAAGTGCGCGGGCTCGTCGACGTAGCCGTCGACGATCGTCACCGCCAGCGTCTCGGGGTCTGTCATGGCTCCCGATAGCGACTCGAGGGGTAAAACGGTGACTACACGAACGCTCCGGGCCGGCGGGCCCAAGAGCCTGCCGAGTCGCCCCGTTCAGACGGACTGTTGTCCGTCAGTTCCGGCGCAACCACGAACCGTCCTGCGGTCGCTCCGGAACATCGGTACACAGACCGTCTCAGTCCCGCCCGATGCCTCGCCACTCACGGGCCACTCCGTCCTCCGTTCGCATCTTGCGAGGCGCTCACTCCATTCGCGCCTCGCACACCCCAGCCGACTCGAACGATTTCGGCTGTGCGCCCTCACTCGCGTTCGGACGTGCCACAGCGCGCGCCGGAGTACAGTGACACTGGCTGGAAGACGGGACGGTCACGGGTTGGAACTCGAGTGCCGCAACCCCGACGTTGATGGTCGTCGTGATGCTACTATCGCACATGCCACCCACTGAGGAGATCGTCTGTACCGCGGATGATTGCTTTCTCGACATCTTCGAGAATCACTACACCTACGACGTGCCCGACGACTTCGGCGTCTCGGAGCTCTCGTGTCCGGTCTGTGGCGGAACCGACTGCCTCGAGCGGGTGGAACTCTGAGCGGAGTGCCCCGCTCGTCAGACGTTTCTTTTGCTCCGAGCAAAAGGAATATCAACCCGGCTATCGTACCCGTTCGTACGGTCATATCTCCCATGTACTGCACACCCTTTCTCCAGGTCCCTGCGACCGCCGCCCGCGTCCCACGCACCACCCGGGGTGATGCCCCGTGACCCTCAAAGACCTCGGAAAATCGGTCGGTAGCGCGCTGTACCGACAGGTCGGGCGCGCGAACGGTCGCGTCCAGAACCATCGATCGCTGCCCGTCGATGTCCTCGAGAACGACGCCTCCTACCGCGTCGTCTTCGACGCGCCCGGCGCCGAACCGGACGACGTGCAGGTCCGCTATCTCGAGGGAAACGTGAAGATCCGGATCGACCGGTTCCGACAGTTCCACGAGGGGTACGAGATGCGGTTTCCCGGCCGCGGAATGTCGCTGTCCGCAGACGCCGAGTTACCGACCGACGCGGTCGTCGACCCGGACGCCGGAACGGCGCGACTCTCCGAAACCGGGACGCTGAGCGTCGAAATTCCGAAGGACTCCGCGGTCAGCGACGCGTCCGACGCCGAGTCGGATACGAAAATCGACGCAACTGACGCGTCCGATTCGGAATCCGACACCGAACCGGTCGTCATCGACGACTGACTCGGGCGACTTCGGACGACTACTGTCGGTCAGTTTCGGCACATCTGCGACCCGCCATGTGGGTACGCCGGGACACAGTGACAGCGGACCGTCTCAGTTCGGGTCGAGCGCCATCCCTTCAACGACATCGAACGCCTCGTCGCCGCGGAACCGCGTCGGATCGAAGGCGTCGATTCTGCCCCCGTCGAGTATCTCCTCCGCGAGCCGCTCTCCGATCGCCGGTGCACGCATGAAGCCGTGGCCCTGGAATCCGGTCGCGACGTACAGCCCGTCGCGGATGCGTCCGACGAGCGGATCCCGGTCGGGCGTCGCCGTACAGAGGCCAGCCCACGCTCGCTCGAGTCCGTGTTCGCCGTCCGCGATGCTCGGCACGCGATGGCTGACCCGCTCGAGTAACCCGTCTGCGAACGCGGGATCGGCGTCTCGCTCGTACGCGTCGGGATCGGCCTCGCGGTCTTCGGTCCCGTTGCCCGCGAGGAGGCCGGCCGCGTGGGGTCGCAGGTAGAAGCCGCCGGTCGCGTCGTAACACATCGGTTCCGCGAGGTCGGCGGTCGCGACCAGCGCCTGCACGCGGTACGGCTTGACTGCGAGGGAGATACCCGCATCTGCGAGCAGCCCCTTGGTACGTGCGCCGGCGGCGACGAGCACCGCGTCGACCTCGTGGACCTCGCCATCGGGACGAACGACTCGCGTAGGATCGGTTCGGACGTCGACTGTCGTCTCGGTCTCGAGGGTCGCGCCGGCACCGGTGGCCGCGGCCGCGAGGCAGGCGGTGTACGCGGTCGGATCGACGTAGCCCGCCCCGCCAGCGATCCCCGCGACGGCGACATCGTCCGTCCGAAGGGCGGGAAATCGTTCCGCCAGCGCGTCGCCGTCTATCTCGAGGGCGACAATGCCGTTGTCCTGCATCCGCCGAACCTGGTCGCGGATCGCGTCGGCACGTTGACCATCGCCCTCGCGGGCGAGCCAGACGTAGGGGCACTCGACGAACGAGAACGTATCGTCGCTCGAGAACGCGCGGAACCGCTCGATCGCGTCGCCGGCGATCTCGGCGTCGAGCCCGTCCGCGAAGGCGTCGTAGCAGATTCCTGCGGCCCGGCCGGTCGCTCCGCTGGCGACGCTGCCGCGGTCGTAGAGCGTCACCGTTGCGCCCTCGCATGCGAGATCGTAGGCCGCGGTCGCACCGATGGCTCCCGCGCCGACGACTGCCACCTCGAGCCCTGCGCCCCGTTCGGTGAGCGCGTCCGCACCGACGGCCAGCGCCGGTTCGTCGGCGTCGCTCATCGTCGATCACTCGCGAGAACTAGTCGACGGAGTCGGCTCGAATCACGGCCGCCGGTGGGACTCACGTGGTCGGGATCGCCGCTCATAGCCACCACTCGTTGTGGAGGCCACTTATACTGACGGCTGTCCGTCAGTACGTCCGTCGGTGGTTGCGACAGCTGGCCCGCGATTGACACCGGAAAGGAAGGGGGTACGACGGCAGCGGAGACGGAACTCCATGGTTCAGTGCTCCGTCTCCCTGCCGTACGGTAACGTACCGCTTGATCACCAATAGAAGTGGTGCCAAACTAGTTTGGTTCGTCAGGTGACGTACAACGAACGCGCGATTACGAGAAAGCCGGCGAGGACCAGCAGGCTCTCGAGCAGGATGCCGGTCATCAACGGGACGGCGAGCAGTTCATAGAGCATGCCGGCAAGCACCAGCCCGAGGGTGACGAGTCCGAAGCCGAGCGAGAGATAGCCGAGCGCGGGTTGACGGGTCCGCCGGTAGGCCTTGTAGGCGAAGAAGGTGATGACACCGCCGACGATGAGGACGAGCGTCTTGACCACCGCAAGGGCGATCGCGGTCGGCATTGCCGCGGCGGAGGACGACATGGCTGTTTGTACTCGGATATTCAAGACCTGTACCAAGAACCTTGCCGTTCCCGGAAGCCGTGGGAAATGCCAGCCACCCTCGTGATAGATCACCGGGGCTTCTCGTACTGTATTCCGGCATCGATCTCTGTCTCACTCAGACTGGCCATCCGACGTGCGGTGGCGCACGCTGTACCGCGGTTCGTAATCGGCGAACCGCGGGACAATGCCGTGCGAGGTCTTCGCGAACTCGTGAGCGAAGGCTTGTCAGAGCGTGCTCTGACAGTGGATGAGCGAACGACCGTAGGGAGTGAGCGAATCGGCTGGGGAGGGTGTGGCCATTCCCTGTTGCCACGGTAGCAGGACGCTCTGTTACACTTATTTTCACGAGAATTCGCTACTTCATTCGCGGTTGTCGGCGCTCAGAAAGCCCGATCTACTCCCAGGGAACCGACCGTTCCTGAATCTCGCCGGCCAGCGAGGTCCCCATCGCTTCCTCGACGTCGTCAGAATTCGCGAGCGCCCACATTAGTTTGACCTTCGCGGTCCCCGGCAGCGTGTCGCCGGCCTCGATCACGCCGGCCTCGAGCAGGTCCCGACCGGTATCGTAGACCCGGTCGCAGACCCGCCCCTCGAGACACTGACTCGTCATAACGACCGTCGTGCCGTCTTCGACCAGCTCCGCGATCCGCGGAACGAGGTCGGTATGGACGTGGCCGAGGCCGGTCCCTTCGATGACCAGCCCTTCCGAGCCCTCGACCACGTCGAGGAACTGGGGATCCATCCCGGGCGTGAACTTGAGTAGTTCGACGTCGTCCTCGAGGTCGGGTTCGATCGAGAGATCGACCGCGCCGCGCTCCCGATAGTCGCGGCGGAACGAGACCGTCTCGTCCCCGCTCGCTTCGTAGTTAACCTCGCCCAGCGGCTTCGCGCCGACGGTCTCGAACGCGTCCCGGCGCGAGGTGTGGTTCTTCCGCACGCGGGTGCCCCGATGGAGCGCACAGACGTCGTCCGATTCGGAGGCGTGCATACAGACCATGACCTCCGCGCAGTCGCTCTTGGCGGCCTCGACGGCCGAGACGGCGTTCATGACGTTGTCCGAGGACGGGCGGTCGGCCGAGCGCTGGGAGCCGGTAAAGACGATCGGCACCGGCGTCTCGAGCATGAACGAAAGGACCGACGCGGAGTACTGCATCGTGTCGGTGCCGTGCATGACGACGACGCCGTCGGCACCGGCTTCGATCTCCTCGTGGACCGCCTCGGCGAGGTCCCGCCAGATCGGCGGTTCCATGTTCTCCGACAGGATGTTGGCGACGACCCGCCCGCGATAGTTCGCGCGGCCCGCGAGATCGGGAACGGCCCGCAGGACGTCTTCGGCGTCGAACTGCGCCGTCACCGCGCCCGTCCGGTAGTCGATCGTCGAGGCGATCGTCCCGCCGGTCGAGAGCAGCGAAATCGTCGGCAGATCGTCGTCGAACTCGATCTCCGAACTCCCCGCCTCGCTATCCGGCCCCGTCGAGTCCGTCCCGTCGATCTCGTAGACGTCTTCAGCGAGGACTGACACGTCGGCCGCCTCGCGATCGACGCCGACGTTGTAGCCGCCCTCGAGTTTCACCACGAGCTGCTCGTCCGTGCTCGAGGGGAGCAACACGCCTTCGTACGTGCGATCCGCGCGGTCGACGCGGACGCGGTCGCCTGGGTTCATGGGTTGGCGTTGCGCGGCGGCGGACTTGAAGGCACGCTTTCGGCGGCACGTGTCCGTCCCGTTTCGACTCGAACGATCCCCGTCGAGAAACGGTGACAAACGTAACAAATAAACGCATGACCGTTCACAGACGTGATATGCAAATCGAGCCGCAAGCGTTCGATCGGGTTCTCTCGTCGATGTGTACGGAACCCCATCCTGCGGCGCGCGACGCGGCCGAGCGGTTTCTCGCGACGAACCCCGGCGATCCCGGCAGCTATCCGAACGTATCGGCGCTCGAGGACGACGCTATCGCCCTTCTGAGCGAGATCGCGGGGCTGGACGACCCCGCGGGCTACGTCACTAGCGGCGGCACGGAGGCGAACATTCAGGCGGTCCGGATCGCCCGCGAGCGGGCCGAGAGCCGCTCGCCGAACGTGGTCATGCCCGAGTCGGGTCACTTCAGTTTCCAGAAGGCCGCCGACCTGCTCGGCGTCGAACTGCGACTCGTCCCGACCGATGAGCGCCATCGGGCCGACCTCGAGGCCGTCCGCGCGAGCGTCGACGACGACACGGCGCTGGTGGTCGGCGTCGCGGGGACGACCGAGTACGGCCGCGTCGACCCCATCCCGGAACTGGGCGAAATCGCGGCGTCGGTCGACGCCCTGCTCCACGTCGACGCCGCCTGGGGCGGCTTCGTCCTCCCGTTTACCGACTACGACTGGCACTTCGACCACGCCGCGGTCGACACGATGACAATCGATCCTCACAAGATGGGACAGGCCGCGGTTCCCGCGGGGGGATTGCTCGTCCGCACTCCCGACCTGCTCGACGAACTCGCCGTCGACACGCCCTACCTCGAGTCGACCTCCCAGGCGACGCTGACTGGCACCCGTTCGGGCGCGGGCGTCGCCAGCGCCGTCGCCGCGATGGAAGAGCTGTGGCCCGGCGGCTACCGCCGCCAGTACGTCCGCTCGCAGAACAACGCCGAGTGGCTCGCTGACGCCCTCGAGAAGCGGGGCTATCAGGTCGCCGATCCCACGCTCCCGCTGGTTGCGGCCGACGTGCCGCGGTCGACGTTCGACGCGCTGCGGGCCAAGGGCTGGCGGATTTCGCGGACCGCGACGGGCGAGTTGCGGGTCGTCTGCATGCCCCACGTCACCCGCGAGATGCTGGCTTCCTTTATCGGGGATCTGGACCGGCTCGAGGTTCGTGCGAGCGTTCCCGTCGTGAGCGACGACTGAATCGCCGTCCCTGCTCTTGTTGTCTCTGCTTACCGACCGTTCTCGACGGAGCGCATGAGCGCGACGAGCGCCGTCGCTCGACCGGGCGTCACAGAATGCGTCTCGGTATCGTAGTCGACGATGTCGGCGTCGTCCAACTTCGGCAAGTGGATGTGATGCAACGTGGCGGCGACTTCGTGCGTTCGTTCCGTCGACGCGCGGTCCGATTCCGGCCCCGTTTCGGCTGTTGCGACCACCGCGGCGAGGTCGTGTAGCGGCATCGACGACTCCCGCTCGGAGAGGATATCAACGACGTCGCGGCGGTATCGGTTGCGAAGGAGCGCCAAGAGTGTATCGATGGTCTGTTCGTCGGTCACGGGAGGATGTGTTTCGTATTCCATGGTCGTTGACGAGTGTGAGTCACAGTGCCCGTCCCTGTGCGGAGACGGGAACGGTCGCTGATCGACTGTCCCGCAGTACCCTGCGGATCCGTTTAAGTCGACCGCCAGTTCGAGAGGAACACCGGCCGCAGTGTTCCTCCGGGAAGAACACGCCAAAGAGACTACCCGATGCGAACCCTACCCCCGATATGGGAGAGGCTCAGGAAGCGATAGCGGCGCTGGAGGAACTCGGGTTGACCGAGTACGAAGCGCGGTGTTTCGTTGCGCTCGCACAACTCCCGCACGGGACGGCCAAGGAAATCGGTCAGGTGGCGGATATCCCGCGGTCGCGGGTGTACGAGACGATGGATCGGCTCCGGAAGAAGGGGCTGATCGAGATCCACGAGACGGAGCCGCGGATGTATCAGAGCGTGTCGACCGACACCGCGATCCAGATTCTCCGCAAGGAGTACGAATCGTACTTCGACACGGCGGAACGGACGCTCGAGCAACTGGAACCGGCGTACAAGGACGCCCAGCAGGGGGTGTGGGCGCTCAATACCCACGAGCAAGTCACCGGGCGAATCGTCGACCTCATCACCGATGCGAGCGACGAGGTCGTGTTGCTGGTGTTGGAGGAAGACATGCTGGACGAGGTCACCGCCGACGCCTTGGCGGACGTCAGTGACGGCGACATCTCCGTTCACGTCGGAACCGTCTCCGAGTCGACCCGCGATCACGTCGAGAGCATGGCGATCGACGCAACAGTCTTCACCACCGACCTGATCGAGTGGTTTACCGCTATGTCCGGCTCTCCGCGCCTCAGCCGGCTTCTCCTCGTCGACCGGGGGCCAGTACTCGTGAGTGCCCTCCACGAGGAGGAACTGCCGGGCGTCCCGAACGAAACGGCGGTGTGGACCGACGGTGTCGACCACGGCTTCGCGACCTTCGCGGAGCGGATTTTCACGTACGAACTGACGGAAAACGTCACAGCGGAAACCGACGAACCGACGTGATTTCGATCGCCTCACGTAGCCGTACTGACGATCGGACCAAACGTTCACTCGATACCTCACAGGTCGTATCTTTACGTTGATAGAATCTAAACATCCGCTGTGGAATATGAAATTGGAGAGGACGAATCCGTGTGTACTGCGATCGTCCTCGCGGTGAGTTCGGTCGAGGATTGTGACCCCTGTTCGCTGACGCCGTTGTACGAGGCGATCGACCCGGAGGCACTGACGGCGCTGTTCGATTCGAAGCCCGCCACGTCGAGCACCGATCCGATCACAGTAACGTTCACGTTCAGTGCCTATCTGATCACCGTTACTGACGGAGCGTCTCTCACGCTCCGCCCGGCGAACTCACCCACTCAGTAGCCATCTCTCGCCGTCGCCCGACGGCGGTTCCTGGCAGCGTAGTATCGCATTCGTTTCGACGGCCGTTTCACGCCCCTCGTGCCGCCGTCATCGTTTCGCGTCTATCGCTTCTCGCGGTCGTCATCGACACACCTCCACCGTTCTCGCTCGAGGCGGGGGCCGAACGCTCGCGAACGCGTGACAGCGGTCGGCGGATCGAGCGATCGAAACCGGCGGGTTTTACGCCCGGCAGCGCAACGTGACGACCATGAGCCACGACGAGTTTCCGACGGACGAACCCGCCGTCGTGACCTGCGGGTTGCCCTACGCCAACGGCGACCTGCACATCGGTCACCTTCGGGGGTACATCGGCGCGGACGCGTTCAATCGAGCGCTCGAGACGCTGGGCCAGGACTCCATCTACGTCTGCGGATCGGACATGCACGGGACGCCGGTCGCGGTCAACGCTGAACAGCAGGGCGTCGACCCGGAAGACTTCGCGCTGGAGTGGCACGAACAGTACGAGGAGACGTTCCCGAAGTTCAACGTCGACTTCGACAACTACGGCCACACCCACGACGAGACGAACACCGAACTCACTCAGGAGATCGTCCGCACGCTGGACGACGAGGGCTACATCTACGAGAAGGAAATCCAGGTCGCCTACGATCCCGAGGCCGACCAGTACCTCCCCGACCGCTACGTTGAGGGAACCTGTCCCTACTGCGGCGCGAAAGCCCGCGGCGACGAGTGCGACGAGGGCTGTCAGCGCCACCTCGAACCGGGCGAAGTCGAGGATCCCACGAGCACGATCACGGGCAACCCCGCGGAGTATCGCGAGCGGAGCCACAAGTTCTTCGAGGTCTCCGAGTTCACCGATTTCCTCACCGAGTTTTTGGACGGGCTCGAGGGAACGTCGAACGCGCGCAACCAGCCACGGCAGTGGATCGAAGACGGCCTGCAGGACTGGTGTATCACGCGGGATATGGACTGGGGGATCGACTACCCCAGCGATGAAACCGCCGACGGCGACGACCTCGTCCTCTACGTCTGGGTCGACGCCCCGATCGAGTACATCTCGAGTACGAAGCAGTACTCCGAGCGCGTCGGCGCGGATGAGTACGACTGGGAGCAGGTCTGGACGGGTGATGGTGAGATCATGCACATCATTGGCCGGGACATCATCCAGCACCACGCGATCTTCTGGCCGGCGATGCTCGAGGGCGCGGGCTACAACAAGCCCCGCGGGATCGCCGCGACCGGCTTCATCACGATCAACGGAAAGGGGCTCTCGACGAGCCGAAATCGAGCGATCTGGGCCAAGGAGTACCTCGAGGAGGGGTTCCACCCCGACCTGCTGCGCTACTACCTCACGACGACCGGGGGCCTCCAACAGGACGTCGACTTCTCCTGGGACGCCTTCCAGGAGAAAGTCAACGGCGAGTTAGTGGGTACTGTCGGCAACTTCTGGTACCGCTCGCTGCTCTTTGCCTACCGCAACTACGAGGGCACGCCGGAGACGGACGTCTCCGAGGAAGTCCGCGAGCGCATCGAGGGAGCCATCGGCGACGTCCGCGAGAGCGTCAACGACTACTCCATGCGCGGGGTCGGCCAGGCCGCGACGCAACTCGCCCAGTTCGGCAACGAGTACATCCAGCGCAACGAGCCCTGGAAGCTCACCGACGACGAGCCCGAGCGGGCCGCACAGGTCATCCGCGACTGCGTCCAGCTCGCCAAGGCCGTCGGCGTCCTCCTCGAGCCGATCACCCCCGACAAATCGCAGGACCTCTGGGCGCAGATCGGCGAGGACGGCGACGTTGCCGACGCCCATCTCGAGGACGCGCTCGAGGCCCCGCCGCGGAGCTTCGACGAACCGGGTGAACTCTTCGAGAAGATCGAGGACGACCGCGTCGTGGAACTGACCGAAAAGCTCGAGGAGCGCGTCGACGCGGCCACGGACGGCGACGATGAGACGGACGACGCAGCCGAAACCGAAAGCGACGACACCGCAGGGGACGAATCAGGCGGTATGACGGACACCGACGACCTCGAGGCGCTGGCCGACGACCGGATCGGCTTCGACGACTTCCAGGACCTCGACATCCGCGTCGGCCGAATCGAGACGGCCGAGGGGATCGAGGGCGCGGACGACCTCGCGCGCCTCGAAGTCGACATCGGCTTCGAAACGCGACAGATCGTCGCGGGGATCAAGCAACTTCACGACCTCGAGGAGTTGCCGGGGACGAAGTGCGTGTTGCTCGCGAACATGGAAAAGGCCGAACTGTTCGGCGTCGAATCCAACGGTATGATCCTCGCGGCCGGCGAGGAGGCGGACCTGTTGACGACCCACGGCGACGCCGCAGTCGGCGAAAAAATCAAATAATCACGAACTGGCATCGAATCGTGATCGCGTCGTTCTGTGATCGCGTCGTTCTGTGATCGCGTCGTCCCGTGATCGCGTCGTCCCGTGATCGCGTCGTCCCGTGATCGCGTCGTTCCGTGATCGCGTCGTTCTGTGATCGCGTCGTTCTGTGATCGCGTCGTTCTGTGATCGCGTCGTCCCGTGATCGCGTCGTTCCGTGATCGCGTCGTTCTGGTAGCGGGAATACGTCCAGATGCGTTCGTGGCGTGACCGATGGGAATCCGAAGCGCGTCGAGACGGTGACGAAGGGGCAGTCACCGAACTGACAACTACTTTTCAGCGTCGATTTGGGACAGCGTCCGATTCGTTGTCCGATTCGTTCGGTGCTATTTCCCGTCTCACACCGCAAGTTGTCAATCGGGCTCAAATACTTCTATTACAGATGCTAGATAATGCTATTGTATGTCACAGGGTAGCGGCAGCGTATGGGAATCCATCAGGACGGGCGCGCAGTCTCACAGGCTCACCCAGATACCGACAACTCCCGAATCAGCGGAGGTCTCGGCGCTAGTGGTGCTAGCGCTGTCGCTGTTTACCGTCATGGCACTCGGCAATCTCGCCGGTCTCTGGTGAGGAACGCTCGGTCGGCCCGACGCCGCACTTCTCCCCTCGAGCCGAAAGCGACTGCGAGTGGACTCTCTGGCGCATAGCCGGGTACTGTTGGGGTTGCTCTCGAGGTTGTCTCGAGGAGTCCGGTAGTCCGAGACGGTGGTCGAGACGATTTCGAGATCGATCTCCGTCGGTTCGGTGGCTCGCAAAGCTCCCCCATCATATGCTCGCTATTTCCATAGATAGTGGGACAAACGTGTATTAAAAACCATCTCAGATAGCTATTTGTATGCCGATATAGATCGTTAACTGTGTTCCCCGATAGCATACCAACTCTCGGGAATCGACCGATCCTGCGCCAGATGGTCGCACCGATCGGCGTCTTCGTTGCGATCGTCGTAACGGGGATCCTGGGCTATGCGATGCTCGGGAACGTCGGCCTCGTGGAGGCGGCGTTCTGGATGATCGATCCGACGAGTATCGATCTGCACTTCGAGGCACACGCTGGTCCCGAACGATCGACGAAGGCCTACGCCGTGGTGGTGACGGTCGGACTCGTCCTCTCGGGGCTGTGGATCGGCGAGACGGTCGTCACCGAACTGTTCGGGGGACGGATTTCCACGGAGGTATCACGAGCAACGATGCAACGACGAATCCGAAACAGCGACGATCATGTTATCGTCTGTGGCTACGGCATGTTCGGACGGACGGTCGCAAACCGGCTCGCCGAGGCGGGCCGAGCGGTCGTCGTCATCGAGATAGACGCGGATAACGCGGAACGAGCCCGGGAGGACGGCCACCTCCTCGTGGAGGGCGACGCCAGACGGGAACAGGTGCTGCGAACCGCCGGGGTCGATCGGGCGACGAAACTCGTCGCCGCGATCGACGACTCGAACGTCAACATCCAGATCGCGATCGTCAGCGGGACGGCCGCGTCCTCGGCCGAGATCCTCGTCCGCGTCGGCGACGAGGTCTACGAGTCGGTCGCGCGAGAGGCCGGAGCCGACGAGGTCGTCATCCCCGAAGTCGTCAGCGGCGAGCGCGTCACTCGGCTGCTCGAGCGGCCCGCGGACTGACTCGAGCGCCGGAACTCGGTGGCACCGTCGTCGACGTGACGATCCCATCAGGCCTCGTCAACGACGGTCGAGATGGCAGACGACGGGCTCAACGACGAGCCGCCGAGACGGGAACTCGGCCGCGAGTAAGAGGCCATCTTTTAGGCGATGCTGGCAGTATCGTCCGACATGAGAAATGCGAAGATCGTCTGTACGCTGGGGCCGGCGTCGAACGATCGCGAGGCGATCCGAGACCTTGCCGCGGCCGGGATGTCCGTCGCGCGGCTGAACGCGAGTCACGGCAGCTCCGAGGATCGCGCCGACCTGATCGATCGGGTCCGCGCGGTCGACGAGGAGCGAACGGAGCCCGTCGCTGTCATGCTCGACACGAAAGGCCCCGAGATTCGGACCGCGCCGCTGCCCGACGGCGAGACGGTGTCCCTCGAGACCGGGGCCGAAATTCGGTTCGTCGAGGGCGAGGAGGCGACGTCGAACGTGGTCGGGCTCTCGGTGTCGATCGATGCCGTTGAGCCGGGGGACCGGATCCTGCTCGACGACGGCCTGATCGAGACGACCGTCCTCGGGCGCGAGACGCGCGCTGCTCACGAGAGCGACGCCGTTCGCGCACGGGTCGACACCGGCGGCGAGTTGGGCGGCCGCAAGGGAGTCAACGTTCCCGGCGTCGAACTCGAACTCGACGTCGTCACCGAGAAAGACCAACGGGACCTCGAGTTGGCCGCCGAGAAAGGGGTCGACTTCGTCGCGGCGAGTTTCGTCCGGGACGCCGACGACGTCTACGAGGTCGGCGAGGTCCTCGAGGAAGCGGGTGCAGACATTCCGATCATCGCGAAGATCGAACGCGCCGGCGCGGTCGAAAACTTAGACGAGATCATCGATGCCGCCTACGGTGTGATGGTCGCGCGCGGCGACCTCGGCGTCGAGTGTCCGATGGAGGACGTGCCGATGATCCAAAAGCGGGTCATCCGCAAGTGCCGCGAGGCGGGCCGGCCGGTCATCACCGCGACGGAGATGCTCGACTCGATGGTCCACGCTCGACGGCCGACGCGCGCGGAGGCCTCGGACGTGGCCAACGCCGTCCTCGACGGCACCGACGCGATCATGTTGTCGGCCGAAACGGCGGTCGGTGATCACCCGATCGCCGTCGTTGACGCGATGGACAGCATCGTCCGCGAGGTCGAAGGATCCGACGAACACGCGGAGTTGCTCGAGCAGCGCGTGCCCGCTTCGGGTGATGCCCGGACGGATGCGCTGGCTCGCTCCGCGCGCTTTTTGGCGCGTGATATCGGCGCTGACGCGGTTGTCGCCGCGACGGAGTCCGGCTACACCGCGCTGAAGACGGCAAAGTATCGCCCCGGTGTGCCGGTCGTGGCCTCGACGCCGAGCCAGTCGGTGCGCCGCCAACTCGCGCTGACGTGGGGCGTGACCCCGCTGTACGCGAACGTCTCGGATCAGGGCGCCGACGCCGTCGTCGAGAAGGCGGTCCAGGCCGCACTGGACGCCGGCGTCGCCGAGAGCGGGGACACCGTCGTCGTCCTCTGTGGTATGATGACCGATCTCGAGGGGGCGAACACGACGAACATGCTGAAGGTCCACGTCGCCGCCGACGCGCTGACGACGGGACAGGTCGTCGTCGAGGGCCGAGCGACCGGACCGCTCGTCCGCCTATCGGACGGCGACCTCTCGGACGTGCCCGAGGGAGCGATCCTCGCTCTCCCCGCGGCGTTCGACGAGGAGTTCGCGGGCGAGACGGGACGGATCGCAGGCATCGTCAACGCCGAGCGGGGAATGACCGGTTATCCGGCGCTGGTCGCGCGCGAACTGGGGATCCCGATGATCAGCGATGCCGACATCACGGAGCTACGGGACGGCGAGACGATCACCGTCGACGCCGAACGCGGCATCGTCTACGGCGGAGATATCGGTGACCAGCCCGAGCGACCCTGAACCGACTCGGTCGCGGCCGACGGTCGGACCGCGGCTTTTTGACGACTGGACCAATACGGACGAGTATGAGAGATGAATCGTCCGGGAGCGGGGACGACGAGTGGGGTGCGTCCGGCGACGACGAATGGGGTGACCCCGATCGGCTCGACCGACCGAACGACGGCGATCAGACGGACCGAGATGACCCCGATGAGGGCTGGGACCGGATCCCCATCGACCTCTCCGGCGGGAGCGACGACCGAGAGACCGACGAGGACGACGCGTTCGAGGACGACGAATACGGGCCCGAAGCGAGTTCGACGCCGATCGAGGGCGGCGATCCGGACCTCGAGAACGCGCTGTTCGTGCTCCTGGGTGCGGTCGCGATGATGCTCGTCATCGTCCGACTCGTAATGATTATTGCCTGACGGTTCCGTTTCGGCGTGTCGTCGCCGGGCCGTTTAAAACGCCGATTTGGCTTCGAAATCGGGGTCACCCTCGGAGTCGCTCTTTGTCGTCTCGATAAAATCACTTGTGAAATGCGGTAAACATTTAATCGGGACAAGCCCCAACCCTCGTACATGGTCGAATCTCTCGTGGGGAACATACCGCTGTTGTTGCTGGTTGCGGGACTCGTGTTGATGGTCCTCGAGGCCCTCTCGCCGGGTGCCCACCTCATCGTTATCGGAATCGCGCTGGTCGGTGCCGGACTCATCGGGCTTCTCTTTCCGCCGGTGGCGAACGTGCTCGTGCTGGCGGGGCTGACGCTCGTGATCGGACTCGCCGCGGCGTACGTCTACCGGGAGTTCGACTTCTACGGCGGGAAGGGGTCCGGTCGGACGACGGATTCTGACTCGCTTTCCGGGCGCACGGGGTACGTTACCAAGACCGTCACGACCCGAAGCGGCGAAGTCAAACTCGACGAGGGCGGGTTCGCCCCCTACTACAGCGCGCGGACGACCGACGGCACGATCGAGGAGGGCGAGGAGGTCATCGTCCTCGATCCGGGTGGCGGAAACGTGCTAACGGTCGAATCCGTCAGTGCGATCGGCGAGGACGAGATCGATCGCGCGCTCGCACAGGACGCGGCGTCCGACTCCGACGATGGAGCGAGTGCCGACGAGACCGGCAGCGTCGGCGACAAACCGACGGCGGAAACTGAGGTGGACGATATCGACGCGCCGGTGTCTGAACCCGACGCGGACGACATCGACGAGTCGGTCTCCGAAACGGAGACCGAGCAGTCGGGATAATCCGTGCGACTATGTCGCATATGTTGCCGAAATAAGGGAACGCTTTTCTCCCCACCCCCGTAACTCCGGAACATGGTGGTACCATTGGTTCCAATGCAGACAGCCGGCGCTGCCCTGTTAGTCGTCGGTGCCCTCGTCCTCGTCGTCGTTATCGCCGCCTTACTCAGCGCGATCGAGATCGTCAACGCCTACGAGAAACGCGCCCTCACCGTCTTCGGCGAGTACCGCAAGCTGCTCGAGCCGGGGATCAACTTCGTCCCGCCGTTCGTCTCGAACACGTACGCGTTCGATATGCGAACCCAGACGCTGGACGTCCCCCGGCAGGAAGCGATTACGCGCGACAACTCGCCGGTAACGGCCGACGCCGTCGTCTACATCAAGGTGATGGACGCCAAGAAGGCGTTCCTGCAGGTCGACGACTACAAGCGCGCCGTCTCGAATCTCGCCCAGACGACGCTCCGTGCCGTGCTGGGTGACATGGAACTCGACGACACACTGAACAAACGTCAGGAGATCAACGCCCGCATCCGCACCGAACTCGACGAGCCCACTGACGAGTGGGGGATCCGCGTCGAGAGCGTCGAGGTCCGCGAGGTCAACCCCTCGAAGGACGTCCAGCGCGCGATGGAGCAACAGACCTCCGCCGAGCGGAAACGCCGTGCGATGATCCTCGAGGCGCAAGGTGAACGCCGCAGCGCCGTCGAGAAGGCCGAAGGTGACAAACAGAGCGAGATCATCCGCGCCCAGGGTGAAAAGCAGAGTCAGATCCTCGAGGCGCAAGGTGACTCGATTTCGACCGTGTTGCGCGCCCGCTCCGCGGAGTCGATGGGCGAACGTGCGATCATCGACAAGGGAATGGAGACGCTCGGCGACATCGGTCAGGGTGAGTCGACGACGTTCGTCATGCCCCAGGAACTCACCTCGCTTGTCGGCCGCTACGGCAAGCACCTCTCGGGTAGTGACGTCGAGGAGGACGGTTCGGAACTCGAGAGCCGCGAGTTCGACGACGAGACCCGCGAACTGATCGGCCTGGACGATATCGCCGAGATCATCGGCGAGATCGACCAGGAAGCGGATATGGATGTCGAAGCGATGGAACAGGAAGCCCAGGCCATCAAGGAAGGGAAGGATCCGGCGAACATCTCCGATCCCGACGAAGTCATCGAGGAGATGGATCAGGACTTCCAGAGCCAGGCCGACGGCGGCACCGAGATGCCCGCCGACGAGGCGGACGAGTCGTCGACGACCGACTGAACGGCCACGACCCGCGCGCGACACGGTCGGTGCAGGATCGGTTCACAGTCGCCGTTCGGGTCGCCTCGCAACGCTTGTTTCGCAGTTTGTGTCGCGAACCCTCGAGCGGTGCTCATACACACACCACACTCGACCCGGTCTCGAGCCGTCTCCCGTCTCGAGCCCGGACGGTAACGACGGCGAGTCGTCTCTCCTCCGCTTCGTCCGTCGATTCGACCCACGTATTGAATCCCTAACCAGTACTCCTCGGAGAACAAAGCGGAGCGAAACCTGTTTTACGGGCCGCGTCCTTGGAGACAGTAGGTAGGTATGACAGGATCCGATGGGGTCGACGACGATAAACGAGCGACCCTGCGCCGATTCGCCGCCCTCGGCGCCGCCTCCCCGCTGGTCGGACGATCGGATTCAGCGGCGGCTGATACGGGTGAAAGCGACGCGCGCGACGCGATTGCGGGCTATCTCTCCACGACGCCCGGTGCGCACTTCTCGAAGATCCGCGACGACCTGCAACTGGGTACCGGCGAGACTCAACACCACCTGCGCCGGCTCGAGGAACTCGACGCCATCGAGCGCTATCGAGACGGCGACTACAAGCGGTTCGTCACCGCCGATCGATTCGACGAGTTCGAGAAGGGCGCACTCGGCTACCTCCGACGGGAGACGCCCCGCGGGATGCTGATCGAACTCCTCTTGAACGCCGACGCCACCGCCGGCGATCTCGCCGACGCGCTCGACGTCTCGGCGCCGACGGTGAGCAAGTACGCCGGCGAACTCGAGGAGGCCGGACTCCTCTCGCGCGACGACGGCTACGCTGTCGAACGGCCGGAGACGGTGCTGGTGCTCGTCGTCGGCCACGCGGACTCCTTCGGCGACCGCGCGCGCACGCTCGCTCGAGACGCGGATCAGTACCTCGAGTACCAGGGATAACGGATTTTCCGCCGGTAACGAGTAGTTACTCGCCTTCGGGCCGACTAGTCGACCAGCGACAGCAACTCGGTCAGCGACTCGATCTCGTCGGTCGCGTTCGGCGGTCGCTCGCGCTCGCGATTGTGCGGCCGTCGGAGGAACGCGGTCTCGAGGCCGGCCGCCCGGCCGGCCGTGATGTCTTTCGGGGAGTCGCCGACGTAGAGCCCGTCCGTGATATCGAGTCGATCGAGCGCGTCCTCGATGTAGTAGGGATCGGGCTTGCGCCGCTCGTATCCCTCGAACGTCGGATCTCGCCCGCGGACGACGTCGAAGTCGAATCCGAACCGGTCGGCGACGAACTCGGCTGTTTCCTGCCGGTTGTTGGTGACGAGACCGATCGCAGTCTGCTCGCCCAACTCGCGGATCGCGTCGATATCGTCGTAGGTGCCGCGCTCGCCCGAGCGTAGTCGGTCGTGGGTTCCCCTCGAGGCGTAGGATTCTTTCAGTTCCCAGAACCGTGCCGGATCGATGTCGAGTGCCTCACAGTGCGTTCGGATCCGCTCGTGGTCGTGATTGCTGAAGTCACGACGTTGGGCCGCCGTCGGCTCGGCACCCAGTTCGGCGAGGGCGGCGTCGGCCGCGTCTGCGTACACCTGCGGATCGGTCCCGGGGCCATCGAGGATGACCCCGTCCATGTCGAACAGGACGGCCGTCATTCATCGTGGGGAGAGGGACCACAGGAAAAAGAACGTTCGGCATCGCTGCCAGCCGTTGCTCGTCGTTCCAAACGATCAGTAAATTACGAGCGCACGGGATCGAGCCGACGATGCGGCGTTATATGTCGACTTTCCAGGTGGTACTCGAGGAATACCCCCACTTTTCGATCTCGACATCGTAGTCGCCCTCCTGGAGTGCGGTGATGTTCGAGCCGACCTCTTTCGCCGTCATACCGAGCTCTTTGCCGATGAGGCGAGATTTGAAGTACGACTTCGTCGCCGCGTTGTTTCGGAGGTACTCCAGAATCTGCTGTTGTTTGCTCGTGAGGTCGGGGGCCATTGCAGTGCTCATACACGGCCGGAAGATAGGAACGGCCTTAGGGGGTTTGGTACGTCCGGTTAACCCGCTGCAGTCATGCGGTTTTCACCGGCAGTAAGCAATCAATAACCGGGTGGAAAGCTTTCGTTGGTACGTCCGGTTAATATATATCACCCCGCGACTATCGTTTGTCCGTGACGGTTTCCGGGCGACGGGATCCGGTCGGGGACCGAGCGGAGAGCAGCGAACGCGACCGCGTGCGGGAGCGATCGTCAGTCGTCCGCGTCGTAATACGCTGTTACGAACGGGCCGAACGAGGACGCAACTGCCTGACCGAGCGCTCGCGTCCGATCGGTCAGTCCGGCGGTGAGCGCGCCGGCGGCCCCGTTGGACTCGGCGACGCCCTCGGTCCCGAGCAGGTCGTCCATCACCGGACCCAGCTCCGAGCCGTCCGCGACCTGCTCGGCGACGGTATCTGGGAGACGAAGTGTCGGGCCGCCGCCGCGCTCGGTTCGATCCCCGTCGGTGACGGCACCCCACATGATCAACGAGAGCCCCGGCGCTCCCTCGAGCCGAGCGACGCCGCCCTCGAGACCGACCCCGAAGTCGGCGTCGGTCCCCGCGAGCGCCCGTCGGGCCCGATTCTCGGCACCCCTGACGGTCTCCTCGATCGATCGCGGCTGCTCGCTCACCCCGGAGTCGACGGCGACGGCGGTCACGCTCGGTTCGTATCGCTCGAGCGTTCGCTCGACGGCGGTGATCTTGACCGGGTTCGTACTGCCGACTGCGAGTTCCATACCGCCTATTCGAACGGGACGAAGTTGGAGGCACCGTTTCAGCGTCGCTTCGTTTTACTGGGGCGATCTCACATGATTATTCGTCGAATTATCCAATTTGACGGGATTTCCGGCCGAGATTTCGAAACTATTAAACCTCGAGTGTCTGAACGTGGAAGGTAACGGATCCGTCCGGGCTTTTGCGATCAGTTCGGCCGGCCAGCAATCGCCATCGTATGACTAACGCACCATCGAACACGAGAGTACGACGTAGCGAACCCGAAACGAACGAACAAGAGACCGAAAGCGAGCAAGAGGATCTGGCCTGCCCTGAGTGTGCGGGCAACCTCGTCGTCGACGACGAACACGGCGAGACGGTCTGTGAGGACTGCGGACTGGTCGTCGAGGAGGACTCGGTCGACCGCGGCCCCGAGTGGCGGGCCTTCGACGCCGCCGAGAAGAACGAGAAGTCCCGCGTGGGCGCGCCCACGACGAACACGATGCACGACAAGGGGCTCTCGACGAACATCGACTGGCGGAACAAGGACGCCTACGGGAACTCGCTGGGATCCCGGCAACGGGAGAAGATGCAGCGCCTGCGCAAGTGGAACGAGCGCTTTCGTACCCGCGACTCGAAGGAGCGCAACCTGAAGCAGGCGCTGGGCGAAATCGACCGGATGGCCTCCGCGCTCGGCCTCCCGACGAACGTCCGCGAGACCGCCAGCGTCATCTACCGGCGCGCGCTCGACGAGGACCTGCTGCCGGGCCGATCGATCGAAGGCGTCTCGACGGCCTGCGTCTACGCCGCCGCCCGCCAGGCCGGCGTCCCCCGGAGCCTCGACGAGATCGCGGACGTCTCCCGCGTCGAGAAAAACGAGATCGCGCGCACCTACCGCTACGTGGTCCGCGAACTGGGCCTCGAGGTCCAGCCTGCCGACCCCGAGAGCTACGTCCCCCGCTTCGCCTCGGGACTCGAGCTCTCCGACGAGGCCGAGCACCGCGCGCGCTCGCTGCTCCAGAACGCCAAGGAGAAGGGCGTCCACTCGGGCAAGTCGCCGGTCGGCCTCGCGGCCGCCGCGGTCTACGCCGCCGCGCTCCTGACGAACGAGAAGACCACCCAGGCAGCCGTAAGCGATGTCGCCGACATCTCCGAAGTGACGATTCGAAACCGGTACCACGAGCTCCTCGAGGCCGAGGAGACCATCGGAATGGCCTAACGAACGCAGTATCGAGCCGCGACGACATCCCGTTTCGTTCACGAGCGTCCCGCCGATAGCGCTGTGTTTTGTATCTCGATCGGACGTCCGCTACGGTCACCGTCGATCGTACTGCCTCCGCCGTCAGTTGCCGGTGAGCGATCGGCTTTCATTCGTCTGTGAAACCGTCGGCCCTGCGCGGAACGATCCACGATAGAACGTCCTCGAGACGGTCGAAAGCACGTCTGAATAGAATACATATGAAACAGGACATAATATCGAAACAGACAAGAAATTTATCAATCGAGAGGCGCCAGAGTATACTTTGAAGATAATGGTATTTATCGGATATAAGCCACCATACATGGCTAATATATTCCAATTTGAGTTAATATGGGCTGTATAACGGAGATATACATCCGTAGAGGGCACTATGATGGAGAGATCACAGTGGCGTGATCGATCGATACTGAACTATCGCTGAAAACCGCTCATACGGCTTTTATACGGATACTGGGCGTATATTCATTTTCTATATTTTGAATTGATAGCCAAGTACAGACCCTCCCTTTTCTTGATATATAATTTTTGAATGTATATACTTATATTGAGGCTAGGGCACGATTGGATGGCGTTTTGTCCAGTGTCGTTCGCCATTCCGACGAGGACGACGATTTCGACCGGTCCGGAGACGACGGTTTTCGAACAGTGGCTACCGATCGACTCGACGGAGTCCGTCTCGAGTCGAATGTGGATACGGACCGTATCGGGGCCAATATCCTCGAGGAAAACGGTGGCGTTTCAATCATGTCGAATTAATTCCCGCGATACCGGGGCAATTCTCGCACTGAATTACAACCCTATACCTGTAAATAGAACGCGGCTATTCGCCGGCTGATCCAACGATGTTGAAAGAGGAATCGCGATTCGTATCAGGATAGTCAGCCGGTGTCAGAACTGTGAGCAGTCCCGGACACGTGGGGAAAGTTTAAATGCACCTCTTTCATAGACATCCGTATCAATGGCTAAGCAGCGCGTCCTCGTTACGGGCCCGTACGGAGAAGCTGGCGAAGCGATTCTCAATTATCTCCTGGACGATGACCGGTACGAACTCACGTTTCTCAACCGAAGCGACCATCCGGAGTACGAGACGCACGTCGCCGACATCGCCGACTACGAGGCGATTCGTCCGGCGTTCGACGGACAGGACGCTGTCATCCACCTCGCCGCGCAGTCGGACGCCGGTGCTGACTTTCAGGACGTCGTGGATCCGAACATCATCGGCACGTACAACGTTCTGAAGGCGATGGAGGACGCCGGCGTGGAGAAACTCATCTTCGCCTCTTCACAGCGCGTTATGGGCCTCTACGAGGAGGACCACGCTCCCGAACTCTACGAGGAGGACTATCCGAGCGAGTACGACCCGCTGCGGCTCACCCACGAGACGTTGCCGAAGCCAGACGGCTACTACGGTGCAACGAAGATGTTCGGCGAGCACATCTGTCGCACCCACGCGCGCCGCGACGGCGCGCCGAACCAGGTATACTCGCTTCGCATCTCCAGCGTCCGAACGGCGGCGTACGATCATCCCTACGGCGACGCCGAACGCGGCGTCGACCGCAGCGAGGAACACAAACTCGGTGACGACGACGAGGTCTGGGACCAATCACAGACCGGTTCGTGGGAGCGAGGCAGCGAGGAATACCAGGAAATGGTCAAGCGGCTCAAAGCCTCCTGGACCTCCCAACGCGACTTTGCACATCTGCTCGAGTGCTGTCTCGAGGACGAGACGGTGACCTACGATACGTTCTACGCGGTCAGCGACAACGACGCTCGCTGGTTCGGCATCGAGCACGCGAAGGCAGTCCTCGGGTACGAACCGAAGGACAACGCCTCGGAGTGGGACAGCCCGCCGGCCCCCGACGACGAGTGACCGAATCGGTACGACACTGGATCGCCAACGGCACGCGATGGTTGCGATCCGCGAACTATCGACCGAACGGCGAGTAACCGCGGGTACGAACCGAACTGTACCGGCCGTCTCGTTCGCTCGAGCCCCGCCGAGAACGAGTCGACGCCGTCGGATTACGCCTTCCTCGCGATCACTTCGATTTCGTCGTTACCGTCGCCGGGCCGTCGAACCGGAGCAAGACCGATTGTGCGATGTCGCCGAACAGCGCCTTGCCCGTCGGCGACCGCTTCCGTCCCGAGACGAACACGTGATCGCAGTCCTCCTCGTCCGCGACCTCGATGATCTTCTTCGGCAAGCTCCCCGCCGCACCGAGCGTTCTGACGGTCACGTCGTCGCTGAACGCCCGCTCGGCAACCGCCGTCGCGTCGGCCTTCGCCTCCTCCTCGATGATGTCGATGGTCGTTGCCTGGTTTCCCTCACGCGCGTCGTTGCGGGCGTCCTGCTGGTACTGGTCCCGGTCGATAAACATGCAGACGACGAGCTCGGTATCGGTGCCGGTCGCGTACCGGTTCGCGGCGTCTAGCAGCCGTTCATCTCTGTCTTCGTCTTCGTCTCCGTCGGTTAGCACGACTAATGCGCTGTGCATAGTGGCAGTTCGGCCGTTAGTCATAAAAATCTACGTTTCCGCTCACTGTCGGCTCGACCGACGGATAGCCGGGAACGGGACGCCTCACTCGAATACGTTCCCGCCAACGTTTACGGTGAGTCTCAACATAGCAGTCGGTATGAGCACCCGACGCAAGACGGACAGCTGTTCCTCCTGGGACAACGCCGAGTGCGAGGGAACCCCTCACTGTCCCCCGCGGTGTCCACGGTTTACCGACGGGCGGGGCGTTCCGTCACTGGTTCGGCCGTACCGGGCGACCGATTTCGAGGCGCTCGCGGCGATGTACGAGGAGTTCGACGAGTCGGTCTCGACGATGGGACTACCCCCGCTCACCCGGTCCCGGATCGAGGACTGGCTCGCGACGTTGACGGCCGACGGCTGGAACCTGGTGGCACTGTCTGGCGATCGGCTCGTCGGCCATCTCGCCGTTACCCCGGCCAGCGCCGTCGAGCCCGAGTTTGTCGTCTTCGTCCACACGGACTTTCAGAACCGGGGTATCGGCACGGAGCTGCTCGAGCAACTCGTCGCGTACGCCGACGCTGGCGGTCACGAATCGCTCCGGCTCACCGTCGCGATCGACAATCGGCGGGCGATTACCGTCTACGAGAACGTCGGCTTCGAGACGATCGACCGATCGGGACTGAGCGCGGAAATGTGTCTCCCCCTCGAGTCACCCCTCGTCGATCGTGTCCGGCAGCCGCCGGCCGATCGCTACCGTCGATCCCACTCGTAGCAGATGCGTTCTGGCGGTGGAAAAAAAGTGCGGTTGTTCGTCGTTATGCGCGGACCGCTCGGATCGCCGGCAGGGCGATCGCCGCCGTGCTCAATAGAAGCACGACGACGACGATCGGACTGGTGTAGAAGATGTCGAGCGAGCCGTTGGAGAGCTCGAGCGAGCGACGCAGGTTCGACTCGGCGATCGGTGCGAGGATCAGTCCGAGCACCATCGGTGCGAGCGGATAACCCTGCAATCGCATCACGTATCCCAGGGCGCCGGCCGCGAGCATGATCCACACGTCGAAGACGTTCCCGTTGAGTGCCATCGCTCCGACGATACAGAGGATCAAAATCACGGGCCAAAGCAGGGACTGCGGGATCGTGATCAGGCGCGCCCAGTAGTTCGCCCCGAAGAGGCCGAACAGCAGGATGAAGACGTAAATGATGAGGAAGCCGACGAAGATCGTGTACAGCAGGGCGGGCTCGTCCTGGTAGAGCGCCGGTCCAGGGTTCACGTCGTGGACGAGCAACGCGCCGATGAGGATCGCCGAGACGGAGTCGCCTGGGATCCCGAGGGTGAACGTCGGGATCAGCGCACCGCCGGTGCTCCCGTTGTTTCCGGCTTCCGCTGCTGCGACGCCCCGAATGTTGCCGTCGCCGAACGCCGGCGTCGCGTCTTTGAGCCACCGCGTGGCCTCGTTGTACGTGATGAAGGCGGCGATGTCGCCGCCGGCACCGGGAATCGAACCGATGAGGGACCCGATAACACCCGATCCGACGGAGACGGGCGCAATCGCCTTCAGATCCCCTATCGACGGGAGATAGCCTTCGATTTCTTGATCGACCTGATTCTGGTCGTCACTGATGCCCTGCGAGTACTTCCGGAGCCCCTCGGCGATCCCGAAGAGGCCGATCATCACGGCGATGAATTCGACGCCGGTGAGCAGTTCCGGAACGTCGAACGTGAACCGCTGGTATCCCGTCACCGAATCGATACCCACGGTCGCGACGAGCATGCCCAACAGTCCGGAGATCATCCCCTTCGTGACCGAATCGCCGCTCACGCTGGCGATGACCGTCAGGCCGAAGACGGCCAGCGCGAAGAACTCCGGCGATCGAAACCGAAGTGCCGCGTCCGCGATGATGGGGGAGAAGAACATGAGCATGAAGACGCTGATGACCCCCCCGACGAACGACGCGATCGTACTTACCCGAATCGCTCGCCCGGCATCCCCGTTCTGGGAGAGGGGATAGCCGTCGAAGATCGTCGCCGCGGCCGACGGCGTCCCCGGTGTCCGGATGAGGATTGCCGGAATGGATCCCGCGTAGACCGCGCCCCCGAAGATACCCAGCAGGAGCATCATTCCGTTCGCCGGATCCATCGTATACGTAAACGAGAGCATGACCGCGATGGTCATCGTCGCGGTCATCCCGGGGATCGATCCCATGAGGATCCCCAGCAGGACCCCCGCGATCATGAGGGCCAACGTGACCGGATCCATTACGTTCGCGAACCCCTGAACGATGTGTTCGATCGCCATTATATCACCCCGAGGGGCAGTTGCGGAAGGAGTCTCGAGACGGGGATGATCCCTTCAGGTAACGGAACCATGAAGATTCGGTCGAAGACGTAAAACAACACGATCGGAAAGCCGATCGAGACGGCCGCGATCGTAGGTTTCGAGCGGACGCCCGAGTAATATAGTATGACCGGCAGGAACGCCATCGATCCGACGACGAAACCGGCGATCGATATCACGAATATGTATCCGACCAGGGATACCAAGACGATCGCCGGGGGCGCCAGTTCATAGTCACTAAGATCGAGTTCGCTGTCGTCGTCAACGACGAGATTCACGATCGCGAAGACGATAATTCCCGCGGACAGCATAATGGGGAAGAATCCCGGCCCGAGTTCCCCATCCTCGGGGAACTGGTTCGCTTGAGCGATAACAGCGAGCGCTAACAGTATAAACACTATCGAAAGCGGATTCGATTTCACGTTACCCACGTCGATTTGTTGAACACGCCGTGTTATTCGTTTTATGACCATCAGTTTTCCGCCCTTGTTATAGCGTAACTCCCACAGCTCACTATAAATTTGCTGGTGTCGATCGATGAGGGGTGACAGGGTGGTGACTGCGTTCCGATTGCTCCCCAAAATTCGGATCCCGCGGCCCGCAGATCGAAACGGGCCGGTGGGCTTCGAATTACTCCGCTACTCTCCGAGCGCGGTTTCGGTCGCTCCTCCTCGTCGAACGCCCGCCGAACTCCGCCGGCCGACGGCTTCGGGCCACCGATACATTTAATTAGAGCTGCGCCGCAAACGGTAACTGACAATGACTTTGAGCAGTGTAACCGACGGCATCGATCAGATACAGTTCGATCACGTTCGAGTGCTGGTGCTCGAGGACGTCCCGGAGGGGAAGACGACGCTGATCGACACCGCCTTCGAGGAGAACGGTGCGGAACTCGTCGAGACGCTGGAAGCGGAGTACGGCGACGTCGACCGCGTCATCCTCACCCACGGTGACCACGGCCACCACGGCGGCCTCGCGCACGTGATGGATGCGTTCGACCCTGAACTCGTCCTGCCGGCGGACGAGACGAAGCTGTACGACCACCTCGAGGAGTCGGACCTCGACGTCGAACCCGATGTCGCCTACGAGGACGGCGATCTGCTGGCGGGGAATATCCGCGTCATTCAGGTGCCGGGTCACACGGAGGCGACGTCCGCCCTGTTGCTCGAAGATCGGGACATTTTGATCTCCGGCGATACGCTCGACGGAGCCGACCGCGGCGGGCTGCCGGCCGGATACCTTCTCCCGCCGCCGGCGCTGTTCAACGACGACCACCGGGCCGCCGAGCTCAACCTCTACAACCTGCTCGAGTACGACTTCGAGACCCTGCTCGTCTTCCACGGCTCGCACGTTTTCGAGGACCCAAAACAGAAGCTCGACGATTTCCTCGTCGAGCGAGAGTGGAACGAGTGGGACCCGCGTACCGACGAGTGAGCGGTCTAATCGACGGGCGAACTGCCACGTCCCTCGGAATCGATCTCGTTTCGACGAACTGGTTTTGAAATCGGGAGTCGACGTCCCCGTGGTATGGGTAGTCGATGTTCCCGTGGTATGCAACGTCCGTCGCGCGTTCGCTCGAGCGGTCGTGAATTGGGACCGGATCGACCGTCGGTCCGCTCACTCGACGCCACGACGGAATCGGTGCCACGTTCGAAGAGAGAATGCTCCGTCTTCGCGGGTACTCGTCCGGGCCGTCCGGCGGTCGTACTGCCGTACTGACGGACTAGTCGCGCAGCACTGAGACGTCGAAAATCGGCTTGCAAGTTTCGCCCTCGAGGAACGTCTCGAAGGCCTCCTCGGCCTCGAGCAGGCTGAACCGATCGTCGAGGAACGTCTCGTGATCGACATCGCCTGAGCCGATGAGCCTGAGCGCGCGCTCGAAGTCTTCGTACATCGCACTGTAGGTACATTGAAGGTCGATTTCCGATCGAACGAGCGGCGTGAAGTCCATCGTTGCTTCGCCTGTTTGCCCGACCAGAACGATCTGGCCGCCTTTTCGGACCTCCTCGGCTGCCATTGGCAGTCCCGAGGGGTGACCCGTCGTATCGAAGACGACGTCGTAACCGACGCCGTCGGTCAGGGCGTCGCGATAGTCCTCGAGGTCGTCGTCCTCGATGTTGAGCGCCGGGAAGCCCAATTTCTCGGCGAGGGGCAGGCGATAGGAGGTGTCCCGTCCGACGCCGGCGACGACGACTTCGGCACCCTGAGCGTCCGCGACCTGCGCCGTCAGAACGCCCATCGGTCCGGGGCCGGCGACGAGGACGCGATCGCCCGGCGCGACTCGCGAGTTGCGGATCACCGCTCGAGTCGTGATGGCGGTCGGTTCGACGAGCGCTGCGTGTCGCGGCTCGACGTCGTCAGGAACGGAGTGGAGGGCCGACTCGGGGGCAGTGACGTATCCCGCGTACGCGCCGTTGTGGTCGATACCGGTGAGCGCCATGTTCTGGCAGACGTTCTCCTGCCCGATTTCGCACTGATAACAGTCGCCACAGCCGCGGATTGGCCGTTCGACGACGCGGTCGCCCGGTGCGAACTTCGTGACCTCGGCGCCGGCCTCGACGACTCGGCCAGTGTACTCGTGTCCGATGATCGTCGGTAGCTCCATCCGCTCGAACGCCGATTTGAATCGGTAGATACCGGCGTCGCTCCCACAGAGCCCCGCGTAGTCGACTTCGATCAGTACCTCGTCGCACCCCGGATTCGGTCTCTCGATGTCGATGAGTTCCATATTCCCGGAGCTACGACTGGTCTTGGCTAGTCCGCGCATATTCTCACCACATCGCCGTCGGTGTATAAACTTACGGATCGTGCGGAACTTCTCGATCGGCGGACGCGGACCGACTCGACTACGGGGACTCGTCGGGTGTTTCGGGTCGACGCGTGTGCCGCAATGGCGGGTCCACTGAGCGCTCGATCGAACGGGAGAACCGTCGGGATTCGCCGACGATCCGGAACTCGGAGGACGAGCGTTAGTCCCGACGACCGTCGCGTCTCGGCGGTACTCGGCGTCCGAAGCCGACCGGGCGGACGCGGAACACGGTCAGCTTCGAGAGATCCGATTCGGATTCCGCTATCTCCCACCGAGCCGACAACGCCGACCAAAAATTATAAATGATAACAGATCCACGACTTGGGTAGAATGGTACAAGATGCCAATGGGGATAGTAGCGATCGTACCGTGTTGAACCGCCGAAACGCCATCAAGTCACTCGGTGTGACGGGGGTCGCGCTGACGGCTGGCTGCATCGGTGATCTGAACGAAGACGAAGAGTGGCCGTCGCGACCGGTCGAAATCGTCTCGCCCTGGGCGGCCGGCGGTGGGGCCGACAGAACGAGTCGAGCGGTCGCGGATGCGGCCGAGAACCACACCGAAGTCAGCTGGAACGTTTCGAACCAGACCGGCGGCTCCGGCTCCGTCGGGATGAACGCAGCGGCCAACTCGGAGCCCAACGGCCAGACGATCGGCTGTACCGCGCCCGAAATCGCGCTCTTCGAGCACCTCGGTATCGCCGAGCTCAGCCCCGACGACATCACGCCAATCATGCAGTACACGGAGATGCCGGCGGCGCTGGTCGTCAACAAAGACGCAGAGTACTCCACGTTAGATGAGTGGATCTCGTACGGCGAGAGCAACGAGTTGCAGATGGCGAACTCGGGGAATGGCTCCTCGTGGCACATGGCCGCGGCCGGCATCGCCGACGAGGCGGGAGTTCAGGTTGAACACGTCTCCTACGACGGTGCGGCACCCGCTATGACGGCCGTCGCCAACGGCGAGGCCGACTGCACGGCGGCTGGGGCGGCCGAAGTCGCACCGCAGGTTCAGGACGGCAACCTGCAGGCGCTGGGCGTCGCGTTCGAGGAGCAGGTCGATGCGCTCCCCGACACGCCGACGCTGCAGGAACAGGGACTCGACATTCAGATCGGCTCCTGGCTGGGTCACTTCGCTCCGGCCGGCATCGACGACGAGACGAAATCTGCGATCGTCGACGTCTACGAATCGGTGTACGAGGACGACCAGTTCGCGGAGTTCATGAACAACAACGACTTCATGCGGGTTCAGCGCGGTCCCGACGAGTTCAGTAGCTTCCTCGATGAGCAATACGAGTACTACGGCAACCTCGTCGAGGAACTCGACATTAGCGGGTAGGACGCGTTCGAACGTCGCGCCGTTTCCAATTTTTGTCATCCGCGAGTGCCGCCGTCGGTGTACTGTTCCTCGTCAGTTTACGGAAATTCGGGACGCGCTCTGCCCCGGACTGACCCGCTGCCGAACGTGTACACAATCTCGATCAGCTGACGCGTCACTGACGACGGCAGCCGTCGGAGATCTCTAGTCGTAGGCGAGGGTCCACTCACGATCGAGCAGCCAGTCGTTGAGCTTCCCGAGCGGGTCCTCGTGGACGCTGGTCCCGTGGTGGACCAGTATCGCGTCGATGTCGTAGTCGAACAGTTTGACCAGGTTCCGTTCCGCAGCGGCGTGGCTGTCGTCGTTGAACTGTTCGGCCGGCGGTACGAGGTAGCCCGGCGGCAGACCGCGTCGGTCCGACCCCTCGAGCGCGTCGCCGGCGATCACCGTCTCGTCGTCCTCGAGCAACAGGGCGGTCGTCGCGACCGTATGACCTGGGATTTCGATCGCCCGGATATTTCCGTCCAGCCGGTCCTCGTCGCCGAACTCGACGTCGGGGTCGACGTCCAGAGCCTCGTAGAAGTGCTCGGCACCCGCCGGCACGGCGAGTTCCGGCTCGAATCGATCTAGCAGTGCCGGAACGCCGCCGAAGTGTCCCTCGTCCCCGTGCGTGATGATGACGCGATTGAGACCGCCGAACTCCGACTCGACGATCTCGGCCAACTCCTCGCCGTCGTCGGGGAATGCCGCGTCGACGAGCGTCACGGTGTCGTCGGGTCGGTCCTCGAGGGCGAAGACGCGGATATGGTCGAACTCGATTGCGTGAATCCCGTCGGTGATTTCTTGAACGGACATCCGTACCCGTTCGTTCGGGGGAGACACGAAAGGGAGACACGAAAATTCCCACCGATCGGTAATTCCCGCCAGTCCAGTTTCGCGTGATCGAGCCGTCCGCTCCCGGCTGATACTGCACCTCGAATGTAACACGGATTCGGAAGTCACCCGACGCTCGCGACCGACTATCGCTGTCCGAGCGACGGTTCGGTGGATCGGCAGATTAAGGTGCGCCGCTCTCGTCGACTCGATCATGCACACGATAGAGCACGACGTAGAGCGACCGGACCGCGACGTCGTATCGGGTTTCAAAGAGATTCCGAGCACCATCGTCTCGGACGTGACCGGAAATATCGGGCTAACCATGGACTCCGGAATCCGACCCGCGTACAGCGGCATCGAGATGGCCGGGACCGCGATCACCGTGAACGCCGCACCCGGCGACAACCTGATCATTCACAAGGCGATCACGATGGCGGAACCGGGCGACGTCCTCGTCATCGACGCCGAGGGATTCACCGAGACCGGCCACGTGGGCGAACTCATGTGTACCTCCTGTCAGGCCAACGATCTCGCCGGCCTCGTCATCGACGGGAGCTACCGCGATAGCAGGGAGCTCGGCGAGATGGAGTTCCCCGTCTACGGCCGCGGTACCCATCCCCGCGGGCCGCTCAAGCAAGATCCCGGCTCGATCAACGTCACCGTCTCCTGTGGCGGCGTCACCGTCGACCCCGGCGACGTCGTGGTCGGCGACGACGACGGTCTCGCCGTCGTCCCGAGCGAGAGCGCTGAAGCCGTTCTCGAGCGTTCATACGAGAAGCTCGAATCCGAAGACGATGTCCGCGAGGACGTCGTGGCGGGCGAGTACCTCTTCGAACGCAACGGCTACGACAAGTTGTTCGAGGACATGGAAGTCGTCGGCCCAGAAGACTCGATTCAGTAACCGCCTCGTCCGACTGTTTTCGCGTAATCTGTCGGTCCAAACTGGTCGCGATGACGAGTTAGTACACCATCCACTGGCTGATCGTAACTCGAGCGGATTCAACATAGTCGAAACGAGCCGCAGCGCTTATTAGACCGTGGGAGAATAGCACAGTATGGCCGACGGAGAAACAACGGATACACGACGGCTGAAGAGCGTTGGTCAGTCGTTCACAATTATCGAATACTTGCGGGAGGGCGAGGGGGCGACACTCTCGGAGCTGGCAGACGATCTCGAGTTGCCACCGAGTACGGCGCACATCCACCTCGCGACGCTCGTCGAGACCGGCTACGTGATCAAAGACGACGGGGAATACCGCTGTAGTTTTCGGTTCCTCGATACCGGGGGTCAAATGCGGGATCGCATGGCGCTCTATCAGGCGGCGAAGCCGGAGATCGACGATCTACGGCGCGATTCGGGCGAACACGCCAATATTACGGTTGAGGAGAACGGCTACTCGGTGCAGCTGTACAAATCCCAGAGCGCAGAGTCGATCGACGACAACGCGGAACTCGGTAAGCACCTCCACCTCCACTCGACCGCGACGGGCAAAGCAATACTCGCACAACTCTCCGAGGTGGAGCTCGACGCTATCATCGAGAAACGGGGATTACCGGCAGTCACCGATAGCACGATCACGGACAGGGGTGCACTGCTGGAGGAGCTAGCGGAGATTCGGGATCGAGGGTACTCGATCAACCGCGGCGAACACTTTCCCGGCGTCTGCGCCGTCGCAACTTCAATAACGTCGAAACCGGACGGTATGATCGGTGCGATCAGCATCAGCGGGCCTCTCAGTCGGATGGGGAGCAATCGGATCGAAGACGAACTCGCTCCTGCGATCCTGGACAAGAAGAACATCATAGATCTGAAGATTCGACAGTACGAGTGATCGCTGAACCGTCTGAAACGGGAGAATAGACGCTCTGAATGATACCGGCACCCCCTTACTGGTCCGATCATATCCGAAATCCATCCGGACATGACGCACGATGGCTTACATACATATGGTTGTAATTTTCCTGTGCCGCGGGAAACGAAGGGAGGTTCACGAATTGGCGTTCCGTTCGCAGTCGGTTTCAATACTATTGAAACAACAGTGGCTCGGCCGCTCGAGTCACCGACGAACGATTCAACCTCCTTCGCCGAAGCAGGGGCCGGTCCCGAGCTCGGATCAGTATGCAACTTCGATCAGAGTATTTTCACCTCAAAACAGATGATATATGGACATCTGCTCGAAACTATCATACTACTATAATAGTCTGAATTTTTAGATACTACCGGACGACGGAACACACTCGATTATCACACAACTACCAGATCTGTGAACTGATACTTATATGCGTATATAATCTATTTAAATAGACCTTTCGTGTTGCCAGTGACCTTTCTTCTGGACTCTATTCGAATTTGAGAACGACACCTGACTATACTTCCTCCATAGAAAATGGTATATAGTGTAATTTAGGGGGTGAAAACACTATAACCTCTCCCTATTTATGCTAAATAAAAATATTTGGCAACATTCGCAAAGCAGCAGTGGTAGTATATTATCTCAAACTGGTATATTCTCACAACTGATTTCTACTAACTATTTTCAGAAAAGTGGAATCTATGGCCCCTACTCGCTGAATCATCCATCGCTACCTGACCGCACAGTCGAGATGGAATCCTGCCAGGGTGAACGACGTGGGAGCGCCGTTCCAGACGGTCCAAATTGACGATGACCGTCGTAACTCCAGCCCCGACAGAGCGTGTTTCTCGAGCCGTCTGAGGCGGGTGTAAGTGGATCTATAACCTTTTACGTGGCCGCTACGGAGACGTATAGCATGCCTCCGATGACGATTTACCACGCACCGACAGGCGGTGATCCCAATGGATAACGAATCGAGCGGGCGGAGTGATCTCGGCATCGAAACCGACGGCGGCGTTCGCACGTACACTGTCCGCCTCGAACTGGTCGACGAGCCCGGCGAGTTGCTCAATGCCCTCGCACCGATCGCCGAGAACGGCGGGAATCTCATGAGCATTCACCACGAGCGCGGTAACATCACGCCGCGTGGCCACATTCCTGTCGAAGTCGATCTCGGCTGTCCGCCGGATCGGTTCGACGATATCGTCGAGAGCCTACGAAAGACCGGCGTCAACGTCATTCAGGCCGGTGCCGAGCGCTACGGCGAGGAAATCACGCTCGTTCTTATCGGCCATCTCATCGAAACCGATCTCTCGGAGACGATCTTGCAAATTGAGAACAAAGCCAGCGCGGCAGTCCTTGACGTCTCGCTGGCCGCGCCGGAAGGGACCGGCGACATCTCGAGCGCGCGATTCCGAATCGCGATCGACTCCGGTCGGTCTGACGAAGTCTTCGAGACGATTCGCTCGATCGGGACGGAGAAGGAACTGACCGTCATCGAGCCGTTGATGGGAGGTGATGCGTAATGCGACTCGCTATTCTCGGAGCCGGTGACGTCGGCCGCTCCGTGGCCACTCTCGCCGGCGAGTACGGCCACGAGGTCGTCGCGCTCGCCGACTCGGCGAGCGCCGCGATCGATCCAAACGGTATCGACGTCGACAGTGCCGTCGGACGAAAACTCGGCTCCGAACCGATCGGACGGGACGATCCCGACGCGGTCTTCGAGACCGAGTACGACGTACTGGTCGAGGCCACGCCGACGACGCTCGGCGACGCCGAACCCGGCTTCTCCCACGTCGAGCGCGCGCTCGAGGACGACCGCCACGCCGTGCTGGCGAACAAGGGGCCGGTCGCCGAACGCTACGAGGAACTGCGTGCGCTCGAGGCCGAGAGCGCCGGCTCGATTCGATTCGAGGCGACCGTCGGCGGCGCGATTCCGGTGATATCGACGATCGAAGACGCGGCCCCGAAAAACGTGACGGCGGTTCGAGGCGTGCTCAACGGCACCGTCAACTTCATCCTCACTCGGATGGCCGTCGAAGGGCTCGACTACGAACACGTCCTCGCGGAAGCACAAGACCTGGGCGTCGTCGAGTCTGATCCCAGCTTCGATGTCGAGGGAACCGACGCCGCGCTCAAGTTCGTTATCCTCGCGAACGTCCTTGCAGACGGCGGTTTCGACCTCTCGGATGCCGCGGTCGACGGTATCGAGGGGATTCCCGGTAGCGCGCTCAACCTCGCCGCGGAGGACGGACGCACGATTCGGCTCATTGGAGAGGCAACCCGAGAGGGCGTCCGCGTCGGGCCGCGGCTTGTCCCCGAGAACGGTGCGCTTGCAGTCGGCGGAACGCGAAACGTCGTCCAGATCGAGACCCGGAACGCGGGGTCGATACATGCGAGCGGTCGCGGGGCCGGCGGTCCCGAGACCGCGACGGCGGTACTCTCAGATGTCGGCCGTCTCTCCTCCCGCTGAGCGGTTTTCTCCCACGGATCCACCCACCTCCGAATCCGAGTGACTAACCGCGTGCCTCGAATACGGGACAGCAGTTCTCGAAATGCTTTTACGGAGAGGATTGGTAGTTCGTATCATGACTGCCGACGAGTTCGCCCTTGCTGCCACAACCAACGATCTCACACGGGAGCCGAAAGCCCGGGAGAACGCTGATCTTATCGAATTTCGAATGGACAGTGCGGAGGAACCGATCGAACAGTTGCGCAATTACGATGGGGAACTGCCGATTCTCGCGACGAATCGATCCCGATGGTTCGGCGGTGAGGCGGCCGATCGGGGGCGACTGGATCAGTTGATGGCGGCCGCCGAGTTCGACGCCGTCGAGCGGGTCGACGTCGAACTCGAGACGGCGCGCGGAATGGAGTGGGTACTCAACGAGTTCCGCGAACAGGGCGTGGAACTGGTAATCTCCTTTCACGAATTCGAGGAGACGCCGGACCAGGCGACGCTCGACGCGATCATCGCAGAGTGCGATCGGTACGGCGATATCGCTAAGGTGGCCACGTACGCGAACGACCGATCCGACTGCCTGCGGGTCCTCACGGCGATCGATACGGCGACCAGAAACGGAATTCGCGCGGCCGGAATCGCGATGGGTGAACTCGGCAGTCACACGCGAATCATCGGCCCGCTTTACGGCTCGAAACTCGGCTACGCGCCGCTCGAGTCGGATACTAGCGACTACGCGCCGGGCCAGGTCTCGCTGTACCGTCTCGATTCGCTGATCGAGATGATTCGCGAGAGCGGGAAGAGCACCCGGTTGCTTCGCGAGTTGGACGAGGAGTATCCGACCCAGCAGGAAGTCACGCAGACGGAGTGACCGTTCTCTCTCGACTTCGGCGATATCCCGGACGAGCTATTTGAACTCATTGTTCTGTTGCTATGTGGCTTCGATGTCCGAGAAACCCAGGTCCGTACGCGCCGGTCCCGCGAAAGCCCACGCCGGGCCAGTCCGATCGGCAAACGACTCGCGAGATTGATGGCACGACTCGAGTGACCTGAAAAACAATCGAAATCGGAATGTTAAGGGCGGGGGTCCCCTACCATCCCCACGTACAATGACATGGCTCCGCGCGATCCTCGCTGCCGGCCTCTCGGTAATCATGCCCGGCGCAGGCCACGTCCTCGTTCGCGATTGGCTTCGCGCCGCCGCCTTTGCCGCTCTCTTCTTTACGGCGAGCGCGCTCTTTCTCCCGATCGACCAGCTCACAGCAGCCGGACCGATGACGAGCGTCGACCAGGCCCTCGAGCAGGCGACCGTCATGGCCGAGAACACCGACCCGATGGCTCAGTTCCTCCTCTCGTTTATCGCCCTGTTCGCTGCGATCGACGCGACCTTTCGCGCGCTCGGCTACTCCTCAGCCGGGGACACCGACACGGACGGACTGGCCTGTCCGGAGTGCGGGAAAGAGATCGACGAGGACCTCGAGTTCTGCCACTGGTGTACGACGCGACTCGAGCCCGTCGAGCCGGAGGCGGAGACGAACGACGCATAACGCGGCCACCGGACGGCTCTCGCGACGTTACTTTTCGATAATACTCTCTTCGACGGCCTCGCCGAAGTGACGGGCCGTGTCCTCGGCGTACAGCAGAATCTCGTCGCCGGCCTCGAGGTCGGTCACTGCCGTTCGCCCCTCCGCGGTGGCGACCTTGATCGTCTCAGCGTTCTGGAGCAGGGTCTCGACGCGGTCGCCGCTCTCGGTCTCGAGGGCGATCCGGAACATGGGTCGCTGCTCGATCTTGGCCCGGCCGACGATGGCCTCGCGGGTGTTCCCGGCGAGGTCGACGATCTGTACCTCGTCGCCGCTCTGGAGTTCGGAGAGATACTTCGTGCCGCCGTCGGGCGTGCGGACGTAGGCGTGGACCGCGCCCGCGTTGACCCGGAACGGGCGGGAGGCGACGTACGGCGATTCGGCGGTCTCGGCGTGGACGAACACCAGCCCGCGGCTCATCGAGCCCACGAGCATCCCCTCGTCGTGCTCGAGCAGGGTGCCGGTGTCGACGCAGACCCGATCCGCGCTGCCGGCGCGCTCGACGGCAAGCACTTCCGCGTACTCGAGGTCGAGGCTCTCGCGTTCGGCCTCGTCGCGGATCTCGACCGTCCGTCGGATCTCGTCCGGATCGTCCGAGTCGAGCAAGACCGCGTCGGAGCCGATCTCGAGGGTTTCGAAGGCCGTCTTCGCCTCCTCGGCGCTGGTCACGCCCGCCACGAGGTCGGTCTCCTCACCGATGCGGGCGATCAGGTTTTCCAGCGGGATGATCGTCCAGTCCTCGCCAACGACGATCGTGTGGTCGGCCTCCTCGGCGGCGGTTTCGGCGAAGCGCTCGTACTCTTTCCCGAGGATGCGGACGTACGCGCCCCGATCGAAGTCGCCCTTGCGCCGCAACGTCGAGAGATCTGCCGAGCCGGAGAAGTCCTCGGGGAGGTCGATCGTCGCGTCGCCCTCGCCGTCCTTGCCGACGATCATCGCGTCCGCCTGCGGGGCCGACACGGTGTCGTCGCTTTCGGCGTCCGCTTCGGCGTCGTCGATATCGTCAACCAGCGTTACGTCGCCGTCGGTCCGAAACGCCGCGACGTTGATGTCGCCGAGTTCGCGAACGCGCGCCACGTCGTCTTCGTCGACCAGTACCCAGTCCGCACCCGCCTCGAGCGCTGCGGTGATCCGCGCCCGGCGGTCGTCCCAGTCGCCGACGGTGTCGTCGGCTTTTACCCAAACAGATCGCGTCATGAATCGACCCTCGAAGGGAACCGGCTTGAACGTGGCGGATCAGGCAGGGGGGCGGGTCGATCGGCAGTCGTCGATGGGGGCGGCCCTACCGTATCCCCGCGGCGGCGGCCCGTCATCACAGTTACCGTGACCGCAATTGTAACGAAACTCGCGATACTCGCGATACTCGCGATAGTACCGATAGTAGCAATACCTTCTCAGAAGTCGATAATACCCGTCCGGCCGATCGTTCAGTCATGGGTCAGCGCCACCTCGAGACGAACGTCGAACTGACGATCGACCGTGTCGCCCGTCGGCTCGAGGTGGAGTCTGCGGCCGACGTCGCTCGAGCGGTGTTCGAGCACGCGGGCCAGATGGCGACGCTCGAGTATGGCCGATCGGCGGCCGTGTTGGGTGCCGTCCGGCTTGCGTGTCGCCGAACCGGCGTCGGCGAACCCGACCGCGAGCGGGTCGCGGAGATGTTCGACATCGATCCCGCTCGAGTCGTCGCGGCCGACGAACTGCTGGCACGATACCTGTGTCCGCCCGCCGATGCCGACGAGATCCGGTCGCTGCGCCGGACGCTCGTCGTGGCACAGGAAGTGCTGGCCGCGGTCGAGCGCGGGCGAAACGCTGGCCCCGAGTTACCGGGCTCGCGCCTCGCTGACGCCGCGCCCTTCCTGCTCGCTCGCGCGAGCAGCCATCTCGATTCCCGCACCGACCGCGAGGTCCCGGGGCTCGACGCGGCCGCCCTTCGCGATCACATCGAGCGGCTCGAGGCCGACCTCGAACTCGCTCGCCTGGGGACGAGGCTCTACACCCTGGTCCACCGCGAGGACTGAGCCGTCTCCGTCTCATCTCGTGCCCACCTCGCGAGCGGCACTCTCCCCGCTGACGTTCCTCCCTCCCAAGACGTTTTTCCCCCACGTCCTTCCTCCCCGGTGGCACCTCCTATCGAGGCCCGCCGCCGTCGTCCATGAGCTTGTGATGGAACGCTCGGTAGGCGTTCTCGCCCCGCTCGGTCAGTTCGACCACGCGCCGGCGACCGACCGCCTCGATCGTGACGTAGCCGTCCTCGGCGAGCGGCTCGAGGACGTGGGTATCCAACACTCGAAACGCGCCTTTGTCCTCGCCGGTACGCTCGTCGGGCGAGCGGCGATCGGCCATGAAAGAGAGTTCCTGCTCGCGGGCGTACTCGATGAGGTCTTTCTTTTTGGGCGGTGCCGTCCGATCGTCGTGGTAGCCATCCCACGCGGCCGGATCGGCGAGAAACTCCATGATCGCGACCTGGTCGCGCGTCGGTGACTCGATCGGGTAGGTCGGAATCTGCTCCATCTCGTCGAGACCGAAGGAGATGGGCTCGCGGATTCCGTCGTGTGCGTATTCCGACGGCTCGACGTAGTAGGCGTGGGCGTCGGTCGAGACGTCCATGCACGCGATCGTCGCGCCGATCGCGGGAATCGTACCGGCCCCGGAGACGTTGACGTACACTTGATCGTCGGCGTGGATGTCGGCGATCGTCGTCACGTCGCCGAGCACCGCGTAGACGTCCGTCAGATCGCACTCCCACGTCCGAACCTCCGGGACGATCGACTCGAGTGCGGCGCGCAACTCGTCGTGATAGTCCGCGTCCGCGGTCGCGTTCCGCGCGGCGGTACCGTCATCGCCCTCGCTCGTTCGGTCAGTATCCGTTCCCCCATCGTCCGCGCCGTCGTCCTCGAGCAGGTAGACCAGATCGGCCCGCTGGGTCCGGATCGGCTCGAGGATCCGATCGAACTCGTAGCCCAGCGGCACGACGTGCACTCGCTTGACGACCTCCATACACCACACGGCGTGTCAACAAAAATAACTGCTGCGGAATCGGCGGTGGGGGCTCGAGTCGAACCCACCCCAATCAACCGGCAGATTTCTGCTGCCCGATCCAACCACCAGTCGGGTGGGACTGAAAGGGGCGACGCGCTCGTCGAGCGAAGCGACGCAAGAACCGCAACCGAGCGCAGCGAGGTGAGGATCACAGCGAGCTGCAGCCGACGAGCGCGTCGGGGCTTTCGGGCTGTTCGTAGCGGTACTGATTGCACGTTTAGAACTCTCATCTAGTCGGCGAAACGTTGAGAACGCCCCCGCTCATAGAACAGAGCAGATGGCCGCCTACGACGCGATCTGTTTCGATCTCGATTCCACCCTCTGCGAGCCGACCCGGGACGCCGCGACCGTCCTCGAGTCGACGTTCGAGCGCGCCGGCTGCGAGCAGTTCTGTACGCCCGCGGATCTCCGGGCCGCGGTGCCCGATCTGCCGACCGCCGAGACGGACCGCGAGTTCTACGAGCACCTCTTTACCGAAGTCACAGGGCGCGCCGGAATCGATTCTGGTATCGCCCCGACGCTCGCCGCGGCACACCTCGAGGTGCAGGATCCGACCGCCGTCGAGTTCCGGCCCGGCGCGGAAGCCGCGCTCGAGCGCGCCCGCGATCTGGGGCGGGTCGGCCTCATCACGAACGGCGGGCGACCGACGCAGACGCAGAAACTCGAGGCGCTTGGCATCGCGGACGCCTTCGACGCCCGAGTGTTCACGGAGCCGAGCGCGGGCATCCTTCCGAAGCCGAACGCGGCCCCCTTCGAACGCGCGCTCGCCGAACTCGAGGTCGCGCCCGACGCGGCGATCCACGTTGGCGACTCGCTCCACGCCGATATCGCGGGTGCGAACGCGATGGGACTCGATTCGGCCTGGCTGGATATCGGCCGCGACGACGCGTCCGGCGAGCACGTGCCGACCTACGAACTCGCGTCGCTCGAGGCGTTCGAGACGATCGTCTAGAGAGCGACCGCTGCGCTATTCGTCCGGCAGGAGATCCGTATGTACCAGCGCGCGGTACTGCGTATCGGTTCCCTCCTCGAGTCGCTTGAGCAGCGCCGCCGCGTCCGGGAAGGTCTCGGGGAGGTCAAACGGATCGCCGTCGTCCTCGTCGCGTTGCTTGCAGAACTTGACGAACGCCACCAGGTTCTCGTAGGCACCCACGCGGGCGTAGACGACCCCGATGTCCCGCTCGATCGTTTCGGACCAGGTCTCGATCATCGGCTCGATCGCCTCGCGGGGCCGGCTCATCTGGTCGGTCAGTTCCTCGGCGTCGATGCCACCCTCGCCGACCAGCCCGTCGAAGACCGACTGCAGGTCGTCGCCCGCGTCCGCGAGCGGCGGCGCGTCCGCTTCGGCCGCGAGCAACTCGGCGAACGCCGCCACCTCCTCCCGACGGACCGCGACGGGGTAGACGAAGTCGTGCGTCTCCTTCGGGAGCGCGTAGGACTTGCCCTCGACGCCCTGTTCGCCGGGCTCTGAATTACCCAGCATCAACTCGAGTATTCCCATACCCGAAACAGGTCGTGTGAGGCGAATAAGTGTTCCGCGGTCGACTAGGTGTCCTTGTCAGCGGGTATCTCAATTTGCTTCGCCTACTCAATACCCTGAAAGCCCCTTTCATTCCCACCCCGGGGTAGCAACGGATGCTGTCGCATAATTCAGGTCCGAAATAGGCGCATCCCGTCTCACTACCAGTCGTCGCCGAGCGCCGCTTTCGCGCCGCCGTAGCCGCTCGCGGTCGTCCACGTTCGGCCGCTGGCCGCGTGTTCGACCTCGAGCGCACCGGTGCAAGCCCCACACCGATACTGATCGGGCGACTTCACCGGCTTCGAGGCGCGGTGGCGCTTCGCGCGCCAGTCGCAGTCGGCCGTGAGACACTGGAGGACGTAGCGGGGCTCGGTGAACGCCTCGCAGTAGCGCGGGGCCTCGAGCGCCGCGGCCCGCTCGCGAAACCGCGAGCCGTGTCCGGACTCGCCGAAGCGCTGGAACTCCCACGCGTGGATGAGCTCGTGGCGGACGATCTCGGCGAACGCGGGCCACTCGTAGGCCTCGTAGGCCTTCCGAGCGAGCACGATCGTCGCCACCTCGCGGTCGGCGTGCCAGCGACACGCCCCCGCCCGGCGGCGCGCTCGCGTCGACACCTCCCACTCGAGGGCCTCGAGGTTGACTGCCAGCTCGTACTCGTCGACGACCTCGCGGGCGTGAATCCGCGCACGAGCGACGATCTCGTCCGCGAGCGTGTACTCCTCGCCGTCGGTCACAGACTCGAGAAGGCAGACTGCCGCTGAAATTCTTCCGATTCGGTGGATCGTGTGTGATGAACCGCGAGACGCGACGCGGAAGTTAACAACTCACTCTGCTATTTTTGTTATGATTAGCATAGAAAACGCCGTCTGATAGCAGCCGAATTAATAAGTTCGAACCGATGAGTTCGACCTACGATGAGTCACACCGAGTCGGCGCACAGCCACGACGACTCGCAAGACGGTCACGACCACGGTAGCCACAGCCACGATCACGGCGGCCATAGCCACGGTGGGGCGTCGACGAGTAGCCGCAAGCTCGCCGCCGTCTCGCTGATCAACGTCGTCGGCTTCGTCGTCGAGCTCGCGGGCGGGCTGGCCTTCGGCTCGGTCGCACTCATCAGCGACGCCGTCCACATGCTGTTCGACGCCCTCGCGTACGTGATGGCCTTCGCCGCCGCCCACGTCGCCGAACACTACGGCGAGGGCGACCGCTGGTCGTACGGTCTCCACCGCCTCGAGCCGTTCGCCGCCTTTCTCAACGGACTGCTCCTCCTGCCGATGGTCGGCTTCATCCTCTGGGAGTCGTATCAGCGGTTCCTCGAGCCCGTCGCCATCGGTGCTGGCCCGACGATCGCCATCGCCATCGGCGGACTGCTGGTCAATATCGGCTCGGTCTACGTCCTCCACGGCGACGCGATGAGCCTCAACGAGAAAGGGGCGTTCTACCACCTGCTGGGCGACGCCGGCGGCTCGGTCGCCGTCATCGTCTCCGTGGTCGCCATCGAGGTGACCGGCATCAGCGTCATCGACCCGCTCACCGCGGCGCTCATCGCCGCCGTGGTCGCCTGGTCGGCGATCACTGTACTGCGCGGCAGCGGCGAGATATTCTTCCTCAAGACGCCCCTCGAGAGCGACGACATTCGAGCCCAAATCCGCGAGATAGAGGGCGTCACTCGCGTCGACGACTTCCACGCCTGGCAGATCTGCAGCCAGATCACGGTCGCGACGGTCCACGTCGAAACGGACGTCGAACTGATGACGGACGCCGAGGCGGTCGTCGGCCGCGTTCACGACGAACTCGCTCACCACGGCGTCGATCACGCCACCGTCGAGCTATCGCCCCGCTACGCCGACCGCGACGTCCATCTCGATACGCACTGTCACTGAGCGATCCAACGGCTGCTGTGAGCGCTGAGAGACAGCCCGCTACAGAAAAGACGGGGCCGTCAGCTCTAGATCTCGAGTGCCAGTCCCGCTTCGGCCAGTGCCTCGTCGGTCGAGAGATCGTCGTGGACGACGCCGGCGACCGCCCGCGCGATCGCCTCGGGCTCTTCGTGCTGGAAAATCGAGCGCCCCATCGAGACGCCGGCACCGCCGGCGTCCATCACGCCGCGGACCATCTCGATCGTCTGGCGGTCGGATCCCTTCGAGCCGCCGGCGATGACCACCGGAAGCCGAGTCGACTCGACGACGTGCTGGAAGCTCTCGGCGTCGCCGCTGTAGCCCGTTTTGACGATGTCGGCACCCAGTTCCTCGGCGAGGCGGACCGCGTGGCCCAGCGCTTGGGGGTCCTCGGGATCGACGCCGGGCCCGCGGGCGTAGGCCATCGCGAGCACCGGGATTCCGAACCGCTCGGCCGTCTCGGTTACCTCCGAGAGCTCGCTGAGCTGGTCGGGTTCGTGGTCCGAGCCAACGTTGATGTGGAAGGAAACGGCGTCGGCACCGACCCGGATCGCTTCCTCGACGGTTCCCGTCATGCGTTTATCCTCCTCGTCGGGCCCGATCGTCGTCGAGCCGTTGAGGTGGACGATGTACCCCCGTCCGTTCTTGTTGTCGTGGACGCGCGGTGCGATCCCCTTCTGCGTGAGGACGGCGTCCGCTCCGCCGCTGGTCACGCCGTCGATGGTCGATTCGATGTCTTTCAATCCCTGGACGGCACCCATTGTGATGCCGTGATCCATCGGGACGATCACGTAGGATCCGTCTGTGCCGATTCGGTCGAGTCGCGCGTCAGTTCCGGTGGTCATTGCGGGAGTGTAGCAAGCTTGTAGTTATGGGTGTTCTGTTTCCGGTGGATCTTCCACCGCGTCTGCCGCGGCATCAGTCGCACCGCGCTGCGCACCGCGTTTGAGTTCACGGGCTTTCGCCTCGAGTGCGTCGACCGCTGCCTCGGGCGTCTCGCTCGAGGCTAGTATGTCGACTAAGGCGCTGCCGACGATGACGCCATCCGCGCCCGCCTCGATGATTTCGGCGGCGTGATCGCCCTTACTGACGCCGAAACCGACGGCTTTGGGCACGTCGTACTCCGACAGCCGCGCGAGGCTGTCGTGGGTCGCACCCGAAACGTTCGCGCGCGCACCGGTCGTCCCGAGCCGGGCCTGGACGTAGGCGAAGCCCGAGACCTGCGACATGATTGTATCGAGGCGTTCGCCCTCGGTCGTCGGCGCGATGATGAAGACGAGATCGAGGCCGTTGGCGTCGCAGGCCTCGCGAAGCGGGTCGGCCTCCTCGGCGGGGAGGTCGGGGACGATGATCCCCGAGAGGCCCGCTTCGGCGGCCCGCTCCACGAACGGCCGCACGTCAGGCTCGTCTCCGAATTGGAGGATCATATTATAGTACGTCATCACCAGCAGCGGTGCCTCGGTCTCGAGGTCGTCGACCAACTCGAAGAAGCCCGCGGGGGTCGTCCCGGCCTCGAGCGCGCGGTTGATCGCGGCCTGAATCGTCGGTCCTTCCGCGATCGGCTCCGAAAAGGGGAGGCCGAGTTCGATCAGGTCCGAGCCACCGCGGTCGAGCGCCTCGACGTACGCCTTGGTGTCCTCGAGCGACGGATCGCCCGCGGTGATGTAGGTGATTAGCGCGGGATGGTCCTCGCGGATGGCGGCTTCGACGTCGCTGTCGTACTCGGTCGGCTCGTCGGTTGCGGGTCGTTTGTCGTCGTCAGTCATCCGTCGAACACCTCCACATCCGGCGCGGCCTCGAGATCCCGTTTCTCGGTCTCCTCGAGCACCGTTTCGAGGTCCTTGTCGCCGCGGCCGGAGACGTTGACGACGACGAGGTCGCCAAGATTCTCGTATTCCTCCTCCAAGTACCCCAGTGCGTGACTCGACTCGAGGGCCGGAATGATCCCTTCGAGTCGCGAGAGCCGGTGGAAGCCGTTGAGCGCGTCCTCGTCGTCGACGCTCGCGGGCGTTACGCGGCCGGTCTCGACGAGATGTGATAGTTCGGGGCCGACGCCGGCGTAGTCCAGCCCTGCACTGACGCTGTGGGACTCCATGATCTGGCCGTCGCCGCTCTGGAGGAGTTTCGTCATCGCGCCGTGGAGGACGCCGTCGGTGCCCGTCGAGAGCGTCGCGGAGTTGGGCGCGACGCCGTCGGCCTCGTCGATCTCGAGGCTCGAGCCACCGGCCTCGACGGCGTAGAGGTCGACCTCGTTATCGGGAACGAACGCATCGAAGGTCCCCATCGTGTTCGAGCCGCCACCAGCGCAGGCGACGACGCTGTCGGGGAGTCGTCCAGTCTTCTCCCGAATCTGTTTCCGGGCCTCGTCGCCGATCACCGCCTGAAAGTCCCGGACCATCTGTGGGAACGGGTGCGGGCCGACGACGGAACCGATCACGTAGTGGGTCCGCTCGACGGTAGTCGCCCAGTCGCGCATCGTCTCGTTGATCGCTTCCTTCAGGGTCCCGCTGCCGGCTTCGACCGGATTCACTTCGGCCCCGTTCATCCGCATCCGGTAGACGTTGGGCCGCTGGCGGTTGACGTCGGTCCGGCCCATGTAGATCTCGCAGGGCATGTCGAGGTGGGCCGCGGCCATCGCGGTCGCGGTGCCGTGTTGGCCCGCACCGGTCTCGGCGATGATCCGCTCTTTGCCCATGTACTTGGCCAGCAGCACCTGTCCGAGTGCATTGTTCAGTTTGTGCGCGCCGCCGTGGACGAGATCCTCCCGTTTGAGGTAGATCTCGCGATCGTAGCGCTCGCTCAACCGATCCGCGCGCTGGAGCGGCGTCGGCCGACCGCCGAAATCGCGCATCCGCTCGCGGAACTCGTCCATGAAGCCATCTTCGTTCTCGAGGACGTATCGCTCGTAGGCGTCCTCGAGTTCCTGGAGGGCCGGCATCAACGCTTCGGGGACGTACTGGCCGCCGTAGTCGCCGAACGTGCCGGTGCGTCCGGATTCACTCTCGCCGTCGTGTTCGCGTTCCGTGCTCATGTGTGGGTGTCTCCGTCGTGCTCGCTCATGTCTGGTCCGTCTCCGTCCTCGAGTCCGCTTGGCCCGTCGCCTCCGCCGATTCCGCCCGCGTGAGTCGTCGCGTGTTTTCCGTCACGTCGCTGTCGCCCGCACCGTGGTCCATGATGGCGCTGCCGACCAGCAACGCGTCGGCACCCGCCTCGCGCATCCGACGAACGTCCGCCGGCGACGACACGCCGCTCTCGGCGATCAGCGTCACGTCGTCCGGCACCTCGGGCGCGACCGACTCGAAGGTTTCGAGGTCGACCTCGAGGGACGCCAGATCGCGGTTGTTGACGCCGATGAGTTCGGCCCCCGCCTCGAGTGCGGTCTCGAGTTCAGCGCGGTCGTGGACCTCCACGAGGGGTTGAAACCCGCGCTCGCGGGCCGCGTCGACGAGCCCCTCGAGATCGTCCACGAATCTGACGATCAACAACAGGAGATCCGCTGCGACGACGTCGATTCCGTCCGCATCGAGGACGAAGTCCTTGCGCAGGACGGGAACGTCGACGGCCGCTCGAATGCGGGTCAGCGCATCGGACGAGCCGCCGAAGTGAGTCGGTTCCGTCAGAACGGAGATCGCCGCCGCGCCGCCCTCGACCATCGCTTCGGCCAGTTCGACGGGATCGTCGGCTCGAGTTCCCTCGGCCGTCGGACTCGTCGGTTTCACCTCCGCGATTACCGGGACTCGCCCGTCCGCCTCCGCCCGCGCCAGTGCGTCGGGCAGCGAACGCGCATCGACGTTCACGTCGTCCTCACCGCCAGCGCGCTCCCGGGCGGCCTCGAGTATCGACTGCACCGCGGGAGCGAGCTCCGTATCGGAGTTCATTATTGTACATCGACGTACTCATATGTACATAAGGCTTGCGTCATCGCGATTCGTCGGACGCCGAGCGGCGAACGGGCTCGGATGGTGTTCCCCTCCAGAGGAACAGTGTCCGAGGAAGCCAATACAACGGCTGCGAAACGGACACGGAACGCGAAAACAAAATCATACGGCTCGCCATCGAACCGGCCGCGGGCGCTCACCGTACGTCTGCGCCGCCGTTCTCGCCGGCGTAGCGCTACCCGAGTTGGTAGGGTTCGTCCTCGTCCTCGTCGTCTAACTCGTCGAGCAGCAGTACCTCCTCTTCCTCGTCCTCGAGGCGGTCTTGTAGGTCGTTGACGTACCCTTTGTACTCGTCGAGTTGCTCCCGGAGGTGCTCGGCCTCGAGTTCCAGTCGCTCGTGTTCGCGGATGAAGCGCTTTGGGACTTCGACGGTCGGTGGGAACGAGACGTCCTCCTCATCGCCCGCTCCGCCGGTCCGAGCCTGTAGCTCGGTTTCGGGAACGACCTCGACCCGGCCGTCGTGCTCGACGAGCTGGTCGACGTAGTCCCGGAAGACGGCGGACAGCGAGATATCGCGCTCCTCGGCGATCGCCTGGAGCGCCTCGAACGCGTCCTCGTTGACCCGAAACGAGATGGTCTTATTCTTGTTCCCCATGGATACCCCTAGTCGTCGTTCACGACACTTAACCATTTGTCAGACAGGAGGTCGGTCGCTCGACCCGTCGGCAGACCCGGCAGGCTATTCACTTCGAGCCCGTACAGACGCCCCATGCTGTCCGACACGCCGGGACTCCACCACGTGACGGGAATCGTCGGGGACGCCCAGGCGGCGATCGACTTCTACAGCGGCGTGCTCGGTCTCCGACTCGTCACACAGACCGTAAACTTCGAGGACATCCTCCAGCATCACCTCTACTTCGGTGATGCGAACGGGACGCCAGGAACGGTTCTCACGCACTTCCCGGATCCCCACGGCGACCCCGGCCGGCCTGGGACCCCCCAGATCGAATCGGTTTCGTTCGTCGTCCCGCCCGACGCGCTCGAGTACTGGAAAACGAGACTCGAGGATCGCGACATCGCGGTTGAGGGGCCACTCGAGCGGTTCGACGAGCGGGTCCTGCGGTTCGAAGACCCCGCGGGCACGGGAATCGGACTCGTGGCCAGTCCGCCGATTCCGAGCGGCGTCGAGATCTGGACTGCGGGGCCGGTACCGGCGGAACACGCGATCCGCGGCCTCCACGGCGTCACGACGCTGTCGGTCAATCCCTACGCGACCGCGGGCACGCTCGAGACGCTGGGGTTCGAGCACGACGCGGAAGACGGCGATCGGATTCGGTACCGCGCCTCCGGGTCGCGAGCCACGGTCGTCGACGTGCTCGACCGGGACGCGCCCTTCGGCCGCGAAGGGCAGGGGACACTCCACCACGTCGCGGTCCGCGTCGAGTCCGAAGCCGACCTCCACGAGTGGCGCGAACTGTTCGACGATCGCGACTACGACGTCTCCCGCGTCAAGGATCGCCACGTCTTCCACTCGCTGTACGTCCGCGAGCCCGGCGGCATCCTCTTCGAACTGGCGACCGAAACCGACGGCATCGCGGCGAGCGAAGGCAGCGAAGAACCCGGCGAATCGCTGTTCCTTCCCGAGTGGTTCGAGGCGGACCGCGACCTGATCGAAAGCCAACTGCCGGAACTGACGGTTCCGACGGATCGAGCGCCGACGGGACGGGGCGAGAACCGATGACGAGGGCGGAGTCAGGCAGGCCGATGGACGCCGTCTCGGGACCCCACGCCAGCCAGCCGCTGCTCACCGCTGGTGCGCCCGCGCTGGCCGCAGACGCGGCGCTCGTGCTCTGTCACGGCCGCGGCGCGACCGCTCAGGGCATCGTCAACCTCATGGAACCCGTCCACCGACATGGCGTCGCAATCCTCGCACCGCAGGCCGAGCGAAGCCGCTGGTATCCGCGACCGTCGACGGCCCCGCGAGCCGACAACGAACCGTGGCTCTCCTCGAGCGTCGACTGCGTGGCGGCCGCCCTCGAGCGCGCGCGAGCGATCGACGTCCCACCCGAGCGGACCGTCATCGCCGGCTTCTCGCAGGGTGCGTGCGTCGCCGCGGCGTTCGTCCGCCGAAACCCGGCCCGCTATGGCGGCCTCGCCGTCCTCTCGGGTTCGCTCCCCGGCACGACCGAGGAGATCGATTCGAGCGACATCGACGGCTCGCTCGAGGAAACGCCGATCCTCCTCGGCTACGGCGAAGACGACCCGCACGTAGATCGCGACCAGGTTGCCACGACGGTCCGGCTGTTCGAGCGGGCGGACGCCGCGGTCGACGAGCGGTGCTATCCCGAGACGGGCCACGAAGTCACCGACGACGAGTTCGCGGCGATCGATGCGATGCTCGCGGCCGTTCGATAGCTCGCCGTGGCAATCGCTATCGGGCGAAAAACAAAGAATCGAGCCGGCCGCGTCAGATCGTCGCTTCCGGATCGTCCGCTTGTTCTTCCTCCTCGACAGTCTCGAGGCTCTCGAGTGCCTGGATGACGTCGTTGCGGTAGTTGACGACGGGAGAGTCGTAGCGCTCGCGGGCCATCTCGGCGTACTCGTTCGTCGGTGCGGTCGAGCCGCTTTCGGGCGCTTCCTGCTCGGCCTCCCACTCCTCGAAGGCCTCGATGCGATCGAGGGTGAGTTCGGCGGCTTCGACGACCCAGCGGTCGCGGGTCGCGTCGTCGACGATCGAGATGGACTCGGGTCGCAGGGAGACGTTGACGGTGCCGTCGTCGGTCTCGTAGGTGCGGGGTTTGCCGACGATGGAGACGTAGGCCGGCGGCTCCGTGTCCCGCAGGACCGAGGCGGCCTCGGGCTGGTACTGCCCGGCGTAGACGAAGAACGTCCCGGTCGGGTCGACGACCCGGCCGCGCCAGTACTCGCTCTCGTCGCCGACGTCTTCGGTTTCAGTGAGGGTGCCGACGACGAACACGCGGTTCGCGCGGTCGCCCGTCGGGAGCAGCGCGTAGTTGGGCGCGCGCTCGTTGTCGCTCTCTTTGAAGGTGTACGTCGAGTCGTTGAATTCGGAGGCGAAGACGCGGCGGGCGACTTCGCGGGTGAGTTCTGACTGGCTCATATCACATCGACCTCGCTTTGATCAGCAGTTCCTCTGCATCCACCGGCCCGTCGAGTTCCTCGACGTCGTCGGCCAGCACGTAGCGGCCGAACGTCGGTCCCTCGATGCGGTAGTAGGTGCCGACGATATCGTCCCTGATCTCGTCGGCGACGACGGTCGTATCGAGCGCGTCCATCGCCATGTCCTTGGCCTCCTCGAGGCTCAGCCCCGTCAGGTCCTCGGTGGCGTCCTTGTCGAAGATGACCTCGTGGGCGTCGATGCCGTCGTCGACGACGGCCTTGATGCGGAGATCGAACTCGCCTTCGCCCTCGCCGTGTTCGTTACAGCGGCCGTTCTGGAGAACGCGCGTGCAGTCTTCCTCCGGACAGCGCTTGATGAGGCCGCTGCCGCTTTGCATGTCGACCAGTGCGCCCTCGATCTCGCTGGTGTCGTTGCCGACCTCGAGGTCGTCGTCGAGTTCCTCGATCACTGTCGTCGAGTTGAGTTTGACCGAGTACCGGCCCTGGTACTCGTCGGTGACGACATTGCGAAGTTCGTAGACGCCGCCCTCCTCGAGTGCGGGGAGGTCGGATTTGGCCCACTTGGTGAACTTGATCGTCCCCGTTGGGTCGCCGAGCAGGCCGACCTGTGCGACCGAGTCGCTGCGGGGATCCCAGAGTTCGATGACTTTGGCCGTCAGGTCGATCCACTCCTCGGGTTCGTCGACATCCTCGACGTTGGCTTTCTCGCTGTCGCCACTCGAGATGTCCTCGCGCTCGAGGCCGGCCTCCTCGAGGTAGTGGTTGGTGACGCTCCGGCGCGCCTCGTCAATCGGTACTTTGTATTCGTCGACGAGCGTGGTCAGGCGCTCTTCGACGTCCTCGACGCTCACGTCCTCGAGGTGGTCCGAAAACTGCTCGTGTATGTCGTCCGCGTGTTGTCGTACGTCGCTCATTGTTTCTCGCCTCCTCTTTGGTTTCATTGGGAGGCATACGTCCGTTCGCGCCCGATAGTATTTAAAGTACCGCCACCGGAGCGGAAGTGAACGTCGGCGAAAGAAACCGCAAGCGGGCGTCGATGGGGTACCGTCAGTCTGGCGATCGGGTGGGATTCGCTTCAGTTGGTTCTCTTGCCAAGGTATCATAAAATTCGTCGCACACCACCTCTCTTCAAATTGATAAATCGCTCAGTACAGGTGACTCAGACCGATACAGGGACTTGGGAGGTACCGTCATTGATCCAGATGATTATCCAGTAGCGGAGGTTCACGGCAATAGCCGCATTTTCCTGGCAGCTATCGCACATCACGAATTACGTGGACTGTCCAACTACCTGTACTGGATATCACAGTGAGGGCCAGATTCAGTTTTTATTTGGCCATTTATGACTGGATAGAACCGTTATCGCCAGTAACTATCTCTAACCGATCTCATCACTTCTAATAACTTCATGAGAGATATATGTCTATATATAGGTACACAATTTTTATGCTAATTAGGACAGAAAATTTTAATGTTCTTTAGATTCTTTGTCTTCTTGATGGTAGAAAAAGATACCACGAGAAGTCGACGTTCAGTACTGAAAAATGCCTCAGGGATAGCAGTTGCTGGGGGAATTTCAAGCACGGCTATTGGGAGTGTCTCAGCTAGGGAAGACACTAGCAGTAAAATATCTACAAAGGGGTTAGAGAACGAGTTGGAAGACGTTAACAAATTAGATGGAATAGAGAAGTATAGAAAAATAGCTAAGATGAAGAATGAGGACGATATAATGAAGATTGCACAAGCCTGGAGAGATCAAGGATTCTCTCCCCGAATATGGAGTGCGACTGTCTGGGAAACGGTTTACTCGTCAGAGAAGGAAAATCATTACACTATTCGTATCCCGTTCGATGTACCAGAAGATGGTGGAGAGGCGCACATAACTTCCTCCAGCCTTGATTCTTTCCCCACAGTTGGGGATTATTATCCAAATGGGACTTCGGCTGAGGATACTGACGAATTAAAAGTGATCACTTACAAGGTGGATGGTTCAGATGTTGTAACTGAATCAGCTACTCTGGATTCGGAGGACATGAATCAAATACAGGGTGATGTTCAGGCCCAGGCATCTAACTGCTTCTGCAGTAATTGGGATCTGAAGTGCATTAGCACATCAGCAGCGATAGCAGCCGCCGGTGGCAATAATTGTGCAACGTGCGCCGCTACTCCTGCGAAATGGACTTGTATTAGTTGTGCCGGCGCTCTTACTGCCGCAGGGATCAATTTGACCAATTGTTGTGATGGTAATTATTATTGCGTAGACACTAACCCAATTTTCCCAGGCTTATAGAAACACCTATTATTATAGTTTTTAGCTATAAATCTGGGATAAGGCTGTGAAAAAGGCTGTTAGAAGCAGTATCACCGATATAATGTAGTTGGACTTGAGATACATATATATGCTCAGCAATAAGAATACTGTGATTGACGCTACGAGTCCAAGTTCTCTGTTGTCTCTGTAAAAAAACAGGTACAAACTAAGAACCGAGATCAAAAGCGTGATTGGGAGAATAATCCCTACATTTATCGTTGGCATCAGCCCATACAACACCATATCTATTAGAGAAATTAACGGCCGAAATTTAAGTATCTTTTGACAGAGGTGGATGAGCTGCTTCTAATAAAGTACTTAGAACTATAGCTCATATCCGAGTAAAACAAAGATGGTTCCCAAGTATATCATAGACGACTAATGCCGCTCTCGAGCAATTGGAGGGAAAATCTAGCGAATATCTTGCTACGTCCCCGCCCAGTTACGATGTCCCCCTCCGCAAATCCGGACCTTGAGGACGTTTTAAGCGAGGTCAGGGCTGATTTCTAAACGAATACCTCAATCTCCCATATTCTGTAGGGTCAAAACTGGACTTTGAGGACAACAGAGTTTGCTAAGTACAACTGAGATAGTGACTGCGAACCTATCAAGTAGTGTGAGGTGCAGTTCATTATCATTCGTGACGTATAGTGGGTGATCAGCGCCGATGCAAGTACAAGAAACTCGAGAAGTCGCGTGTCCCCAATGCGGAGAGCACAGTCGCATCCCAGTTCCGGAACGGGACGTGGAACTGAAAATCAGCCCGTACGTCGCTGCGTTCGGTGACCATACGGAACTCGAGTGTTCAAATGAACACACTTTTTGGGTCTACTACTGCTAATCGTCCGCTTTCTTTACCGGCCGCGCAGTTCTCTGACACACCCGCTCTCGCTACTACTCGCTGACTGCGAGCGTGGCCTCGAGCGCGCCACTGATCGCTTCGGTACCCGCGTCGTCGACGGCGACCAGCGGCGGGCGGACCTCGTCGGCGGGGATGACGCCGCGCTCGGCCAGCGCCGTCTTCGTCGCCGGGGCGAAGCCGTGGGTCGTACACGCCTCGAACAGCGGCGAGATCGCGTCGCGCTGGAGTTTGCGGCCGCGATCGTCCTCGGCTCGCTCGAACGCCGCTCGCAGGACTCCGGGGACGACGTTCGAGAGCGCGTTGATCCCGCCGTCGGCGCCCATCCGCAACGCGGGGACCAACAGCGCGTCGTACCCCTGTAGACACAGGAACTCGTCGGGCGTCTTCGCGAGCACGGACAGGAAGTACTCGAGGTCGCCGCTCGAGTCCTTGATTCCGATCGCTCGCTCGTGGGTCGCGACGGCGGCGACGGTCTCGGGCTCGATGCTCTGGCCGGTACACTGCGGAATGTTGTACAGCAGGACGGGGAGCGACGCGTCCTCGAGGACGGCATCGAAGAACCGCCGGTTGCCCGCGGGGGCGTTCGCGGTGGTGAAATAGGGCGCGACGATCGCGGCGGCGTCGGCCCCCGCGTCGGCGGCGCGATCGATAGCCGCGACCGTGTCGTCGACGCTCGTCGCCGCGGCACCCGCGACGACGGGTACCTCCGCGCGCTCGACGGTCGCCTCGACGACGCGTCGTTGCTCGTCGGCCGTCAAACTCGGAAATTCGCCGGTTGTCCCGCAGGGGAAGACGGCGTCGACGCCGCCCGACTGCAGGTGCTCGAGCAGGTCGGCGAGCGCCGCCTCGTCGATCGATCCGTCGTCGAAGGGAGTCACCGTCGGACAGGTGATCCCACGGAGCGCGTCGCGGATATCCATGTCCGTACTCGACGGGAGAGTCGGGCAAAGTCGTTGTCATCGACTCCGCGCGGCCGACTCCGACGGCCGCCGTTGGCGACGGGCCTATGTGCCCGCCGGTCGAACGGGTGTCCAATGGCGGATCGGCGTCGGCTCGAGCGGATCCTGCGCTCGACGCTGCAGGGCGCGGGCGAACAGTTCGAGGAGCTTCGCAGATCGACCGACGGCCAACTCGAGGAGGCCCGCGAGGCCTACGAGGTGGCGAAAAACGCCCGCGAGTTACCGTCGGACGAGGCGGGACGGGCGAAGATCGTCTGTCGGCGCTACGCCGAACAGCGGGCGGCGAAGCTCGACGACGAGTACCGGCCGGCCTGTTACGAAGCGGGCCATCCCGACTGCGAGGGGTGTGCAGAGGACGTCCGCGAAGGGCGAATCGAGACCTGGTAACATGGATCGGGCAATCGTCGCCTGCGTCCTCGCCGGCGGCATCGGCAGCCGACTCTACCCCGCGAGCCGAAGCGACCGGCCGAAACAGTTCTTCGCGTTCGATGGCGAGCGCTCGCTGCTCTCGGGGACGATGGCTCGGACTGCGTTTGCCGACGAACGCTACGTCCTGACCCGCGACGCTTTTACGGACGATATCCACGAACACGCGCCCGAGGCGGGCGTGCTGGTCGAACCTGACGGCAAGGACACCGGCCCGGCGCTGGTCTACGCCGCCTGGCGACTCCGCGAGCGGTTCGATCGGGAGCCGGTCCTGGTCTGTCTCCCCAGTGACCACCACGTCACCGACGACGCGGCGTTTGCCACACGGCTCGAGCGCGCAGCCGAAATCGCGGCCGAAACGGACGGGCTGGTCACGCTGGGCGTCGAGCCGACGCGGCCGGCGACGGGCTACGGCTACATCGTTCCCGAACGGAGCGAGTTCGGCGAGCGCGGTGACTTCGGCGTCGTCGATCGCTTCACCGAGAAACCCGACCGCGATGACGCGACGGGGCTCCTCGAGGCCGGCGCGTACTGGAACGCCGGAATCTTCGCCTGGACGCCCGGTGCGGTACTCCGGGAAGCGCGCGACTCGTCGCTCGCACCGCTGGTCGACGCGCTCGAGGACGGCGATCCGGAGCGGGGCTTCGACGCGATCGATCCGGTCAGCGTGGATTACGCGATCATGGAAGGGGCGACAGACGCGTTTGTGACGCCGCTATCGGTCGGCTGGGACGACCTCGGAACGTGGGACGCCGTCGGACGAGCGCTCGAGACGAGCGCTGACGACGACGCGGAGAACGATACCGTCGCGGGAGACGTCCTCTCGATCGACGCAACGAACAACGTCGTCGCCGCGCCCGATTCACACGTCTCACTGCTCGAGGTCGATGAGTTGATCGTCGCCGCGTTCGACGACCGGATCCTCGTCGCGCCGCGGGGAGCATCGCAGCGGGTCCGAGACGTGGTCGATCGGCTTCGGGAACGCGACGCGTTCTGAGAGGGTGTATCGTCGCCACCCGGGGGCGGTTTGTAATTCTCGATTCGATCGTGTCTCTTGGTCCTGTATTCCGAACCGATGACCGTCTCCGATACTCCCGATGCGTAGTAAACGGAGAACCGAGCAAGAAACAGCGCGAGCCTCAGTTCGAACTTGAGGGCTCGGCCTCGGCGTCACCGTTGGGCGGCCACACCGCCCAGAGCACCAGCCCGAGGATGAGCACTACGCTCAGCCCGAGCGACTCGAGGATGGACAGTTCGATGCCGAACCACGAGAGGGCCGTTCGGAGCTCGACGATAACTGGCACGAGGACGGCGATAACGACCAACAGCGCGCCCTTCGAGATGCGCATCTAGGGAACCACCTCCCGGATGGACTCGAGGACGAGTGCGCGACCGGTCTCGATGCCGAGCTGGAAGCCGTCGATACCGGAGCCGAACAGACCGCCCCCGTCGATGATGCTCGCCAGCGGGAGCGTGTACGCGAAGATCACGAGGACGACGGCGATCGCGGTCCAGAGCGCGAGGTTGTCGAGGATGGCCGGCGAGTCCTCGGGGCCCGAGAGCGTGCCGGCAAAGGTGTTGTCGGGGATCGCGTCGCTGGTCTCGTTGAACGAGGTCATGACCATGTTCAGGAGGAACAGGGCCAGCGACACGGTCAGTAACACCGCGCCGAGGGCGACCTGCGCGTTGATCTCGCCGACGGTGCCCACGGCGGGCTCGAACTCGAAGCCCTGGTACTGCGGTTCGGCGGTCCGGCGGGGCATCCCGAACAGCCCGGATCGGTGCATCGCGTTCGACATGAACGTCATCCCGATAAACCAGAGCAGTACCTGCCCCAGCGCGACCGAGCGGTTCCAGAGTTCCTTGCCGGTCAGCTGCGGAATGAACCAGTAGGCGGCCGCCATGAAGGTCAACGCGACGGCGGTGCCGACGGTCAGGTGGAAGTGGCCGACGACCCACCACGTGTTGTGGACGAGGTAGTTGATGTTCATCCCCGCGTTGATCATGCCGGAGAAGCCGGCCGCGGCGAACATCAGCCCCGCGAGCGCCATGCCGGTAAAGATCGGATCGCGCCAGGGCAGCGCCGTGAGCCAGCCGACGTAGCCCTCGCCGCCGCGCTGGCGCGCACCGTGTTCCATGCTGGCGACGACGGTAAAGGCGGTGAGCAGGCTCGGCAGCAGGAGGAACATCGTGTTTGTCATCGCGATGAACTTGAACCCTTCAGCGATGCCCGGATCCAGATACTGGTGGTGGATTCCCAGCGGCGTCGAGAGCAACAGGAATAGCACGAAGACGACGCGTGCGAGCGGGTCGCTGAACAGTTTGCCGCCGGAGAACTTCGGCAACATCGTGTACCACAGGATGTACGTCGGCATGAGCCAGAAGTAGACGACTGCGTGGCCGAAGTACCAGAACAGCGTTCTGGTCAACAGCGGATTGACGGAGTCGACGAGCCCCAGCGACCACGGCAGCAAGAAGACGAGGATCGACAGCGCGACGCCAAGCGTACAGATGTACCAGAACAGCGTCGTCGTCAACACCATGAACGTTGGGAGCGGGATCCGTTCGTCGGGGTTCTCGCTCCGCCAGGCCCACCACGTTCGGAACCAGTCGACCCCGGCGAGCCAGGAGCCGACGACGAACAGCACCAGCCCGATGTAAAAGAAGGGGTGTGCCTGCAGCGGCGCGTAGAACGTAAAGAGGACGTCTGCGTACAGTTCCGAGCCGAGTACCACGGGCGGTTCCTCGAGGAATCCGGCGAAGATTGTGACGCCGACCAGCACCGTTCCGACCACCATCATGGCGTACCAGCCCCACGTGAATCGAATGTCTTCGACACCGCGATCGAGGCTGGTCGTCACCGCCCAGGTAAAGACTCCCACGAGGAAGAAGATCGTGAACGAGATCGCCAGCAAGACGCCGTGGGCGGTCAGAACGGTGTAGTAGTCCGGCGACTCGAGGAACCGGAAGACGTCCGTCCGGTGGAGCGCCTGCACGAGGCCGAGCGAGCCGCCGATCGCCAGCGCGATGAAAGAGCTCCAGAACGCCGCCTTGATCACGCGCGCTTCGGTCGGGAACTGGTCGACGTAGGCGTTACGCATCGCCGTCACCTCCGTCGGAACCGCCGTCATCGCCGGCGGTCGCGTCGGTGACCGTGAGCGTTCCGGTCTCCTCGTAGCCGTCGACGGTGACCGTCCAGTCGTACTCGCCTGGCTCCAGTTCGGCGGTGTCGACCGGGAACTCCACGGTCTCGCTACTGTCGCCCGAGACCGTCACATCGCGTTCGTCCGTCTGGTCGCCGATCTCGAGGGTTGCGGTCGTCTCGAGGTCGGTTTGCATCCCGTTTGACACGGTCGCGTTGATCGTTGTCTCGTTACCCGCCGCGACCTCGTCGGGGGCCTCGACGGACAGCTCGGTCAGGTCGAACTCGTCTTCGGGGACGACGTTCAGTTTCCCCTCCATCGTGTGGTGGAACTCCCCGCAGTACTCGTTACAGAGAATGCCGTACTCCCCCGTTTCGTCGAACTGGACTGTCATCTCCGAGACCTGCCCAGGGACGACCATCGTGTTGACGTTCGTCCCGACGACGGAGAAGCTGTGTGTCACGTCTAGGCTCGTGACGTAAAACGTGACCTCGCTGTTGGCCGGCACTTCGATCTCGCTCGGTGAGTATGACCACGCCTGCGCGATGACGGCCACCTCGTACTCGTTGCCGCCGACGTGTTCGACGCCGGGGTCGTCGAACCGCTCGTCGTCGGCGACAGCGTCCGGACTGATGTCACCGCCTTCGTCGTTTATCATCGCGATGCCGGGGCCGATCGCGCCGTACGTGATCGTCGCGATGAAGCCGACGATCAACACCATCGACGCGACCAGCCAGACCTTCTCGTAGGTGTGAATGTTCATGCCAGCCCCACCACCGTGAGGAGCGCGCCGATCACGGTCGGGCCGTTCCCGAGGAACTCAACGAAGTACATGAACAGCCACAGCAATACAAGTATCACGAAGTAGATCGCGATCAGGATCAGCGTCCCGATCGGATCATACTCGTCGTGACCGATCGTCCGAACGTGTTCGGGATCCTGTTGATGTGTTCCAGAATCCTGTTGGTGTGTTTGAGAGCTCATACGGATGAGTAGGGTAAGGGGGTGACTTACGGCCAGCCGTTATTCCCGAACCGTGAAAATAGCAGGGGGTATTAAACGTCAGTCCTTCCCAGTACCGGTATGGCCCTCGAGACAGTTACGCCCCGACTCGCGGCGACCGTGGGGCTACTCGCGATCGTCCCGGTATTCATCTACGGCGTTACCGACTCGGGACTTGCCGGTGCCGTCAGCGCGATTAACGTGGTTCTCATCATCGGCTCGCTGTACCTCGCGATGTCGCCGGTCGAGGGAACGCACGGCGCCGACCACGGACACGATCACGGTGGCGACGGAAACGGCACAGCCGGCTGATTCGTCCCGCCGGATGACACCCGTTGTACTCGAACCGACACCGCTCGTGACCGCTCGTAACCCTCGCACGCGTATCGACACCGCTCGTGACTCTGCCCGTAACCGTTCGTAATCGTTCGTGATATCATGTCAGCCGCATCGACCGCCCCCGTACTCGGCGCGCCACTCGAATACGGCCGGCTTTCGGCCGTCCCTCCGCTGATCGAAGCCACGGGATCGGGGACCGGACTCGAGCGTGTAAACCTGCTCGTGCTCTTCGTCGTCGGACTCCTCGCGGGTGCACACTGCCTGGGAATGTGCGGGCCGCTTGTGACGACCTACGCCGACCGAATCGGTGCCGCGAGCGACAAGCGCCGCGACGATACGCTCACCGGCTACGAGGTGCGCCAGCACGCCCTGTTCAACCTCGGTCGAACGGCCAGTTACGCGGCCATCGGCGGCCTGTTCGGCCTGCTGGGCGCGGTCACGATCGCCTCGAGCGAGGCCGTCGCCGCGGTCGGCGATGGCGTCAGGGGCGTGACAGGGATCCTCGTCGGGATTGCGATCATCGCGAGCGGGCTCTACTACGTGCGGGGGCGGACCGCCGTCCCCGGCCACGATCTCCCCGTCGTGGGCGCGCTGTTCCGTCGCCTCTCGGGGCTGCTCTCGAGTCGGGTCGATCGACTCGCGACGTCGCCGGGGATCGTGGCGCTCGGCGCGGTCCACGGGCTCATGCCGTGTCCAATCATCTACCCGGCCTACCTCTACGCGTTCTCGCTCGGCTCGCCGACGCGCGGAGCGCTCTCGCTGGCCGTCCTCGGACTCGGGACGATCCCCACGCTGTTCGCCTACGGCACCGTCATGACCACGATCGGCGCGGAGACGCGCGTGCGGCTCCACCGCGGGCTAGGCGCAGCGTTCATCGTTCTCGGCTACATTCCCCTCTCGCACGGGCTGATGCTGTACGGAATCCACCTCCCGCACCTGCCGCTGCCGTACACCCCACTGTTCTAACGATGGCACAGGACTCACCGCCGACCGCGCGCTCGTCCGGATCCGCAACGGAGACCGACGGCTCGAGCGCGGCCGGCGAACCGAGCGCCGGTACCGACGCTGACACCGACACCTGCGACCTCTGTGACCTGCCGACTCCCGCGGAGCCGATCGTTGCCTCCGACGTGAACGGAACCTTTTGCTGTCGGGGCTGTCTCGAGGTCCACCGAACCCTCGAGCGAGCGGACGATGCGCCGGACGAGTCGGCGGTGCAATCGAGGCTCGACCAGCGAGACCGGGCCGGGGACGACCGCGATCGCGACCGCAATCTCGACGATCTCGACGGCGAGGACGCCTTCCTCGCGGTCGATGGCATGCACTGCTCGACGTGCGAGGCCTTCCTCGAAACGACCGCCGAGCGCGAACCGGGTGTTCTCGGCGCGACGGCGAGCTACGCGACGGACACGATCCGGCTCGTCTACGATCCCGACCGGCTCGCAGCCGACGACCTTTCCGATCTCGTCTCCGGCTACGGCTACACCGCGTCCGATCGATCGGCCGCCGACGGTGACGCGGGAGCCGACGACGGCCTCGCCCCGCTCTTGCTGGGCGGCTTCTTCGGGATGATGGTCATGGTGTGGTACGTCCTGTTTCTCTACCCGACCTACTTCGACCTCGAGCCGGTCGCCGACTTCGGCGGCTACGAGACCGCGTTTCTCTCGGCGAACATCTGGCTGTTCACGTCGTTTATCCTCTTCTACACCGGCTACCCGATCCTCCGGGGCGCGTTCGTCAGCCTCCGGGCGGGACGGCCGAACATGGACCTGCTCGTGGCGACGGCCGCGCTCGGCTCGTACGGCTACAGCGCAGTCGCCGTACTGCTCGGTCACAGCCACCTCTACTTCGATGTCACCGTCGCGATCGTCCTCGTCGTCACCGCGGGCACCCACTACGAGACGTCGGTCAAGCGCCGCGCGACCGGACTGCTCGCCGAACTAACCGAACGGCAGGTCGACGAGGCCCGCCTCGAGAGCGGCGAGACCGTCCCGCTCGAGGCCATCGAGCCCGGCGACCGGCTCCTCGTCCGACCCGGCGAGCGGGTTCCCCTCGACGGCGAGATCCGAGAGGGATCCGCCGCCGTCGACGAGTCGCTGATCACCGGCGAATCCCTGCCCGTCGGGAAGGGGGCGGGTGATTTCGTCCGCGGCGGCACCGTCGTCACCGACGCCCCGATCGTCGTCGCGGTCGGCGACGAGGCCGAGAGCACTCTCGATCGGCTCGTCTCCCTGCTCTGGTCGATTCAGAGTTCGCGGCCGGGCGTCCAGCGGCTCGCTGACAAACTCGCGACCGTCTTCGTTCCGCTGGTGGTCGTCCTCGCCGTCGGGACGGCCGCCGTCTCGCTCGCGACCGGCTCGAGCGCGTCGACGGCGCTGCTGCTCGGGCTGACGGTCGTTATCGTCTCCTGTCCGTGCGCGCTCGGGCTCGCGACCCCGCTGGCGATCGCCGCGGGCGTCCAGACCGCCGCCGAGCGGGGGATCGTCGTCGCCGCAGAGACGATCTTCGAGGACGCGCCAGACATCGACGTCGTCGTCCTCGACAAGACGGGGACGCTCACGACGGGGACGATGGCCGTCGAGAGCGTTCACACGGTTGACGACGGCGACGAGGGCGTTCACATGGCCGACGGCGGCGACGAGGGTGTTCACACGATCGACGACGGCGATAGGGGTGTGAGTGACCGAGTCGCCGACGAACTGCTCCGGCGCGCCGGCGCGGTCGAAGCGCTCTCCGAGCATCCGATCGCGCAAGCCGTGGCCGACGCCGCAGCCGACCGCGCGGCGAGCGACACCGTCGCGAACAGCGCCGTCGAGGCATTCGAGCACACCGACCGCGGCGTCAGCGGCCTCGTCGACGGCGAACGCGTCGTCGTCGGCCACCCCGACTTCCTTCGGGAGCGTGGGCTCGCGGTTCCCGACTCCCTCGAGCCTCGGATCGACGACGCTCGCGCGGCCGGCCGCGTCCCGGCCGTCGTCGGCTGGGGCGGTCGCGTCCGCGGGCTGATCGTCGTCGGGGACTCGCCCCGCGAGGAACTGGACGATGCCCTCGAGACGCTCGCCGACGGACGCGAGGTCGTCGTCCTCACCGGCGACGAGGGACCGGCGACCGAGGCGTTTCGCGCGCTTGCGGGCGTTGACGAGGTCTTCGCCGGCGTGCCGCCGGAAGCGAAGGCCGAAACCGTCGACCGGCTTCGGGCTCGAGGAACGGTCGCGATGGTCGGCGACGGGAGCAACGACGCGCCCGCGCTGGCCGCTGCAGACGTCGGGATCGCGATGGGCGGTGGGACCCAGCTCGCGACCGACGCGGCCGATGCGGTGATCGTCGGCGACGATCTCACGGCCGTCGCGGAGACGTTCGACATCGCGACGAGCACCCATCGGCGGATCCGCCAGAACCTCGGCTGGGCCTTCGCCTACAACGCGGTCGCGATCCCGCTGGCGGTCGCCGGCCTCTTGAACCCGCTCTTTGCCGCCGTCGCGATGGCTGCGAGCAGCGCGCTGGTCGTCTGTAACTCCGCGCGTTCGATGTGAGGGTCTCGATCACGCGAGTGACACAGCGGACTCGAGTTCCGACGCGGTGAGTCGATCGTCGCGGGACTACTCGTCGCTGCTATCGGTCGTCACGACTCGCTCGACTTCCCGGCGCTCGCCGTCCTCGTAGACGTAGGTTGTTCCATCGTCCTCGTCGATCGTCGCCCGATGGCTGCCGTCACAGAACGGAAACGAGTCCGACAATCCGCACTGGCAGACCGCGATATCTCCCTTTTCATCGTCGATATCGGACGGCTCGAGTCTGCGTGGCCCGCTCTCCTCGAGTTCGACCAGTCGTGTCATCGGGCACGTCTCGGGCCGCCGCGTTCAAAACGCTTCGCTCGAGTGGAGATCACGCTCTCGAATCCGGTTTAGCCGCTCACTATCTCCTGTGAATGGAACAGTGGGTTCTGCGAGTGACTGAGTGAGATGAAGCGACCTGCTATCGTGGCAACAGGGAATCGCCACGCCCTCCCCAGCCGATTCGCTCACGCCTCCGGCGTTCGCTCATCCCTCGCGCAATGTCATCGGCCACCCTCACTGACGTTCGGCCGGCCGACAGCGCGCGCCACCGCATGCCGGTTGGCTGGTATCGAGTGATCCGCGGTTTCCCCGTACTCACCGGTAGTCTCTCATCCGCTGCTTTTCAGTGGCTCCTCTCGTCTCCGTCACCGAGGCCCTCGAGCGAAACGGCCGTCGCATCGCCGACCAGCGCGTCCTCAATCGCGGTCCGAACCCTTGCTGGATCGGCGGGGCCGCCCGCATTCGCGATAGTCCCTATCGACGCCGACTCGAGGGGCACCCCGAGCGCGTCGTAGACCGGCTCGAGCACGCCCGCGAGTTCCTCGCGGTTCGCGACGAGGACGACGCCGGCGACGAGGGCAGCGCCCCGTCGGACGCGCTGGGCGATGCCAACGACCTTCCGTCGTTGCCGCCCGCCGGTGTTCGCGTCCACCACCGACAGCGAGTGCGTCCCGGGACAAAACGAGTCGTCGGGTTCGCCTCGAGTCGGCTCGAGGCCCAGCGTATCGAGTGCTCGCTCGAGATCGACTGTCACACGCTCGTAGCGCTCGGTCGTTCCGGTTCGGTCGTCCGCGAGCGGTTTGGCGCGAGCGAACGCCAGCGTCGTCTCCCCGTCGTAGGCGACTGCTCTCCCCCCGACATCGCGCTCGAGGGGTGGAAATCCGAGCCCGCGTGCGGCCCCGCAAGCGAGATCGTATCCCTCGAGACGGGCGTCCCGACGACCGAAGGCGACCTGCTGGTGTGGCGTCCAGACGCGGACGGCTGGCTCGCCGTCGGCGGCGATCGAGAGCAGCCGTCGACTCGCGTCTCGGTCGGCCGCGAGCGTGTCCCTCCGTCCGCGAACGACGCGCATACCGAACCGTTGAACCCGGTGAGACTAAACGCTCCCGCCGTCCAGATCACGATGAACGATGGCCGTCACGCTTCCCGAGACCGTGCTGGCGCGCTACGAGCGATTTTCGCTGTACAACTCGCCGTACCCCGCCCACGACGGGGGCTGTGCGATCGATCTATATCCCGGGACGCTGACCGACGGTCGAACCACCGCTGCGCCGAGCCCGGTCGCCGGCACCGTCCGGGAGACGCGCACCGTCCGCGCGCCGCCAAAACCCTACGCGCCCGAGCACGATCACCTGATTCTGCTCGAGCCCGCGGATTCCGGCCCGCTGTCCGGGCTGACGGTCCGAATCCTCCACGTCGACCCCTCGGTCCAGGCGGGCGACCGGGTCGAACCGGGCGACTCGCTGGGCCGACTCGTCCGGGCTGGCTTCTTTGCGCCGTGGGTCGACAACCACCTCCACGTCGGCGTTCGCGGGCCGGATCAGAACCCCTATCGAGCGACTGGATCGCTCCCGATCGAACTCGGGGTGTCGGTCCGCCCCCTCGAGTGGGACGGCACCGGCCGAGTCGTCTCGAGCGGCGACACGTACGCGGTCCTCGACGCGCCCGCACACCCCGACCCGGGAACCGAGTTCGTCGGCGTGCGAGCCGACGGCGGCGGCGTTCTCGACGGCGGACTGCCACACTACGACGGCGGCGGACTGCTCGAGCCGACCGATTCGCCCGCGGGGAACGGAGCCGATCACGTCGTCTCGCTGAACGGCGACCGACTCGGCGTGGCCGACGGCCGCACGATCGCGTGGGACGACGTGACCGTCACGGCGAACGGCGAGACGATTACCGGACTCTCCGTGTTTTGCGCTCGAGACGAGGACTTCGGTGCAAAGCTGATCTGTCCGGATCGCGAGTTCGAACGCGGCGAGCGGGTTCGGGTGCGCGTTCGCTCGAGCGGAGACCGTTGACGTCCCCGACTGAGTCCGTCCGCCGCCGCAGGACCGACGATGGTATAGTAGCCACTGAAACGATTCACACACTGATCAGACAGCTGTCGGTCGAGCAGGCGTGCAATGACTTGCAGTGGCTACTATAGCGTCTCCCCGGCCCGTCCGCTTGAGCGTCGTCTCCAGTTCGCGGCCGAGTGAACGCCCGACAACGGACAGGTCTGGAAACGTAGCTGTCAAGAACGTCGCCGACAGACGGATGGCTATGACCGACGGCGCGCCGACGATGGATGCAGTCGACGAGTTCGACGACCCGGAGGCGATGCTCCAGTACTTCCTCGAGGAGAATCAGGAGTTCCTCTCGTGGCTCGGCACGACCGTCGACAACGTCGGCGAGGGGACGATGACGATGTCGATCCCCTACGACGAGAAACTGACGAACACGCGGCCGAACGCCGCGCCCGACGAGCAGGCGGATCTCCACGGCGGTGTCGCCGCCACCCTCATCGACACCGTCGGCGGCCTCTCGCTGCGGACGGCGATGGACGATCCCTTCGGGACGCGGATCGCGACGATCAACCTGAACGTCAACTACCTCCGGCCGGCGACGGGCGATCTCGTGGCGACCGCGGACGTGATCCGGGTTGGCGGCAGCGTCGGCGTCAGCGAGATCACCGTCGAGAGTACGGCACCCGACGGCGAGACGAAAGCTGTCGCGATCGGACAGGGCGCGTACCGGGTCTTCCGCGAGAACTCGACGTAGCCACTCTCCGTTTCTCGGATCGTCCCGGCGGTTCACCGTTTCGGTCTCACCTCATTCGGGTCCGTTCCCGCGGATTCGCGAGCGTCTCGACGCTCGGCTGTCAGGAGTCGGCGGTCAGTACCCGAAGGCGAGCGATGGAGAACGCGACCACGAGCGCGAACGGGACGGCGTACAGATAGTCGCCGAGCGAGGCAAAGTACCAGAACGCGTACGCGCTGATCCCGACGCCGATCAGATACACCGGTCGTAACCGTCGTTCGTTCATTCGAAATCCCTCAATCCGATCTCGAGTCGCAGTTCGCTCACCGGTTCGACAGGCTGCGATCGACGCGCTCTCATACGCCCCCGTTCGATCGGCGGCATTGAAAAGGGATGCATTGGCCGCGGGGATGGCGTGACGCGCTGCACACCCGATTCCACGACAGGAGCGCGGTTCTCGGTCACGGTTCTCGCTCACTGCGTTCGCTCACGGCTCACTTCGCTCGCCGTTCGCGTTTCCGCGGTTCT